>NZ_CP083952.1:6044059-6376129 GCF_006442545.2 Mesorhizobium sp. B2-1-8
GAAATGCGACTTCAGAGCATCGGCGGCATGATGCTAGACAGCCGGGACCCTACCGAGAGACAGGAAAATGGACAGTATCAGGATCCTCGAACGGCTGATCGCCTTCCCGACGGTAAGCCGCGACTCCAACCTCGATCTGATCGGCTATGCGGCCGACTTGCTCGTGGCGAGCGGCATTGCCTGCCAGATCGTCCACAGCGCGGATGGGCACAAGGCCAATCTCTTTGCCACCATCGGCCCGCCCGGCAGGCCCGGTGTGATGCTCTCCGGCCACACCGACGTCGTCCCCGTCGACGGCCAGAACTGGACGCTGCCGCCGTTCCAAATGACCGAGCGCGACGGCAAGCTTTACGGACGCGGCGCGGCCGACATGAAGGGTTTTGTGGCCTCTGCGCTCGCCGCCTGCGTCAGGGCTTCCAAGATGGCGCTTCGGACACCGTTGCATCTGGCGCTCTCCTATGACGAGGAGGTCGGCTGCTTGGGCATGCGCGACCTGATCGAAATGCTGAGCGCGGTGCCGCAACGCCCGTTGCTGTGCATCGTCGGCGAGCCGACCAACATGCAGGTGGCGACCGGGCACAAGGGCAAGCTTGCCGCCCGCGCCGTCTGCAGGGGACGCGAAGGTCATTCGGCGCTCGCCCCGCTGGCGCTCAATGCCATCCACCTCGGGTGCGATTTCGTGCGTGCCTTGCGTGACGAACAGGAACGGCTGGCCCGCGACGGCGCCCGCGACGGCGACTACGACATTCCCTACACGACGGTACATGTCGGCAGGATCAATGCCGGCGTCGCGCTCAACATCGTGCCCAACCTGTGCCAGGTCGATTTCGAGATCCGCAACATTGCCGCCGATGATGCCGCCGGCATTCTGGACAGGCTTCGCGACGCCGCGGCACGCATTGCGCAGGACGCCGCTTCGATCGCTGCCGAGGCCGCGATCGACATCGAGATCACCAACACCTATCCGGGCCTCGACACGCCGGCCGCATCGGAGGCGGTGGCCTTCGTCAAATCGCTGACCGGTGCCAACGACACGATGAAAGTCGCGTTCGGCACGGAAGGCGGATTGTTCAGCCGCGATCTCGGCACGCCTGCCGTCGTCTGCGGGCCGGGCTCCATGGCGCAGGGACACAAGCCGGACGAATTTGTCAGCGTCGAACAGTTGCGGCGTTGCGACGGGATGCTGGACAGATTGCTGGAACGGCTCACCGATGGCTGGCCGTGAGCCGCATGGCAGCCCTCACTTCACGACCCGTTCGGTGCCGAAGACGCCCTGCTCGACGACGAAGCGGCGGCAGTGGTCGATGAAGGCCTGCACTGTCAGCGTGCGATGCTCGGCGTTCGGCAAGGCAATTCCTATTGTGAGCGGTCGGAGGTCGCCCAGCAAAGGCACGAAGACCAGTAATTTCCCGTCCGGCGACATGGTGTTGAGCGGCCGCATATTGGCGATGCCGTAGCCGAAGCCATTGGCGACCATCGAGCGCATCACGGCGATGTCGCCGGTGCGCTCGACGATCTTGGGCCGCAGGCCCCTGGGCTGGAAAGCCGACAGGAAATATTCCCTGCTGTAGGGCAGATCGAGCAGCACCATCGGCTCATCGACCAGTTCCTCGGCTGTGATGCCTGCCTTTGCCGCCAGGCGATGCGCGGCCGGCAGCATCACATAGGCCGGCAACTGCATCAGCGGCTCGAAGGTCATGTCTTGCGACAGCTCCAGATCGTAGGTCAGCGCGGCGTCTATCTCGCCACGCTGAAGCATCTCGAACAATTGTCCCTGGTTGCGCTCGAATTGCCTGACGCGCACATCGGGATAGGCGTCCTCGAATTTCTTGCGCAACGCCGGCAGCACGATCTGCGCGAAAGTGAGCAGGCAGCCGATCGCCAGCGGTCCGCGCACCTTTTCGGCGATATCACCGGCGATATCGTGCAGCGCGTCCGCGTCGTTGAGCAGGCGCGCGGCTTCTTTTAGGAACAGGCGCCCGCCCGCGGTCAGCGCCAGGGCATGCGAGTGCTTGCGCACGAAAAGCTGGACACCGAACTCGGCTTCGAGCTGAGCGATCGACGCCGAGATCGACGGCGGCGAGACATTCACCTGCTCGGCCGCCTTGGCGATCGAACCCGCTTCGCCAACGGCGACGAAATATTCGAGTTGTCTGAGCGTGAAGCGGAGCGGCATGGTGGCTATGTTGCCGGTTTGCGGCCGGTGATCAAGTCGCGGCCGCTTCTCAATACTTTATCCAGGTGGTCTTCAGCGCGGTGTATTTGTCGAGCGCATGCAGCGACAGGTCGCGCCCGAAGCCGGACTGCTTGAACCCGCCGAAGGGAGTCATCGGGCTCAGCGCATCGACGGTGTTCACGGAAACCGTGCCCACGCGCAGCCTTTCCGCGAGGCGATGCGCCCGCGACAGGCTGTCGGTCCACACCGATGCAGCCAGGCCATAGACGCTGTCGTTGGCGATGCGAAGCGCGTCGTCTTCGGTGTCGAAGGCGATCACCGACAGGACCGGACCGAATATCTCGTCGCGGGCAAGCGGGTCGTCGGGCGAGACATCGTCGAAGATCGTGGGCTGCACGAAACTGCCGCGCCCGTCGACGGCGACCCGGTCGCCGCCGGTCACCAGCCGCGCCGACTTCTTGCCGCCATCGATGAAACGCATGACGGTCGCGGCGTGGCGCGCGTCCACCATCGCACCCATCCTGGATGCGGGGTCGAGCGGATCGCCGGGTTGGGTCGCCGCTGCCCGCTGCGCCAGTTTCTCGACCAGCGCATCCTTGATGCGGCGCTCCACCAGAAGCCGGGAATTGGCCGAGCATACCTGTCCCTGGTTGAAGAAGATGCCGAAGGCGGCCATGTCGGCGGCCGCGTCCAGATCGCCGCAATCGGCGAACACCAGATTGGGGCTCTTGCCACCGGTCTCCAGCCAGACCTGCTTCATGTTCGACTGGCCGGAATATTGCAGGAACATCTTGCCGACGGCGGTCGATCCCGTGAAGGCAAGGCAATCCACATCCATATGGCGGCCAAGCGCCTGGCCGGCCGTCTCGCCGAGGCCGGGCACCACATTGAGCACGCCGGCGGGCAGGCCCGCCTCCATGGCAAGCTCGGCCAGCCTGAGCGCCGAGAAGGGCGATTGCTCGGCGGGTTTCAGCACCACCGAATTGCCAGCGGCCAGCGCGGGCGCGCATTTCCAGGTCGCCATGTCGAGCGGAAAGTTCCATGGCACGACGGCGCCCACGACCCCAAGCGGTTCCCGCCGCACCAAAGCGAGGTCACCCCGGCCCGTCGGCGCCACCTCGTCATAGACCTTGTCTATCGCTTCGCCGTACCACTGGAAGATCGCCGCCGATCCCGGCACGTCGATGGTCGCGGCGTCCTTGACCAGTTTGCCCATATCCAGCGATTCCAGCAGCGCCAGCTCCTGCAGGTTCTCGCGCAGCAATTCCGCCAGCCGCAGCAGCACCTGCTTGCGATGCCGAGGGTTCGCTCGCGACCAGCCGCTGGCTTCGAAGCTGCGTCGCGCCGCGGCGACGGCAAGATCGATTTCCTCTTCGCCGCAGGAGGCCACCTCGGCGAGCGTTGCTCCCGTGGCCGGATTGATGCTGGTGAACGTCCGGCCGGAGCGCGCGGGCATCGTCTTGCCGTCGATGAACGCGCCGTCGCGAAAACGGATCGCCGACGCCTTGCCGATCCAATCCTTATGACTGAGTTCGCTCATGCCGGCTCCAGATTGTCGGGACTACTCGTCACCGGGAACGCCGTAGCTCGGCGCACCAGACGGATTGAGGGCGCGCGTGACATAGGCATCGAGCTGGGGCTTGTAGATATCCCACAGCGTCGCCAACTGCTCGATCGGACACTCCTCCGTCCAGTCGCAACGCAGGTCGGCGACGGGCCATGAGACATCGCGCACCAGCTTCATGCCGGCGGAGCGGACAGGTCCCGCCTCGCCGCCGGCCTCGAGCGCGGCGCGCATGGTGGCGATCAGCCGGTCGCCGAGATCGCCTTCGGAGGCGAGAAAGGCGTCCACCATGGCTTGCGGAACCCTATCGCTGGCAAGCAGGTTGCCGCCGCAGGCGACGTCCTCGCCGCGCGCCTCGGCCCAGATGCCGAGCGCTTTCGGCCCCGAATGGATTGCGCTGCCGCCAGCCGCGTCGACCGCCAGGACCTGCCGGTATTCGCTGAAAGCGGCCGTACGCTTCAGGATCGCGACGGCCTCAGTGGCGGAGGCGCCCCGCGCCATCAGCTCGAGCGCTCGTGGCCCGAGCGTCGGGTCCGTGACGTTCTGGCTGGCAACCGCCCCGACGCCCGCCTGCGCATAGGCGCAGCGGGCCGCGACCGCGGGAGATGACGAAGACACCGCCACTCCGAACATACCGGTGCGCCGGCACCGTGCCACGATGGAGAAGGTCATGGCGCTCAGTCCGGAATTACGGCAGTGCCGTCGATCTCGACCAGCCATTCCGGCCGCGCCAGGGCTGACACGACTAGGCCGGTCGAAACCGGATGCACGCCTTTGATGTATTCGCCCATCGTCCGGTAGACGGCTTCGCGATGGCGTACATCTGTCAGATAGATCACCACCTTCACCAGATGCTCCATCGTCCCACCGCATTCCTCGATGAGCTGCTTGATGTTCTGCATGACCTTGTGGGTCTGCTCGACCGGATCATGGCTCTCGATGGTCTTGGCGGTGTCGAGATCCTGCGGGCACTGGCCGCGCAGATAGATCGTGCGGCCGCCCCGCGTGACGACCGCCTGGCACAGATCGTTGTCGAGCTTCTGCTCGGGATAGGTATCCTTGGTGTTGAAGGTGCGAATTCGCTTATGCGCCATGTTGGTCTCCATCAGGTCGGCTCGCGGCTGTCGTCGGCTTGGTCAGGCGTCCACGGACTCGCGCTTCGCGGCCGCGTGGTAGGCCAGATATTTTCGCTGCGTCGAAATACGATCGGCGACGTGCTTGGCGTCGTGCCATACGCCCCATATGAAACTGGAACCCCTTCGCGACTGCCAGGGCAACCCCAGGAAATAGATTCCTGGCTCTGTCGAGACGCCGCGCTGGTGCCTTGGCCGGCCCTTCTCGTCAAAGGCGTCGACCTTGAGCCAGCTGTAATCGGCGGCAAAGCCCGTCGCCCAGATGATCGCCGCTATCCCGGCCTCGGCCATGTGCAGTTCGCGGATCGGATGCGTCATGCATTCCGGATCCGGTTCGATCCGGCGTGCGGCAGGCTCTTCCGGAAGGTCGAGACCGTTGCGCGCGACATAGGCGTCGGCTTCGTCCAGCAGCGACATCAGATTGGTGTCGCCGCGGGCAATGTTTTTCGCAAGATCAGGCGCGAAGCTCATCAGTCCATCTTGGTAGGTCCTCGTCATGCCGACCAAGGTAAGCCCTTGCGCGGCCAGACGGCGGAAATCGATCGTTTCGCCGCCGCGCGCGCCACTCACCGCGATCGTGACATGTTCGGTGCCTGGTCCCGGGGTTTCGAGGTCCCATTTACCGAGAACGCCCAGCCACCAACAGAAGTCGCGCCCGCGATAGGCCCGCGGCGGGCGGTCGTGCGGGCCGACCGAAAGATAGACGCGCCTTCCCGCGCGCTGGAGCTCGTCCGCGATCTGCACGCCCGACGATCCCGCTCCGACCACCAGCACCGCGCCCTTTGGCAATTGCGCGGGATTGCGATACGCGCTGGAATGGATTTGCAGGATGCCCGTCTCCGCCGGCACAACGGACGGAATGACGGGGACCTGGAAAGGTCCGGTCGCGGCGACGATGCTGTTTGCCTCGATCACGCCATCGGACGTCTCGACCCGGAATCCGGGCCGACCGACATTTCTTTGCACAAGCCTGACCTCGACGCCGCTGCGGATCGGCGCATCGATCTTCTTTGCGTAAGCGACAAAATAGTCGGCAACCTCCTCCTTGGAGGGAAAGCCATCGGGACCCGTAATCGGAAACTCCATGCCCGGGAAGCGGTCGTGCCAGGCCGGGCCATTGGCAACGAGGGAGTCCCACCGCTGCGAGCGCCAGCGCTCGGCAATGCGGCCGCGTTCGAGAACGAGATGAGGTACCCCGCATTTGCTCAGGTGCTCGCTCATGGCCACCCCCGCCTGGCCGCCGCCAACGACAAGCGTGTCTATCGTCTCGACCGACATGCCCAGTCCTCTCCTGACCATCCGACAGCTCCTGCCGCACGGGACGAAAGCCGATTTCCGGCGGCTAGCGGATGCAGCCCGGGGTGATCCATTTCACCGTGTTCCAGACAGGCCGTGTGTCATCCGGTCGTCTCGTTATTGGCGCTCACAAGTAGCAGCACGTGCCGGTGGGCGCCCATAACGAATCTCCGAAGTCACGCGTAACCATTTCCGAATTTCTCGCGCCGATAGACGCATCTACAGTTTCAGCGGTCGGATCCGCAGCGCCGCATGAGGTGGCGGGCGAAGCCGGGCATGGGTCGGCACGGAACTGGTTGCGGAGGGATGCGCTACCGCGGCGGCCCGTTCCGCGATGCCTCGGGCGCCGGCATTCTCGAGGGGCCGGCATGAAGACCGAGAGCTATGATTACATCGTCGTCGGAGCGGGTTCGGCCGGCTGCGTGGTGGCCAATCGGCTGAGCGCCGATCCTTCGGCCAGAGTGTGCCTGATAGAGGCCGGCGGCAGCGACAACAGCCTGCGGGTAAAGGTGCCGGCAGGCATCCTGTCGCTCTATGGCAACCCGAATTACGACTATTGTTTCGTTGGCGTGCAACAGCCCCATCTCAACAACCGCAGCATTCCGGTCAACCGGGGCAAGGCGCTGGGCGGATCGAGCTCGATCAACTCGATGGTCTATATTCGCGGCGCCGCGGACGACTATGACGAGTGGGCCGGGCTCGGCTGCACAGGCTGGGCCTACAGCGACGTGCTGCCTGTGTTCAGGAAGCTTGAGCGCAACCTGGTCGCCCAGGACCCGCGCTATCACGGCACGGACGGCGAGCTCATGGTCGACAATCCGCGCGATCCGAACGTGCTTTCCGGCATGTTCGTCAGGGCTGGCGAACGTGCCGGCCTGCCCGCCAACGGAGACTTCAATGCCGAGAGCCAGTTCGGCGTCGGGATCTACAACGTCACGCAGAACCGGGGCCAGCGCTTCAGCAGCTTCACCGCTTTCATGCGGCCGGTGCTCGATCGCAAGAACCTGACGCTGCTCAGCGCACGCGAGGTGATCGACATCGTCATCGCCGAAGGGCGCGCGACCGGACTGCGCGTGCGCCATGACGGCCAGCAGAAAATACTCGCGGCGAGCCGCGAGATCGTGCTCTGTGCCGGGGCCATCAACTCACCCAAGATCCTGATGGCGTCCGGCATCGGCGCCGCGAAGGAGCTTCGGCAGATCGGCATCACGCCGGTTCTCGACCTGCCGGGTGTCGGCAAGAACCTGCAGGATCATATAGACGGCATGATCACCGTGCGCTCCAGGAGCACCAGGACGCTCGGCCTGTCGCTTGCCAACCTGCCCCGCATCGCCGCAGCGCCCTTCCAGTATTTCGCGCGCCGCAAGGGAATGCTCACAACCAATTACGTCGAGGCCGGCGGCTTTGCGAGAACCAGGCATGCGAACGGCCTGCCCGACATTCAGTTCCACTTCGTGCCGGGCTATCGCAGCCATCGCGGCAGGCTCATCGAATACGGCCACGGCTATGCCATTCACACCTGCGTGCTCAGACCGAAAAGCGTGGGCGAGATCAGATTGTCACGGGACAGTTCTCGCCGCGACGTTCTCATCGACCACCGCTTCTTCGCCGATGAAGACGACGCCATGGTGCTTGTCGAAGGCATCAAGATCGCGCGCAAGATCCTCGCCGCGTCCGAGTTCGATCCAGTGCGCGGCAAGGAAATGCTTCCGGGCAAGGATGTCCGCAGCGACGACGAGATCCTCGCCTATCTGCGCGCCGAAGCGCTGACCGTCTACCACCCTGTCGGGACCTGCAAGATGGGGACGGACGCGATGGCGGTCGTTGATCCGGCGACGCTGAAGGTGCGAGGCGTGGACGGGCTCCGGGTCGCCGATGCGTCAGTCATGCCGAAGCTGATCGGCGGCAACACCAACGCGCCAAGCATGATGATCGGACAGAAGGCCTCGGAGATGATCCTGGGCTCGGCGCATCAGGGCGAAAGATAAAGACCGCCTCGCCTTCGGGATTTGAGGGCGGCTCAGCGTCTGGTATCACTGAACTGCGCCAACCAAGCACGTCGTTCTCCCAAGACCGCCGCACACCCTCGGGAAGAGCCCGTGGGCATGCGTTTGGGTAACATGCATCAATGATCCTCGTCGATCTCGTCGTGCAAAAGGCCGAGGATGCGGCGCTTGAGCGCGATGAACTCGGGTTCGAGGATCACATCCATCGAGCGCGGCCTGGGAATGTCGACCTTGATCTCGGCCTTGATCTTGCCGGGCCTGGCCGTCATCACCAGGACACGATCACCCAGGACGAGCGCCTCGTCTATGTCGTGGGTAACGAACAGCACGGTCTTTTGCTGCCTCTCCCAGACGCGCAAAAGCAGTTTCTGCATGGTGCCGCGAGTCTGGCTGTCCAAGGCGCCGAAGGGCTCGTCCATCAACAGAACGGCCGGGTCGTTGGCAAGGGCGCGCGCGATCGCCACGCGTTGCTTCATGCCGCCGGAAAGCTGGGCGGGGTAGTGGTCGGCAAAGGGCGCGAGGCCGACTTCGTCGAGATACTGGTCGACGATCTGCTTGCGCCGCCCCGCCGGCAGGCCCTTGCGCTTGGGCCCATACTCGATGTTGGCGCGCACGGTGAGCCAGGGAAACAAGGTGTAGCTCTGGAACACCATGCCTCTGTCGGGGCCGGGTTCGATCACTTCCCCGCCATCGACCTTGATGCTGCCCGAAGTCGCGTCATTGAGGCCGGCCGCAAGGTAGAGCAGGCTGGATTTGCCGCATCCCGAAGGGCCGACGATGACGCAGAACTCGTTCTTGGCCACCTTCAGCGACACATCGTCCAGAGCCAGCACGCCGTTGGCGTCGCCGTAACGCAATGTCACGTCTTCGATGGCCATCGTCGTACCGGTCGAGCGCGGATCGCCGGTCGTCGCGGCCGTGCCGGCCAGATCGTTCGCCTTGATGGTCTCGCTCATTGCTACCCTTGATCCGACTGCGGTTTGCGAGTTTGCGTTCAACATCAGGATGCCCATGGCGCGACCCTCGCCCGGATAATGCGGAACGCCGTGTCTGTGATGAGCCCCAGAAGCCCGATCGCGGCGATCGCCATGAAGATCACGTCGACCTGGAAGCCTCGCATCGCCTTCAGGCTGATATAGCCGAGGCCGCTCGACGCGGCGACGAGCTCGGCCACGACCAGATAGGTCCAGGCCCAGCCCATGGTGACACGAAGCGTGTCGAGGATCGCTGGAAGCGCGGCCGGGAAAATGATGTGCCACACGGCTTCGCTGCGCTTGGTGCCCAGAGTGTAGGAGGCGTTGACCAAATCCCTGGATACGCTGCGCGCGCAGTCGGAAATCATCACCAGTTGCTGGAAGAAGGTGCCGAAGAAGATGACCGCTATGCGCTGTTCGATACCAATGCCGATCCAAAGGATGAACAGGGGCACGAAGGAGGTCACGGGCAGGTAGCGGATGAAGTTGACCAAGGGTTCCAGGGGCGCCTGCACCACCCGGTAGGTTCCCATCCACAGCCCCAGGGGTACCGAGATCAGCGAGGAGACGATGAAGCCCAGGATCACCACCTTGGCGCTGGTCAAAGTGTGATAGAAGAGGCTGCCGTCCAGAGACATGCGATAGGTCGTCTGCAGCACGGTTCCGGGCGTCGGCAGGAACATGTTCGGCACGACGCGGCCGTAGGACAGAAGAGCCCAGCCGCCGATCACGACCACCCACATCGCCAGCGCGAGTGTTGTTGCCGTGCTGGCGGGAATGTTGGCGAATGGGGTCGTCAGGCGCGTCCACGCCGTCCGCCTCTGTGCCATGGCGTGGCCTCCGTTGATCTTCTGAAGCGCGAAGCTCTGGCCTGCCGAAAACCGGGCTCGGCCCAGACGGAGCGACCCCGGTTTCTCGAAGGCTCACTGCTCCTTGATGAAATCGGTGTCGAGGATGGTTTTCGCGTCGATCGTCATCTTGAGCTTGCCGGCCTTGCCCCAGATGTCCTGCGCGAAGTTCACCAGCTCGGACGCCTCGCTCTTCTGCGGCGTGCCGAAGAACTCCAGGTTACGATCGCGGTCGTAATAGCGCACGCCTTTGGCGCCGGCCGCGAAATCCTCTGGCTTTTCGAGATAGCCGCCAATGCCCTTGGCCATGATCTCATAGGCCTTTTCCGGATTGGTCTTGATGAATTCGACCGCCTTGTAATAGCCCTTGACGAGGGCCTTTACGTCCTCGGGATGCTTTTCGATGAGATCGCATTTGAGGGCGATCACATCCACGATCAGGCCAGGGGTGGTCGTGGAATCGATCAGCACCTTTCCCTTGCCGCCCTTGCGGACTTCGGTGAGGTGCGGCTCCCAGGTCACGGCGGCGGGAACCTGGCCGGCGATGAAGGCTGTCGCCGCGTCATCGGCGGTCATGTTGGTGATGGTGACGTCGTCCTCGGTCATGCCTTCCTTTTTCAGCAGCACATTGAACCAGAATTCGGAAACGGAGCCCTCGTTCAAGGCCACCTGCTGGCCCTTCAGATCCTTGAGCGACTTGACGTCGGGTTGTGTGACGACGCCATCACCGCCGTGGCTGTCGTCGAGCGCCAGGACATATTTGAAACAGAGATCGTCCGAGCGGTATTTCATCAGCTCGTCGACGGTGGAGGCGGCGCCATCGAGATCGCCACCGGCGACCGCCGCCATGTAAAGCGCTGATTCTTCTATGACCTTCAGGTCGACATCGACGCCGGCTTCCTTGAAGTAACCAAGGTCGCGGGCAAGAAACAACGGGCCGTAGCCCACCCAGGTCGTCATGCCAAGGCGAATGGCGCCCGCGTTGGCAGGAGCGGCAAGCCCCAAGCCCAGCAAGCCTGCGCCGACCGCGCTCATCAGGCGATTTCGGAAAGTCTTCATCGTCGTGGTTCCCCTATGGCTGTTGCCGGCATCGGCCTCATTCAAGCGGCGTATGCCGGCTCTTGTTTTGGCAGCCGCTCTTGTTTGGGCGTCGCCTCCCAAGCGAGCCTTGCGTGTTCTAAGGTCCGCAAGAGAGCATTCGGGCCGGATCGCAAAAAGAAGTCTTTTTCTGCCCATTGCTTCGTCGAAACCGAAGCGGTCCATCACCGATCGGCGGCCTAGTTCTGGGACCCCTGGCCGGTCCATTTCCGTCGGCCCATCGACCGAAGCGGCCTCGATGCCATGGCGCTCGAAGAGACGGGTGTCCCGTGCGGGAACCGCTCCTGCAAAAGGCACAGGAACCGACACCGGCGGCCAGCGTTTTGCTGCGGGGCGGATCGCATGCGAAACCAGGAAGCGGGTGTGGTGCCTGAAGGCAACGCGGCTCGCTGGCCGAAAGGGCGGAGATCATGTGATGAGTATTTTCTATCGGGCGGCCAAGATTGCGGAGCAGGCCCATGCATCGCAGCACGACAAGACAGGAGGCCCCTATATCGATCATTGCCGTCGAGTGGTCGACGCCGTCGAGACGATGGACCAGAAAGTCGTCGCCTATCTGCACGACGTCCTGGAAAAAAGCGACGGCTGGAACCGGACCAGACTCGAAGAGGCAGGCTTCGGACCGACGATCGCCGCAGCGGTCGATGCCATGACACGCAGAGAAGGCGAGGACTATTTCGCATTCGTACGCCGGGCTGCATCGAACCCATTGGCGCTGCCGGTAAAACGGGCGGATCTGACCGACAATATCTGGCAATCACGGCAGATCGGAGCATCCACGGCCAGATATGAAGAGGCGCTGCGCATTCTTGACGACGAGTTCACCAAGTGAATGCAGGGATGCTGGCGGCAAACGCGCCACGGCATGCCACATGCGCCACCGGTCGATGCCCGTAGCCGCGCGATTTGGCCAAGATGCATGATTACGGGGACCAACCCGTTTGGTAATTTTCGTACCATGTTTTTTCGTGACGCGCCGGGCGGATGGTTTTATGAATCCGACGATCGATCCGCGGCCGGCACGCTTCTGGTGCGCGATGCCTGATCGCCTTCGGGTCGCTTCGAGACCAAGGTGACGCCCATGCGGGAATTGCCGAAAGACATTGACGCCGATGTGGTGATTGAAATCAGCAGGTTGCTGGACGACAGCCCGCTTTTCGCGCCTGTCCGGGTTCATGAACTCACAGCAAGGGTAAGGCAGAAAGTGAAGACGGGTTTGCCGGATCGTTCGATTGAAGAGCTGATCGTGGAAATGGCCTCCGCGCGTCGGTTGGCCATGGCCTTCGATCTGCCTGGATCGGAAAATGTGGTGCAAATTCCAGAGCGACTCTCACGCTGACCGGATCAAGTTCACGCGCTCCACCCGGCGGTCAGGACAAGCGATGCCTCGAACACCTGGGCGCCCGCCTCATTGCGAACCTTGACGGTGATCTTGACCAGATCGCGATCCGGCATTTCGTCACGAGCGATATCCTGCAAGATGCGAATGGCTTCCGCCCTCGCCTGTTCTCGCGATTCGAACGGCTGGCCATCGTCGTCCGGCACCAGGCCATCGCCAAAGATCGAAATGATACAGTTTCATTTTCGGGCAGCCTTGGACACCTTAGCGTGCTAAATATTCGGCGGCGCTGGTGGTTCCCTATCCGCTCCGGCGCTTGCACCAGAGTGCGGCCAGGCTGCCGATTGATAGTGTCCGCCATCTTCCGAAGGCCTGCGGTCCGGCTGCCATGCTTGCGTCCGAGACAACCGGCGATCGGCGTTTCAACCCCGATCGTTTCGAGGCTATCATGTTAGAGTCTCTCTACCTGCAACTCGGCCAGCACGACACTCTCGCGGACGAAGAGAAGGCCTTGTTGGCCGAAACGGTTTCTTTTGGACGGGAGTTCGAAAAGGGGCAGGACCTGGTCGGAGTGGGATCCCGGCCAAGCTATAGCACCATGCTGCTGGACGGCCTGGCGGCACGCTATAAGGTGCTCGAGGACGGCGGCCGGCAGTTCACGTCCTTGCAGGTGCCCGGCGACTTTGTAGATCTCCACGCCTTTTTGCTCAAGACCATGGATCACGGTATCGTCGCACTTGCCCCTTGCCGGGTGATGTTCGCGGATCACAACAAGCTGAAAGCCATCACCGAACAGGCTCCTCACCTGGCCCGGCTGTTGTGGCTTGACACGCTGGTCGATGGCGCCATTCATCGCGAATGGATCGTGGCAATGGGCCGCCGCTCCAAGACCTCGCATCTGGCCCATCTCATATGCGAACTGTTCGTGCGCCTGCAGGCGGTGAAACGCACCGACGGCATGAGCTTCCATCTACCGCTGTCACAGGCTGAAATGGCCGATGTACTCGGGTTGTCGGTCGTGCACATGAACCGGGTGATCGGGGGCCTGAAGAAGATCAAGGTGATTACCTGGACGAACCATACGGTCACCATTCTGGACTGGGAGCAACTTGCCGGGATTGCCGAGTTCGACCCTACCTATCTGAGCATGAACAATGAGCCGAGATAGACGGCCTTGGCTCAATGTGCGGTGCTGCTTTTCTCTTCAAAAAACTGAATGCCCCGCACAGCAACCTTCTTGGTGATCAAGCCTTTAGATCTGCATCCGATCGCTCTGTACCGGTCCGCTCCCGCAGCATGGCAATGGCGGCTTGCATCGATGAAAAGGGGCCGTTCTGCAACTCGTCGAGAATGGCGTCCACCGACGCCGCGACATTTGTCGGTTCGACATTTGCCGACATGGACTGCTCTATTTGGTAGCAGGTATTAAAGGCGCTTGATACCAGCCAGCTTCAACCGAAGCCTTTGGCCCTCGGCATAGGCCAGGGCGAAGGATTCGAGCTCGAATTGGCAGGTGGTTTCCTGACCGTCGCATATCACGCGGACGAACCATTCGCCGCACCCTTCGACGACCTCGATCTGGGTTCCGACTTTGCTTTTGTGCTGGCTACTGTGCACGGCTTCCTCCCAAGCATCAGCCAATGCGGAATTTTCACGCGGAACGAGGTTCCGTCATTTAAATTTGACGACTTTTCACTGTACGGTTTTTACCAAGTCGTGCCGAAATCACCGCGCGCTCTACCTGCGCATACGACCCGAACGGCTACCGAGCTGCCGCAGTCACGCGCCAGACCGTGTTTCCGACATCGTCCGCAATCAACAAAGCACCCAACTTGTCGACGGCAACGCCCACGGGCCGGCCATGCGCCTTGTTGTCATTGTCAAGGAAACCGGTGACAACGTTCTGAGGCTTGCCGTCGGGATGACCTCCATTGAATGGTATGAAAACGACCTTGTAGCCGTTGAAGCGCTTGCGGTTCCAGCTGCCATGTTCGCCGACAAACGCGCCATTGCGATAGGATTCGGGCAGATTGGTACCGGTGTAAAATGCCAGGCCCAAGGGCGCGACATGGGAGCTCAGTGCATAGTCCGGGGGGATCGCCTTGGCGACCAGGTCGGGCCGCTGCGGCATCACCCGCGGATCGACATGCTGGCCATAGTAGCTGTAGGGCCAGCCATAAAACGCGCCGTCCTTGACCGAAGTCATGTAGTCGGGAACCAGATTGGGGCCGAGTTCGTCGCGCTCGTTGATGACGGCCCAAAGGGCTCCGCTCTGCGGCTCCCAACTCAAACCGTTCGGATTGCGCAGCCCGCTTGCGAAAATGCGCGAACGGCCCGTCGCCCTGTCGACCTCCCAGATGGCGGCGCGGTCCTTTTCCGCCTGGATGCCGTTCTCGGTGATGTTGCTGTTGGAGCCGACGCCGACATAAAGCAGCGATCCGTCCGGGCTGGCGACGAGAGATTTGGTCCAGTGGTGATCGATCGGGCCGCCGGGCAGCGGCGTCAGCACGGTGCCCGGCGCGGTGATCTTGGTATCGCCTGGCTTGTAGGGATAGCGCACGATGGCGTCCGTGTTGGCGACATAGAGGTCGTTGCCGACCAGAGCCACACCGAAGGGCGAATTGAGATGGTCGAGGAAGACGCCCTGGACATCGGGCACACCATCGCCGTTCGTATCGCGCAGCAAGGTTATGCGGTTGCTTCCTTCGGTGCCGCCGCCCGACGTCGCCATGGACTCGATCCAGCCCATGATCAAGTCCTTCGGACGCTTGATCGCGGCGGCGGGCGGTGCCACGGACTCGACCACGAGAATGTCGCCATTCGGCAAGGTGTAGAGCGAGCGCGGATGCTTCAATCCCTTGGCGAATGCCTGGATCTGCAACCCCTTCGCAACCGTGGGTTTGTCATCCTGTTTCCAGCCAATGATCGAAGCGACATGCATTGGCGGAACCAGATATTGCGTCGGTTCGGGCAGTGTCGGGTTCGGCCCGACCTGGCCGCTTGGGTCTGGGTCGTCGTCGCTGCAGGCAGGCAATGCCAGAAGCGATCCGCACAGCAGGCCCAACCCCATGGCATGCCGGATGTGTCTGTTGGAAACCCGCATGGCGCTCATTCGACCGCCTCCACGGGAGCGCGGCCGGTGCTCCACCGCAGCAGCCACACGAGAAGCATGACGATCACTGCCGCCGCGGAGAGGATGAGCCCTGTCGGCACGACCGACGTCCAGGCGTCACGACTGTGCACCAGCGCGTTGAAGAGCGACAGCACAAGCACCACCAGGCTGCCGAACAGATAGGCCCAGCGTACTGGGAACATCCGACCGGTGAAGAGATCAACAAGTGCCGCAATCACCGCAAGCGCACCCATCACCAGACCGGCCAACAATAGCCATGCGGAAAAATCGGCCCACATCATCTCCGCGGTCCGCCAATAAGCGAGGTCAGTCAGGAGCGTGCCGATGAAACAGGCATTTGCGATCGCCATTGGCGCCCGATAGATCGGACGCCTGGCGACCACCGGCATTGATCGCGAATTGACCATGGACCTTCTCCACCCCTGCTCCAGATGGCACCTGGGCTTCAAACAAACCTGGAGTTGAGAGGTTCCGGGAACAGTTTTCGTTCAAGGACTTGTGATTGCCTGGGCAATGCCGATCAATGACGGTTCGGCGCACGCGAAGCGTGGGCGTGCTAAGTTTCGTACGCTTCTTACCAACCCTTTGACCTTTATTGTCAGTCTTCCCTGGACGACTAGATTGGCTAGGCGGCATTCTCAAACCATGCCGCAATGGCCGACGCGGGCTTAGGCAATGTGCCGTCACCGGCATCGCCGCGTCGGCCATTCCCGCAATTCCGGCCCTGCAACCCGGCAGCGATGGCGGTCAGTTGAGCGGACGGTCCTGCCTCGACGGGTTCTTTGAACCGAGGTCCCCGACCAGCCGGCGGTATTGCAGCTCGGGAGGGCCGTAAGAGTCCCGTGCCAGCATCATGAGACCTTGCCGATCCCGGATCGTGATTTCGCCGCGGCGGGCTCGGATGTAGCCATGACTCTCGATTGTCTGAAGCCCCACGGTAACCCCGGGGCGTCTGACGCCCAGCATGACGGAAAGGAATTCGTGGGTTATCGTAAGCCTGTCACCGACGGTTCGGTCGCTGCACATCAGAAGCCATCTCGCCAGCCGGACCTCCAGGCTGTGCCGCGCGTTGATCGATGCCGTGTAGCTCGTCTGGATATGGAGATATTGGACGTAGCGCAACAGGAACGGCCGCAAGGTAGGGCTATCTTCCAAGGCCTCGAGGAATGGCGCGGCGCTCATCCGTAGCGCTTCACTGGTGGACTGGACGTAACAATCGAAGCTTGCCAGGTCGTCGCCCATGATCAGCGCCGAACCGGTCATGCCTTCGAAGCCGATTATTCCGACCTCTGCTTCCGCCGTCGCCGAAGCCTTGGCCACGACCGATGCGATGCCACTCTCCAAGAAATAGACGGCCTCGATTTTTTGGCCTTCGTTCTCCAACGGCGATCGCAACTCCAGAAAAACGCTCTTGAGATGCGGCCGCAGCCGTTCGAAATCGTCCGCGCTCATCCGGCGCAACAACTCGCTCTTGGCCTGCAGAACCTTGCGATCCACGAAATGCTCTCCACCTGGGCAAGAGCACTAGGATCTCTCGGCCGCCCGCGCCCCTCGAACGAGCGGACGGTGGCAAAACATAGACTGTCCTACCCGGCCAGCACTAGGCAGGCGGCGGTCTCGGTATGAAACCGACAGTAGCTGCTGTGGAAAAATCGCAAGTTCGTCGGCTATCCATCCTTCGCCAGAAGGCGAGCTTCCCTGAGGATCGAGGAGCGGTCGAACCCTATCAGCAACACTATGTCACGTATCTGCTGTTCCGTAGCGCCCGATTCCCGGGCAAGTGCACGCACGACTTCGGCCGCTAGACCGGGGCGTTCAGGGTCTTTCGCCATGACATCCTAGCCTCACGCTGGGGCAGGAGTGCGATGGTCGCTCCCAAGCGTCAACGCCCGTATTGTGCTGCTGACGACCCTTTTTTGTACGCTTTCATACTGAACTTGGCGAATCAATTCGACCGAGCCCCGCTCGGGCGGTTCCGCCGTGCCGTTTGTCTTCGCCCTCAAGCTCTTTGCAGATGACACCCGATCGGCAGGGCGAGCGCCCCGACGCGCTTCCTGGCGCGGCGCGCATCGTCCTGCGAAAAGAGCTCTGAAGGAGGCCTCTGCCAAAATGGCGGCCATCACCACGCCACAGCGATTACGGCTGCTGTCAATGCTCGAGCGCATGATGCAGTCGCCAATTCTGTCGCGCCGGCAGCACAAAGGCGAGGTCGCAAAGGATTAGGGGCGGCAGCTCTATGGTGCGCTTCGTATGAGCAGCCGCCGTGGCAGCCGGGACTAGTGACCTTCCGGGTGCCTTCAATTGCTGTTTCCGACCGTAAAAAAAACTGATTTGGGAGGGCCTACTTTAGAGATATTTAAATTAGCAATTTGGTGCATTGCAGTATAATTTGGTGTGCGGTGCAGCAGCAATGCAGCACGCTGGTTTCGGGAGGTGACGCCGCTTTGGGTTTTGCGGCAAAGAATCTGCGCGCCAGCGCGAATGTCTGCTCCGAAGGCGCGGCCGGTGGCGCCGCGTCATCGAGAAGCTCGGCGGCCTCGCCGTCACAACACCTGCATAGCCAATTGTCGCGGAGAAACAGAGGCCCATGATCCGAGACAATGCCACGGTGGGCGTTGTGGTGCCGATGTTCAATGCCGAACGAACCATTCGTGCGACCCTGAACAGCATCTGCAGGCAAGACTATCAGGCCCTTGACATCATCGTGGTCGACGACGGGTCGACGGATCTGTCTGCTTCAATTGTGGCCTCTTATGCCGAACAAGATCGGCGCATACGCCTGGTAGAGCAGTCAAACGCCGGCGTCGCGAAAGCTCGCAACCGAGGCGCTGCTTCTACCGATGCGAGGTTCCTCGCGTTCATTGATGCGGATGATCTTTGGGCCCCATCCAAAATCGCGCTTCAGATGTGTGCCTTGCAGCAGGGTGGCTCTTCTGCAGGCCTGGCATATTGCTGGTTTGCCGATATAGACGGCGATGGCCGGGTATTCTCATTGCATAACCGACCCGACGCCGAGGGTCGCGTCCTCCAACGCATGTGCAGGACGAATTTTGTCGGCAACGGAAGCTCGATGCTGGTTCGACGCTCCGCATTTGAGCGCGTAGGAGGCTTTGATCCTTCCTTGAGGGCCAGGAACGCACAAGGCTGCGAAGACCTGCTGATGTGCCTTAGAATCGCGGAACATTACGAGTTCCGCGTCGTTCGTCAGCACCTCGTGGGCTACCGAATGACAAACATCAACATGTCGAGCGATGTCATGCAGATGCTTCGTTCGTGTGAAATTGTGCTCGCCGAATTTCGCGAAAAATACCCGGAATTCGGGGGCGAGCTCGATGATCATCTGGTCGACATGCTGCATTGGCTCGCCGTGAGAGCGTTGATCTGCGGACGGCTTTCCGCAGCGTACGACCTGTTCAAGAGACTCTTTGTCCTGGAGCCGGGCACGGCTATTTCTCGTCTGCCGAACATGCTGGACATTTATTGCCGGGCCAGATTGGTCCCGCGCTGGATCAAAATTCGAGTGAAGAGGGTGCAAAACAAGAACGCCGAGTTCCAGCCTCACTACGCAGAGAGGATCTGGTGAACCTGTTCATGCAATTGCGGCGGCTTTTTCGCCTGTCAGCAGCGCCAGCGTGGGCTGGACCGACTGTGGTGGGGCTTGGACTGGTTGCGGCGGTTCTGGAAGGTGCCGGTCTCGTCCTGTTCATCCCGTTGCTGCAGAGCCTCGGAGCCTCGCCACCTCAATCCGGTCGATGGCAGCCGGTATTTGACCAGCTCCTGTCGTCCATTCCGCAGCATCGCCTAACCGCGTTCCTGGTCGGAGCGCTGTGTGTCAGCATCATTCTCAAAAATGCGGTCCACCTTATCAACACCTGGGTGACCAGATATGTCGACGGCCTCGTTGCGCATCGGTTGCGATCCAGGGTTTTTGATCAGACGATAAGTTCGTGCATCGATTACCGGGTCGAAAACAGACGATCGGACATCATCACGACGATTGCCAATAACACCTGGAAGGTCAGCCAAGGGCTGAGCCTGGCCTATCGCTTGATGATCTGCTTTTGCACCTTCGTGGTCTTCGTTCTCTTGATGCTCTTGATCTCGGTTCGATTGACCTTTTTTTCCATGATTTTTCTGCTCTTCGGTGCAATGGCCATTCGCCTGGCCACGCGACGTGCGGACGAGACCGGCAAGGCCGTCGTCGAAGAAAACAAGCAGTTCGGCCTCAGGATGTGGGAAAGCATAAATTCACTGCAGTTGATCCGTGCCTTCGCACAAGAAGACTACGAGCAAGATCGGTTCCTTAAGACATCGGACAGGGTACGGCGCCGCCTACTGAGGCTCGACATGCTTTGGGCTACTCCCGGGCCGGTGTCCGAGGTATCGATCACGGTTCTGATCGGCGCACTCGTCGTCATTGCAGAGTCCGCAAGCATAGGAATCGCGGCGCTCGCCGCTTTCCTGTCGCTCCTTTATCGCCTTCAGGGTCCAACGCGGGAATTGCTGCAATCGAAGATCGCGCTGGACGGGCTTGCCGGCGCTATAGACGATGTGGACGATTTTCTGCGCACAACGCAAACGCCCTTTCTCAGCCAAGGCAATCTGTCAGCCCCTGCACTCACGACAGCAGTGGAATTCCGCGGCGTCTCCTTTCGTTATGCGCCAGATCAGCCACTTGCACTGCACGACGTCTCCTTCAGCATTCCCGCCGGCAAGACCACAGCCATTGTTGGAGAGTCGGGTGCCGGCAAGTCGACCCTCATGGTGCTGCTCTTTCGCTTTATGGACCCTACTTCAGGGGAAGTGCTTGCCGACGGCGTGCGGCTTTCGGGTTTCGAGTTGCGCAGTTGGCGCAAGCGACTGTCGTTGATGTCTCAGGAAGTGTACCTCTTCAACGATACCATCGCGGCCAATATCGCCTACGGCGATTTCGATACCAATCAGCACGACCTGCGCGAGGCGGCCCGCATAGCAAAGGCGGACGATTTCATCTGCTCGCTTCCGGAGGGCTATGAAACGCAGATCGGCGACCAGGGAATGCGCCTGTCGGGCGGCCAAAGGCAGCGGATTGCACTTGCCCGTACCATTCTTCGCAACCCCGACATTCTCCTGTTGGACGAAGCCACGAATGCGCTCGACGTTGAGACGGAACAGGCATTCCAGATCGCGCTCGAGCAGTACTCGCACAATCGCACCGTTGTGGTCATTGCTCACCGCCTGTCGACCGTCCAGGCCGCCGACCAGATCATCGTCATGTCCAAAGGACGGGTGATCGAAGTCGGTTCGCCGGATCAACTCCTGAAGCGACCGGGTCATTTTTCAAAACTTCACGGGTTTCAACACGGACGTGTTGCCGTGGGAACGAACTAAGACGATGGGCTACAAAATTGTCGACGTCGAGTTGTCAAGTCCGCTGGCGCCGATTGAGCTTGGGCCGCAGCAGGATGGCGTTGGTCTCATTGCCCGCTGGCAGAACCGGCTTGTCGGGTTCGAGATGATCACACTCCCCACCACGGGGGTTCTTTCGGCGGAAAGACTGAGATCCATTGCCGATCAACGCTTCGCCCCCCGTATTCTCGTTGCCAAAATGGAAGAGGAGTTGCGGCGACGAAGACCGGTAGCGGAGCCGGCATTGCCGAGCCTCTCAATCGCGATTTGTACGAAAGACCGCGCCGAACGTCTTTCCCGGCTGCTGGCTTCGCTCGACGATATCCGCCGGAAGTCCGCTTTTCCGTTCGTCGAAATCCTGGTCGTGGACAATGCGTCCGCGGATTCGGCTACACGCGAAGCCGTCCAGCGCTTCAAAGACATTCGTTATGTTCTCGAGCCGAGGGCCGGGCTTGATTTTGCACGAAACGCAGCTGTTCGTTCTGCCACGGGCAGCATGATCGCCTATCTGGACGATGACGTGGTCGTTGATCGCAACTGGCTTGAGGGCCTTGCCAAGGTTTGCCGGGATCATCCCGGTGCCGGCGGCTTTACCGGCTTGGTGCTGCCGCTTCGCCTCGACACAGAGGCCCAGATCTTTTTCGAACAGCGAGGCGGATTCGGCCGCGGCTTCAACCGCAATGAATTCCACAACGCCCGATTTGACAACCCGCTGCATCCGGTCGGGTCTGGTATTCTCGGCGCTGGCTGCAACATGGCCTTCGACCGCACACTGCTCCTTTCGCTCGGAGGGTTTGACGAAGCGCTCGACACTGGAGCACCGCTGCCTGGCGGTGGCGATCTCGACATTTTCTATCGCGTGCTGCGTTCAGGCCGGTCCATGGTCTACGAACCAGAGTACGCGGTTTACCATGAGCACCGCGAGACGATCGACCAATTGAGACGGCAATATTGGACGTGGGGTCTTGGTATGATGGCCTTCCTTGTCAAAAGCCGTCGGACTGACGCAGCGCTCAGAGCACGGCACCGCGCCATGGTTCGCTGGTGGTTCTTCGATCGGCTGAAAGCGCTGGCACGCGCGGTGCGCAAGCTTCAAGGTCGGGATTTCGGTTTCGCCATTGCAGAGCTGTGGGGCGGCATTCACGGCCTTGCAGGCGAATATGATCGCTCGCGTGTCCGCGTGCAGGCGATTCGGGAGCTGAACCAGTGAGTGGCGGCGCCTTCCGTATCAGGCAAATCGATCTCGGCTCTCCCGATGCGGACGTCGATGCGGGCGATACTCCTTCGCTGTCGATTTTTTGGTGGAAGGACTTGCCGCTGGGAATGCGAGCGTCCTTGCCTGACGAATTGCCATACACAGAGGCACGCTTGAGGCAGCTTGCAGCGGAATTTTCGGCAGCACAATTGGCTGCCCGCAGCATCAGACTGGGCGCCCCGTTGCGGGCGACTTATGAAGGATGCCCAAAGTCCGTGCTCTCTTTGACTGCGGCGCTCGATGCCAAGGATCTTGTCGGGTGCCTCGATGAGCTAGCAACTGCGTCGTCCGCGCCCGCGCAGCACGTCTCGGTGGTCATTTGTACGCGTGATCGCGGCCCCGCGCTGGCGCAGTGCCTTCAAAGTATTGCCAGGCAGCGCAGCGCTCCCGGCGAAGTCATCGTCGTTGACAATTCGCGCGACGCCAATGCATGGCCAGTATGTATCCACTTCCCCGACATCCGTTACGTTCACGAGCCACGCCCCGGGCTGAGCGCTGCCCGATCCGCCGGCATTCGTGCAAGCCGTCGCGATATCATCGCCTTCACAGATGACGACGTCGAGGTCCATCCGGGCTGGACTGCCGAAATCGCGCGTGCCTTTGCAGAGTGGGACGTCGAGGCATTGACCGGCCTGGTGCTGCCAGCCCGGCTCGATACGATTGCCCAACGCCGCTTCCAGTTCGACATGGGCGGTTTTGGAGCTACCTTCGTGCCGCTTATCTTCGACCAACGCTTCTTCGAGGAGACTCGGCCAAGCGGAGCGCATGTCTGGAAAATCGGCGCCGGGGCCAATATGGCCTTTCGGCGATCCGCCTTCGATCGGGTAGGCTCGTTCGACGAGCGCCTCGGCGCCGGTGCTGCCGGATGTTCGGAGGATTCGGAGCTATGGTACCGGCTTCTGGCAACAGGAGGGGCTTGCCTTTATGAACCCCGGGCCGTCGTCTTCCATCATCATCGCCGCGACTGGCCGGGCTTTAGGCGGCAGATGAAGGCCTATATGAAGGGCCACGTCGCAGCTCTCGTCGCGCAATATGATAATTTCGGGGACCGCGGAAACATCGACCGTATCTGGAAGCAGCTACCCGCATATTTCGTGAGAACATTCGTCAAGACGCTTTTCGAAGGCCCCCCCGGCAGGATCGGAATCCTGGCGGCAGAAGTCCAAGGCTGGCTGGCGGGTCTCCAGTTTCTCTTGCGTTTCGGCTGGCGAAAACGGCGAACATCAAATTGGCTGAGGAAAACCCGATGATCCGCAAGGCGTCGCTCGGACAGTTCCTGTCTCGAAATCCATTTCCAAACAGCCTGACGGACGGCCTTTTTTACCGTGAGAAGATGCGGGCGATTCATCGCGTTGCGCCCGTGACGATCGAGGGGCCTGGGCGGATATTGGAAATTGGGGGCGGCCGCAGCGGACTGGCAAGCATCCTCTACCCGAAGGCGGACATCGTTACCCTCGATCTCGATCCCGAGTTGGGCAAGCACCAGCCAGATTGGGCAAGGTCGACCTTCGTCTGCGGCGATGCCTGTGACCTCCCCTTCCCGGATGACAGCTTCGACGTCGCGACGCTCTTTGACGTGCTTGAACATATCGAGGATGACCGCAGCGCGGCACAAGAGGCCTTGAGGGTCGTGCGACCCGGCGGGTATGTTCTTGTCTCGACGCCGCATGCCGACTGGCATTACCCGTATTTCCGCATCATGAAGCCCTATTGCCCGCATGAGAGCGAACTGATGCAGGAATGGGGTCACGTCCGGCGCGGCTACCGGGATCCGGAACTCGCAGCTCTCTTCGACAGTGCGCCGGAGCGCCGGGCCACGTTCATCAACCCGGTGACGGCACTCTTTCACGACATCGCATTTTCTCGTCTTGGACGCCGTCGCCGCAACCTACTTTACGCTCTCGCAGCGCCCATAACGGCCGTCGGCTACGCGCTGCACCAACGCTCGACACGCGGCACGGAGACGGCCTTTTCCTGGCGCAAATGAATTCTCATGATCAGCCGCGCTTCCCTTGTCATCGCTCTCTTTCCGTGGGGTGACGTCGTTGAGGAATTCCTCGATCCGATAGGGTTGCGGCTCAAGGATTTCGTCGAACAGATGACCGGCGGATGGCTGTTTGGCTACGCCTCCGCCCTACAGCTAGCCGGACACAGACCGGTCATTGTTTGCGCTTCTGAGCACGCTTCGGAGATAGAGTGCCACTACCATGCCGGAACGGGCGTTCCGATCTGGATTGTTCCTGGCAGACGCGCGCGCCAAGGTCACTCGGCAGCGGCTCACAGTCTGCGACGCTGGGCCGCGACGCCGCTCCCGGCGTTCCGCAAGGTTCTCGCCCGGTCGCAATGCGACGTAATTCTCGTTCAAGAATATGAGTACACCCGCTTTGATGCGCTTGCCTGGTTGGCGCGCCGCATGCGCATTCCACTCTACGCAACCTTCCAGGGCGGAGACCGGACGCTCTCCTGGATTGAGGCGATTGCCAGACAGGCGTCGCTCCGTGCCTGCAGCGGCTTGATCATTGCATCGGCTGCGGAGCGTGAACGTGTCGCCAAAGCCTACCCGCACATTGCCCTCAACATCGCAAATATCGCCAACCCGATCGATTCCAGCGAATGGAAAGCGATAGGGCGCCAGCAAGCGCGGCAAGCCCTCGGGTTGGCGTGTGAGGTTTTCGTCGTCGTCAACCACGGACGCATCGACATTCGTCGGAAAGGGCTCGATGTGCTCCTGAAAGCCTGGTCCTTCTTTGCCGGCGACGCCTCATCGGAACTGGTTATCATTGGCTCGGGGCAGGACCGAGACGTCTTTGCCAGGCTGTTGAGCGAGGCCAAATTGCCGAATGCAAGATGGCTTTCCCACTACACCACGGATCGATCGATGATCCGGCATTGGCTTTCAGCGGCGGATGCCTATGTCACGGCCTCCCGCATCGAAGGCATGCCAGTCGCACCGTTGGAGGCGATGGCCTGTAGCCTTCCGGTCATTGCTACCGACGCACAGGGTTTGCCCGACATTTTGGAAAACGGCGAAGCATCCGGCGGTCTCATTGTTCGGAGGGATCAGCCGGCAGAAATTGCGCACGCACTGAAGAAGCTGAAGGATGATCCGGGAATGCGGAACCGCCTCGGCCAAGCGGCGCGGAAGCGGATAGAGGAAAACTTCTCGCTCGGCGCAGTTTCTGGCGCTCTTGATCGTTGGTTGACCGCGCGGTAGCGCCTCTTGTGAAAGATCATTACTGCCGGCTACGGTACCACGCCAGCGCCGTCTCGACGATCCTGTCGATACCGGATTGCTCGGGCACCCAGCCGAGTTCCCGCTCGGCCTTGCCGGCGGCGGCAACAAGCGCGGGAGGGTCGCCCGGTCTGCGCGGCCCGTAAGCTACCGGGAGGCGCACCCCCGAAGTTCGGCTCACAGCGTCGACCAGTTCGTTCACCGTCGTACCCGCCCCGGTTCCGAGATTGTACACGTGGACGCCCTTGTCGCCGAGAAGCTTTTCCGCTGCCAGCACGTGGGCGCGGGCGAGATCGACAACGTGGATGTAGTCTCTCACTGCGGTTCCGTCGCGGGTGTCGAAATCGGTGCCGTTGATGGTAAAAATGCGGTCAGGCCTCAGTGCGGCTTCAATGGCAAGCGGAACGACATGTGTTTCGGGTTCATGCCTTTCGCCGATTTCGCCGTCGGGATCGCATCCGGCAGCGTTGAAATACCGAAGCACGACCGCGTCGAGGCCACGAGCAACCGATAGATCCTCCACCATCCTTTCGATGATGAATTTCGACCACCCGTAGGGATTGACGGGCGACTGCGGGTGCATCTCGTCAATCGGAAAACGAACTGGAATACCATAAGATGCGCAGGTACTCGAAAAGATCAGCTTGTCCAGGCCGGCCTTCAGCATTTCCTCGAGCAAGACCAGGGTCCCGAAACTGTTGTTCCGGTAGTAAAGATCCGGCCGCTCGACGGATTCGCCGACATAAGCGTAAGCAGCGAAATGAGCCACCACGTCCGGCCGAAACTGGTGGAGGGCTCCCGCCACGGCCGCGGCGTCGGAAATATCTGCCTCGATCAACGGTCCCCACTTGACCGCGTCGCGCCAGCCCCGCGAGAGATTGTCGTAGGCAATAACCGACCATCCGGATTGGGCGAACGCCTTGCAGCAGTGCGACCCGATATAGCCGGCCCCGCCAGTGACCAGGACTGTCTTCATTCGGCGGCGGCGTGCCGGGCATGCCCAGACGAAGCCAGGTCCTCGAAATACGCAATGGTCTGGGCAAGGCCATTACGCAATGCGACTCTTGGTTTCCATTCGAGTTCGCGCGCAGCATACCCGATATCGGGCTGCCGCTGCTTTGGGTCGTCGACGGGCAGAGGTGAAAACCTGATTTTCGATCGACTTCCGGTAAGTTCGATCACAAGATTTGCGAGTTCAAGCACGGTGAATTCGACCGGATTGCCGAGATTGACAGGACCGGTGACATCGTCGGGCGTCTGCATAAGGCGAACCAAACCGTCGATAAGATCCTCGACATAGCAGAACGAACGAGTCTGCTCGCCGGTGCCGTATACCGTTATCGGCTTGTTTTGCAGGGCCTGCACGATGAAGTTGGAAACGACACGGCCGTCATCTGGACGCATCCTCGGTCCGTAAGTATTGAAAATACGCGCTACCTTGATCCTCAGCTTGTGCTGTCGCCAATAGTCGAAAAACAGGGTTTCGGCGCATCGCTTGCCTTCGTCGTAGCACGAACGAGGGCCAATCGGGTTCACTCTGCCCCAATAGTCCTCTGTTTGCGGATGAACTTCAGGGTCGCCGTAAATTTCGGAGGTGGACGCCTGCAGAATCTTTGCGCGAACCCGCTTGGCCAACCCCAGCATATTGATCGCACCATGGACGCTGGTTTTGGTCGTCTGAACGGGATCGAACTGATAGTGGACGGGGCTCGCGGGACAAGCAAGGTTGTAGATTTCGGCAACTTCTACGTAGAGTGGAAATGTCACGTCATGACGAATGACCTCGAACGATCTGTTGTCGAGCAGATGGGAGACGTTTCTTCGGCTCCCTGTGAAGAAATTGTCGACACAAGCAACCTCATGACCTTCAGCGAGCAGCCGCTCGCACAAAAATGATCCCAGAAACCCTGCCCCCCCAGTCACCAGGATTTGTTTCGCCTGCTGCATTCTCGTGGTCTCCGGTTCAAATTAGGCAAGCCTAATATTCTAACCCGGCGGCAGGACCATTTGCCACTGGCCTGCTTTCAATTTGCGTTACCGGCATGACATTGTTCTCGATGGGACCCGCTATCGCGGGCGCCGACCTCTCGGGCAATTCAACGCGGCCGAATGGAGCTGCAGGGTTGAGGCTCGATGGCGCCTCGTCTGGTCCGGCGTCAGCGGTTGCGGAGGTTTGCCAGATTGTTTTTGGGAGTGCGATTCTCGCGGCAGGCCAAAATACTCACTTACCGTGCAAGGCGGTTAGAACCGCATCTAGTCGAATACGCTCGCCCGAGACTCTCAACTTGGTTGCCGCGACGTCTGCTTTCGGGAACCCTCAAAGCGCGTCTCTCATGGCAGAGATCGGGCGCAAAGCTGCCCTTCAACACCAGGCCAAGGCGCTGGATTTCGGTTCGTTTAGACATCTGGTGCGCACGAAGAGATTCGACTGCAATGGCTTAAACGAGAGCCCGATGGTGCCGTTGGCCGGGATCGACACGATACATGCAGCATTTGTTTCTATTTACTTTTTTGAACAAAAATTCTGAATAGGTATCACAATACGCAGCGCATTCATGGCAACTGCCGCAAACGGTGTCGATGAACACCTTCCGGCGCGACCCAGCATGACTGGCTGCAGCTTATGGGCGGTGCAATCGGTGCGAAATTCCGCTCGCAATGGGAGCGGCCATTGGCGCGCGCGGTCGAGAGCGCTTGAGCCTGCGAGCGGACGGGTCCGCACTTTATTTCGCGCGTGACGATCCCAGGTGACAATACTCGCCGGCTTGGGCTGATCACGCGATGCGCAACAGCTCGCGCAGACGCACCGGTAGTCGGGGCGAGGCTTGCAGTTCCGCACAACTCGCCTGCCATCGCTTCAGATACTCATCGATCGGGACACCGGTGCGGCCGGGCCAGCGGTTGAGTGCGCCCAGCGCCTCGACGCACTCGGGCGCGCGGTCGTATTCGGCAAGGATGGTCACCGACATTGCCTGGGCGAATGGATTGAGGCCGGGTATTTCGATCTCGCGGCGATGAGTAGTGAACCACGCCGCGGCGTCGCGGGTCAGCCCCTGGCTGTCGGCGAGCGCGGTATAGCCCCGGATGATGTTCTGACGATACTCGGCAATGGCATCGCCGAACGCGTTGTCCCCGGCGAAGGGCGGGTTCTCCTTCCAGCCTTTCGCCAGGCGCCCCAGCCCGCGCAGCGAGAACGCCTCGACCATCGCTTCCTCGAGCCACTGGCAGGGCGGCGCCGGCTTGGCGTCGGCCTGCCAGCTGTTGGCCGTGACATGGCCGAGCTCGTGCCCGAATTGGTAGGCCAGCTTCGACCAGTCCCGCTCGCCTATGTCGACAATGATCCACGCCATGCTGCTGCCGTCCGGATGCAGCCAGACCGCCGGTGGGCCGGAAGCGTGTTCGTCGACGCGCAGGCGGCTGGGCTGGCGGTCGGAGACGAGGCGGACACCATCCAGGCAGGCATGCCGCATGCGCTCGACAACCTGATCGGCCGCGCGCGGCAGCATGTGGCCCCAATCGCCGGCGAGTTCGATGGGGGCGGTGAGGAGGGAGGCAGAGGGCGCGGTCAATGAAATTTCCTTCAGCACCGGTGATTGCCTCGCTTCCAAACCAGCCCAACGCATTGACGCCGGAAAAGTTGGACCTGCGGATACCAGGCCCAGCCACATTGTAATAAAAGTTCGACGCTCCATCTCCAATACCCGAAAGACAATAGAGCAACCCACCACTTCGTTGACCCCGACCCGCCCGAAAAATCAAATCCGGACGTTGCCGACCTACCTTGGCTCCAACCCAAAAGTTCGCGATGAAAAGGCATTTCTTCTAAAGGGGGCGTGCCCTACCGCGACATCACCTTGCCTGCGAGATAATTCAAGGCCAATTGAGGGCTTTAGCACGATTCACATTTTGGCAAAGGGTTCAAACTGGGGTAGTCTGGCTCAAACTCAAACGACGTCGTCGAGATGGACCCTTTGCGCGATCAGATCAGCTCAGCTGAGCGAGTGTTCACTTCTCACGGGACGACGCTTTTTGTCGATATTTTATCAGGTGAGCTCAGGCACGGCTCCTTCCAAAACTGCCCATCGAACGTTGTGCTAATGCGCGACGGCGCAGTAGCAAACCTTAAGTTTGTGGATAAGAGCTCCTCACGTCAGCTAGTATACCTCGCTACATTTTCGTCAACCATCGACTCGGGTAAGCTGGATTCCGTAAGCAATGATCTTTCTGTTTGGAGCGATGCACTCTCTTTCTTTGCTTTGGATAACAATGAGTTCGCACTAGGCCACGATAGAATGTTTCTATGTGCAGAGCTTGACGGCCGCGTGACTTTATCTCGACTTGAGTGCAATACTTGGGAGCGCTTCCACACTCGGGGACACCCATTCGAAATTAGCGGAACTATAATTAGACACCTCTTAGACGGGCAGATGATCAGCTTCCTTATTACGGATAGGAATGATTACGTTCAGTCGTTTTTGTGTCGGGGAGACTTTTACGACAGAAGTGCATTAAATCTTATCCGCAAACAATACGATGCTGACAAGATATTTCTCGATATAGGTGCGAACATTGGAAACCACTGCGTTTTTGTCTCTAAGTTCTGCAACCCACGACAGGTTATAGCCTTCGAGGCAAATCCCGACGCAATCGCAATACTGAATATTAATCTTTCTTTAAACAATTGTATAAATGTCAATACAGATTACATCGGGCTGGCACTTGGAGCTCAAAATGGTCAAATGCGGGTGTTCTATCCTGCTCTGGACAACATGGGCAGAGCCCAATTACTGCCTGATAAGCAAGGCGGCATAAAATGTATTCGCGGTGACGACGTTGTCCATAAGCAGCCTGTCGGATTCATCAAAATCGACGTAGAAGGTGCGGAATTTGAGATATTGAACGGCCTGTCGAAGACGATAGAGTTCTGGCGCCCGGATATATTGATTGAAGTATGGCCACAGAGTCGGCAGAAACTGGAGGATTGGTGCACAGAATTCCACTATGTGGTCAGTGATAGTCTACCATTTGACAATAACTATTTTCTAGTGCCTATAAAATAGAAGCACAAACAAGGATGGAGCCTAGATGGGTCAAGCGTTCAAAATGATGCAAAATTGCCCAAAGGTCGGCTAAGAGCCAGATGAACCCGTTTTCTGGTCTGCCGCCACCCGATCCGAAGGCTGTTCGTCATCTGCGATGACAAGCGGCGGCATGCAGATGAACGCTTGCATCGAGCAATACGCCGCACACATGGCGCAGTCTATACCCGTATCCTCAAGGATCACTCCAGTTCCTGGAAATGGAATAGTTCTTTTCTTCAGAGGCAGACATTTTTCGAGAAGTTTCCGCGCGCCCTTTGGCGTAACTGAGTAAGCCTGCAGGCCGAAAGAATGTGCTATCTTGATAAGAGTTCTAGAGGATTTGTCGGATTGGAACAAATGTCCTTGCTTGCTGTATCGACGATCATAAAATTCAAGCTTAGCTTTCGAAAAGCTAAAATCTAGCCATAGAAACAGCGGATCAAATAAGAACCCCCACTTTATCATTTCCCAGTCCGCTGGTGCGTTCGAGAGAATGCGGGCGGATTCCGGAAGAAAATCAAATGACGAACGAACATCATCTTCAAAAATAGTGATCACCTTATTTTCTGAAACCGCCAACCTCCACAGATTGATGTGAGACAAAGCGCATCCCAGAGAACCTGGAAGATAGGCGCAGTCTTCGGTAATAATTCCTTCCTTTATTAGTTGACTTCGATCAGTGGACGCACCGTCAATTGCTGGCACTCTCAGGGTATTTCTAACAAGATGCGGATTATTGGCTTGATATTTAGAAAGTCGAGTAATGCTGCGGTCCAAATTTATCAAGTGAATCAATGATGATCCAGCTTCGGCGTTTGACCGCGAGGCGACAGGCGTAAGGCTAATTGACCCGTGGTCGACATAGGTTTGAGCAGCTGAGCGAGCAGATTTGGCAGCCGATCCTGGTCTTTCGATCAGATCGGCCCACTCGTCAATCGAGTATTGCCAGTCGAACTTTCGCGCAGCTTCCCTCGTCGCATAGCACCTTTCCGCGAAGGCAGCAGGATTGTCCTTATAGTAGCGTAGAGTGGCACTGGTGAAGGCCTTGAATTTGCTGGGCTCGAGCGGCGCAATGATGCCGCCACCTTGATAAGCCTTGAGAGGAAAGTGGCCCACAGATGTACCGATTACGAGCCTTCCCGCAGCCGCCCCTTCCATAACCGATAACGGGCCAGACTCGTTAACCGAACTTGTTACAACTGCATCGACGCTCCGATAGAATGTTGGCATATCGTGGAATGAAATCTGGTTTGCAGTTGAGCCAGCCACCTTGAATATCAACCCGGCATCCTGCGCCGCTGCTTCGGCAAGATATCCGCGCTTCCACTCCACGCCATACGTCTCTACGGACATCGATGTTGCGTAGCCAACTGTCGTTAGCCGTTCTGGCAAAGGACTAAAGAAGCTCTGATAGTCAATTCCGAGCGGCGCGACCTCCGGCATTCTCGATATGCCTAACATCATCGAAGCCGAATACAACGATTCACTAACTACACCATAGTTTGCAAACTTATCGAATACCTCTTTACCCTTCTGTTCGATAAGCATACGTATGTCGAATTCATGGTGAGATATCGCGATAATTCGATCGTAGGGAATTTTATATTGATCCACTAAGGTGGACACCCCGTCCAGCGCACTCATCCACAAGTCGTAGTATTTAGAGAGATGCTCTACATGATCGACGTTGTTGACCTGCCAATCAAGAATATCAACTATAAATCCAATATCATTTAATTTGCACATTATATCGTAGTATACTCTGCCGTGTGACCACTTGGTATAACCGTATATAAGTACCCTTGGCCTTTTAGAACTCCTATTAGCCCTAGCTCGTATGATCGGATGAATTATGTAGCTATGCATCCCTCTCTTGTCGAATTCAGGTCCAGCGGTACGCAATAGATCACCGCTCAAACCGGTGATCTCAGTGCACCAGTTCTCCGAAGCGATAAACAGCTCCCACGTGCTGCAAACAGGAGCGCTGAGCCTCATTTGGCCGTTAGGTATGGCCGACCAAAACAACCCGCCGGACTTCAGCGCCAGCAAACCACGCTCTAAGGGAATCAATTCGAATATCGTGGGATCGACTGCGTGACTTTCGGGCTGCGAATGTGACACGGAAAAACAGGTGTCAGTGTTGCAGGTGATCGGTTCGGACGAGCCGTTGACGGTATAGATCAGCCGACCCTGCCGGTACATGCCTTCCGAACTGTTGCCCTGCTCAAAGAATGCGTTCGCCGGACTGCCCTCGACGGGGCCGTGCCGCAACTCACCGGTGAAGGGGTCGACGTACATGACCGTGCCGAACGCTGTAAACAGCCGCGCACGAGGCGCTGTAGAGAGGTCTGTCATCGTCCCGCTCTAATCTCCTCGCGTCGATGCACGAAGAAGTCGAGGTTGTTCTTGAGCCGTTGATTGCTCGGATCAAGCTCGAGCGCTTTCCGTCCCCATTCTACCGCAAGGTCCATCACGTTTAGATGCCAAGCGGCGATCGCACCCAGATCGAATAAGCGGAAACCCCAACAGCTGTTGTCATCGAGATAACTCCCCGTATGGTGCGTCTTTCCGATCCCCTGCGTGCAAGCCCAGAACAGATTCGGCCAGTCCGCCCGGCCGTGCAGTTCCTCGGCGAGATCGAGCCAGATCTCCCTGCGATGGGGCGCTTCCATGCGAGCCTTTTCCAGCCATACCATCCGTTGTTCGGTCTGCATGCGTGCAAGGTAGCGCATTGCCTCAGACCGCTCGTCCACCCATTTGCTGGTCGGCAGCGAGAGGTATCGCTGCAACAATTCGCTGCCCCTTTCGTGCTGGTTCGCCCACATATATTCGCGGCCTAGCCAAAAGCAGATTTGTGCGTCGCCCGGCTCTTCCTTGTAGGCTAGTTCCATCATCGATAGATAGCGTTCGTGGTTGGTTGCCGTGGTCCTGAGATGGCGCATTGTGATATCCAGGCAGCTGGTAGTCACCTCCGGCTCGTTAAAAAAAAGCGCCTCATGAACCGGCCGCTTGAACCGGTATCCCGACCGCCTGTGAAAACTCTTTGAAGGGTAAACTTGAGAAGGCTGTGAGTCATCGGCGCCGGATTGAATTAGCATCCGGCAATACAGCGCCGTCGTCTCAGGTGTCCACGCCGCCTCGAGCTTCGGCCGCCAACCGGGATCGAGAAACATATCCATGTCCATGGTGCAACACACGTCAACATCGGCCGGGATCAGCGCCATGGCTGCGTTTCGCGCGAGGTCAAAGCGCCAAGGGCGAACCGCGATCCGATGCACCGTCACACCTGCTTGGATCAGCCTCTCGACGGTATCGTCGGTGCTCCCGGTGTCTACCACAACGCGATAATCGGCATCCTCGGCCGAGGCAGCCCAACGCTCGACGTGTGCAGCTTCGTTCAATGCAATTGTATACACCGCTATCTTCATTGAAGCGCTCCGCCTAGCGCAGTAACGAGGCCTGTCATGCAATGGCCTGAATTGCGGCTCTGCGCTTGACGAATAAATCCAGATTGTCTTTGAGCCGCTGATCGTTTGGATCGAGCTCAATCGCCTGCGTTCCCCACTCTATTGCGCGGCCCATCACTTCAAGATGCGACGATGCAATCGAGCCTAGGTCGAACAGCCGGGATCCCCAGCATTGCCTGTCGTCAAGGTAGCTTCCGGTGCGGTGCGTCTTCTCGATTCCATTCGTGCACGCCCAAAGTAGGTTCAACCAATCGCCCCTGCTGTAAAAATCTTCTGCCAAATCGAGCCAGATCTCCCGCCGATGCGGAGCTTCCATCCTTGCCGTTTCGAGCCAAAACATCCGCTTATCTGGCTGCATGCGCGCGAGGTAGCGCATGGCCTCGGAGCGCTCTTCGCTCCAATTGCTCGATGGCAGCGCCAGATAACGCAGAAGCAACTGGATGCCCAAATCTAGCCGGTTGGCCCACATGTAGTCGCGACCAAGCCAAAAGGAGATCTGGGAATCGTCCGGATCCTCCTGGTGCGCCAATTCCATGAGAGGGAGATAGTTGCTCCGAGTCGCCTTCGAGCAATCCTGGACCTCGCACATAACGATTTCGTCGCAAATGCCGCCCACTTCCTCTTCAGAGAAGACCAGCGCTTCGTGCACCGGCCGCTTGAAGCGGTAGCCCCAGCGCCGGTGAAAATTCTTTGCGGGCCAGCCTCGCAACTCTAATGGACTGCCAACGTTCTCTCGATAGGAAACGCGGCAAAAGAGATTTGTCATGTCAGACGTCCAGGCGGCCTCAAGCTTGGCCCGCCAGCCGGGCTCAAGATACCGGTCCATGTCCATTGTACAGCAGACATCGACGTCGGGCGGGATCAGTGCCATGGCAGCGTTACGGGCGTCGTCGAAACGCCATGGACGGACCGATATCGTGTGCACGGTAACGCCGGCAGCGGTCAGCCGTTCCACCGTGTCGTCGGTGCTGCCGGTGTCGGCGACAATGCGATAGTCTGCGTCGACGGCCGAATTGGCCCACCGCTCCGCGTTTGCGGCTTCGTTCAAGGCGATAGTATAAACCGCGACTTTCAATCAATTCCCCTCACTGAAGATGCCGTGATACATCTTGCCTCGCGGACAGCCCGACGCCCCCTTGCGGATAGCCACTAGGCCACCGAGCAATTTTGCCCGGTTCAACTCGTAATGACTGTCGAAGAACAGGATCTCGGCGAACTGATCGGCAAGCGCGCTCACGCCCAGCGGATCGACCGAACGCGCTCTGCCGTGCTGCTGGATTTCCCGCAGCAGGGTCTTGGTCAGCGTGATCTTGCCGAGGTCCTCGCCCGGCGGCTGCCAGTCGAGGTCTTCGAGAAAATACCAGCCGCCCTCGGCGACCAGGGGGAAGAACTCTCGGAGCGTCAACTGCTCGTCGAACGAGGCGTGGCTGCCGTCGTCAATGATCACGTCGAGCGATCCCGGTTCGAGTTTTGCAGCGACGCGGCGCAGATCGTCCAGCTTGGACTGGTCCCCGACAAACGACTTGAACCGTCCATTGTTGAGCTGCGAAAAATCAGTCAAGTCGACGCCAATCACCTGGCAGAACGGAAAATAGCTCTGCCACAGTGAGACGGATGGGGTCTCGGTCTGGTTGCCCTCGGCCAAACCACGGCACAGGCCAATCTCCATCAGCCGCTGCATGGACAAGCGCCGGGGCGACAGCAGGCGATCGTAGATTCTGGCGTAGCAGTGTCGGTTCCCGGTATGCCGATTCTTGTCGGTATTGAAGCGGTCAGCGAGACTGGTGAACGTGGGGAAGCTGTCGAGTGGGTCAATCAGCGACGAGATCAGCGGCGTACCTTCGCCGGCCGGCCGGGCCTCGTTGCGTGCCGTCCACAGGTGGATGCCGAACACACGGTCATCGTTCAGGTAGTCGGCCAATTCCGCTATCGGCTTCTCGAACCGGTCGATCTCATTCCAATCGATGGTGTTGAAAAACATCGGGCTGAACACCCATTCCCGCAGCGCGTCTCCCGCGTCGGAGGCAATGTAATCGGACAGAAGCTTGGGGCCGATGTCTCCGAATTCCTTGCCGTGTGCGGTGTGGAAGCGCTCGATCGACAACTCGTACAGCGCCCTGAGGTGATGGCTATAGGGCTTGGCATAGATGACATTGCCGCAGATGAAGTGGCCCTTGTGCGATCCGCGCCATTGCAGATTGAAGAAATGATCGCCACGAAACGGGAACGGCCGCAGCAGGATGACGTCGGAATCCATCCATAGCCCGCCATGCTCGTACAGCAGGGCGTAGCGGAAGATATCGCTGAAATACCTGATCTCGGAGCCGGAGACGATCCGCTCGAACAAGGCCCGCGGCACGACGTCGTCGGCATTGCGGACTTCGACCCCATGCGGGACGAGGAACGCGAGCTTCTCTGGCGCGTAGCTCCACACGCGCACCGGATGGCCCGCCGCCCGCATCGAGGTCGTGGCCGCGATCAATGTACGATGCTCGGCCTTGTCGGACATCACTTGGTAGAAGCAGTTGATTTGCGGAAGCGCGGTGTCGTCGCTGGCCAGGAACGGAGAAATCCGCGCATCGAACTGGCGCGATCGTTCCCGTCGCTCTGGCGGGGAATCGACGTTGCGCAGGAACGGCGCGAACTCATGAAAGATTTCGTCTGTCGACTTCATGCCGCCGGCCCCAAAGTCCTTGCCTTGCGATGGTGCCCGGCTTGCGTCACCCATGGCTCCATGGTCAGAGCGGTCAGGCTTGATCCCTGCTTCCGCCGCGCCATGTCGCGAGGCCAGCGTCAACCGGGACGCTGTATCAGCCGCGCCCGATGGCAGACTATCCACATCCTGCAGCAACGATCTCACCTCCGCCTCCTCGACGGTCGCGATCCAGGACTCACTGTCGGTGACGCTGTAGGAAATCAGCAAACGCCTTTCGTCCGGGTGCCAGGCCAGCCCTGCAGCGAATTCAACGCCTTTTTTGTCGAAGAAGAACGGACGGCTTACCTTTTGCAAGGCGTTGGCTTCGTCGAACCAGACGAACCGGTGTAGGTAGTAACGTCGCTTCTCCGCAGTCCGCCACTGCACTTCATGAATCAAGGCGAGCCACCCGCCGGCGAAGGCGATCAGCTGGGTCCCGCCCCTGAACCGTTGGGCGGCAATCGCGGGAGGTATCTCGCTGACGATCGTGCCTCGCTCGTCCACGATCCGGGTGGGGTCGCAGAGGTAGATGAATTGCAGCTTCTCTGCGGCTCCCCCCGCCGTGGCGGGCTTGACTTGTGGCATCCAGTTCTTCTCGTGCACCCGCGGTCCTGCCGGATGGAGCGGGCGCCAGTCGGTCAGCCGGCAGGAATCTTTCTCGTCGATGCGCGCGACGACCTGCTCGCACCAACCCTCCGGTGTCAGTTCGCGCACACACGAGACACCCCACAGCGCATCGCGCCAGGCGAACGGACGCATGTCCTCAAATCCGAGAACCCGGCCGTAAGCGGGCTCCGGCATATCAACCGGCGGCAAAACCTCGCGTGCGGACTGGACGGCGAATTCATCATTCAACCGGAGCAGGAAATTGCGCGTGTGAACAGGCGCTCCGCCCGGCGTGCCGTATTGGAGGTTGTCTTCGGCCAGCGTGTAGTTAACCGTCCGCTGCAAGAGCACAATCTGGTCGCCCAATCGAGCCACTGACGGGTTTGATGGCCGATAGCCATCGGGCGCCGTGAAGCCAACTGGGCGCGCGCTGAAGGACGGCATCATTGTCTTGGCGGGCTGGACATAAAAGTACAGGTTGGACCACGCCAGGTCCCTTGGCCCGTCGCCGATCTCTCGATTCAGCGCCAGCCAGTTGCAAGCCGCGAAACCGCGGTCCTTGCGCACGGGATCGCGCGAATAGTTCGCGGCGATCGCAAACTCTTCCAGCAGGCCTGTGGTGTAGACGTAGTCCTCGAGAAACAGGATGTCCTGTTCGGGTCGCTTGATGGCCAGCCCCGCTTCGGCAAACAGCACACTCGCATCGTTCATGCCCTTGTCGCGGTAGAACCTGGCCAGATCGTAGAGCGGCTCGGCACGTTGCGGCCGTTGATTGAAGGCGGCAAGAGCCTCGCCGATGAAGCCTGGCTCGTCGCCGAGCTTTCGCAGGCAGCGAGCTCCCTGCAGACGGGCGTTCCACGCTTCCTCGTCCCAACCGCCCATGGCGGCGCGTTTGGCGTAGGCCACCGCGGCCTCCGCCGTCCGCCCGGCGTCGCGATAGGATTGCGCCAAGTAGAACCAGTAGCGTTGATTTTCCGGATCCTTCTCGAGGGCCTCCAGCAAAAGCTTCGCATCACGTTCGAACTTGTCGACCCGGTTCGATCCGCTGGCGTGGTCCTTGTACCAGGCACTGCGCAGTTCCTGCACGCCCTCGGGCACGTCGAGATATTCGTGGGTCACGCCGTGGTAGCGCGCGCCAGCGTCGCGCCTGACCAGGCGCGTGTTCCAATAGGCCAGGCCGGAATCCGAGCGTTGCAGAAGCCGGTAGCCCGAGCTGTCGAGCTGCTCGCGGAAGCCCGCGTCCTCGACCACCAGTTCCATGTCGGCGTCGTCAAACAACAGATAGTCGTAAGCGAGTGGCGAGGCATAGGCATGATCGAGCGCTGCGTTGCGCGCCTGCTCGAAATTGTGGAATGGGAATTCGTGCAACTCGCCCGGCAGGTTGCGGGCAGCGAAGAAAGATTTGATGAAATCCTGGGTCCCATCGGTCGAGCCGGTATCGCCGATGACCCAGCAGTCGATGTGGTCGACGACCGCCCCGAGACAGCGTTGCAGGTTCGCCATCTCGTTTTTGACGATCATGTTGAGGCAGAGGCGCTTGCGGCTTGTCATCTGTGAATCGTCGGCTCCGTGCGGCGGTTCCGTCACGCCCCTCGACATAGTTCACCGCCATTTGCCAGGTGTCGTCAAGATCGAGAAACGTTGATGCGTGGTTCTAACTGGCACCCGCCAGAGGCCTGCCACGCCCGACCTTGATCATTTGCGACATGGCTAGAGTTGGAAAGGAGACGTTAAGTCTTAGGTTCTCAAGAACAATTTTCAGCAATTGCCGACAAGGAATGGCCGGCGCCCGCCCCTTGATCAATTATCCGTCCGCTTATAGTTTACAAATCCCTAATTTTTGGTTTACTAATATACAGCGTTGAGTGCACTCGCGCAGTTTCGCGGGTGGGTTGGCGTTCTTGAGAGGGTTTTAGGAGTTCTGGAGTAGCTAGGCCCCTTCGCGGCTGAAGCAGGTGCGTTCGCAAAGCGTGCGCTGCCGCGCATATGTTTGTCCTTCTTCTGGAGGCGGACGGGTTCCCGTTCCGGAGTTCCCTCTCGAGTTTTCGCCGCGACATCGGCGTGGACGTGACGGGAGTGAAGTCGTGAGTTGGGTAAAATCGCGTGCGCATCGCAGGAAGAGTGAAGCCTTGGCTTCGCCACCCCCTAACCATTCGCGGCCGGACCTCGGAACCGATCTAGGGATCGGCTACCGGCGCTGCCGTTTGCCAGACGAACAAATCCAAAAACCAGCGCGGCGCGCCGTCGGCACACGTGGTGCACAACGGTGCCCGGCGTCTGCCCACCCACCCACCAGACCGGCCGCGTCGCGCTCGGTCGGGCGCTTCTAGAAGACCGAACACGAAAGGCGCGGCGCAATCGTCGCTGACCGAGGAGGAAATGATGAGCTATATAGAAGGGTTTGCGGTCATGGAAGTTGCCGTTAGAGGCGTCTTGCCCATCGGCGACTCGACCGAAAGCGTGCCTTATTTGATCCTGGACACGGCCAAGAGCGCCATCGTCGGTCAGGTCATTCTTCCCAAGGCCGTCAAGCGAAGCCTCGCCGTCGCTATCACCGTCAAGGTTCCGGCCGCAGCCGGCTCACTTGCGATTGGCACGTTTGACGATGGCGGGAATTTCCAGGTCGCCAGCTTCCTGCGCGTAGAGACCCCCGCCGTAGAACGTCCCGACGGTGCTGTCGGGCCGTCCGGAAGATGACGCGTCTCAAGTTGTTGTCCTCAGCGCTCGCCAGCCAGGCCGGTGGGCGGTTTCCGCTTGAATAGAATTCGAAGCCAACAGGAGCCAGTCATGGCCCGCGCCTCTGAAATTCTTTTTGTCGACCCCTCAGTCTCCGACCTCCAGACCGTTCTCGGCAACGTGCGACCCGAGGTTCAAGCGATTGTGCTCGACGGCCGCTGGCCGGCGGCGCAGCAGATCGCTGCGGCGCTCGCAGGGCGCGAAGGGCTGGACGCGGTGCACATCATGGCGCATGGCGCGCCGGGGCGGGTTAGCTTCACTGCAGGAGAGTGGTCGGTCGCCACGTTGAAGGAAGCGGCTGACGATTTTGCCGCAATTGGCAGGGCGCTTTCCGCGGACGGTGAGTTGCGGTTGTGGAGCTGCGAGACGGCGGCGGGCGACACCGGCGAGAAATTCGTGGCGGCGCTAGAACGGGCCGTCGGCGTGGTTGTTTGTGCGTCCAGGTCGATGGTGGGCGCGGCCGCTTTAGGCGGTGCGTGGGATCTGGTTGTCCATGCGAATGCGCTACCGCCGCTGAGTCCCTCCGGGGTGGCGCGTTACGCCGGATTGCTTTCGTCAGGTAATCTGACGTTGACAGGCACAATTAGCGGTAGCACCAGTAGCAGTATCAATACGTTCTATGTGATAGATACTTCTGTTAGCCCACATTTGCTCGTCGGCAGCTTCGTTTTACCGCCTGGTCCTATTGATGGTGCTACTCAATTTTCGGTTACGGTGACAATACCAACTGTTGGCGATACGTATGATGTCGTCAGCAATGGCAATGATGTCTATGCAATTCTTACACCTACTGGTCCTACCACATATAATGTTGCGGATGGCTTTAACCCCAACAATGGACATTTAAACAATGGTGTAAATGGAGACAAATTCCTAACAGGGTCCGTCGATGTCACCCAAGTGGGGCAGACCGGCCCGACAGGACCTACAGGCGCGACTGGAGCCACAGGCGCAACCGGAGCGACGGGTGCGACCGGCTCGACCGGAGCCACAGGTTCCACGGGTGCGAGTGGTTCGACGGGACCGACTGGCGCGACCGGAGCCACGGGTGCAACAGGCGCCACAGGTTCTAGCGGCGCAACTGGCTCGACCGGAGCCACAGGTTCCACCGGTGCGAGCGGCTCGACGGGAGCGACTGGCTCGACTGGTGCCACGGGCTCGACTGGTGCAACCGGCTCTACAGGAGCGGCTGGTGATACCGGAGCCACAGGCTCCACGGGTGCGAGTGGTTCGACGGGACCGACTGGCGCGACTGGTGATACCGGAGCCACGGGCTCAACCGGTGCGACCGGCACAACCGGTGCGTCTGGCTCGACAGGTGCAACCGGCTCGACTGGCGCGACGGGCGATACCGGTGCAACTGGCTCGACCGGTGCAACTGGCTCGACAGGTGCGACTGGTGATACCGGAGCAACCGGCTCTACCGGTGCAACCGGTGATACGGGCGCTACCGGCTCGACTGGTGCAACGGGTGCGACCGGCTCTAATGGTGCGACTGGCTCGACCGGGGCGACTGGCTCGACTGGAGCAACGGGCTCGACTGGTGCCACAGGTTCGACCGGTGCAACGGGCTCAACTGGAGCGACTGGCTCGACCGGTGCGACTGGCGACACCGGCGCAACAGGTTCGACGGGCGCGACGGGTGATACGGGAGCAACCGGAGCAACCGGCTCGACCGGAGCAACCGGCTCTACAGGTGCCACTGGCTCGACCGGAGCGACTGGCTCGACCGGTGCGACTGGCTCGACCGGAGCAACCGGCTCTACCGGTGCGACCGGTGATACTGGAGCGACCGGCGCAACCGGAGCGACTGGCGACACCGGGGCAACTGGAGCAACCGGAGCCACGGGTGCAACTGGTGATACCGGTGCGACCGGCGCAACTGGAGCGACTGGCGCCACGGGTGATACCGGAGCGACTGGCTCTACCGGTGCCACAGGCTCGACCGGCGCAACCGGAGCGACTGGCGACACCGGCGCAACAGGTTCGACGGGCGCGACGGGTGATACGGGAGCAACCGGAGCCACCGGGTCTACAGGTGCCACTGGCTCGACCGGAGCGACTGGCTCGACCGGAGCAACCGGCTCTACCGGTGCGACCGGTGATACTGGAGCGACCGGCGCAACCGGAGCGACTGGCGACACCGGCGCAACAGGTTCGACGGGCGCGACGGGTGATACGGGAGCAACCGGAGCCACCGGGTCTACAGGTGCCACTGGCTCTACCGGAGCGACTGGCTCGACCGGTGCCACGGGCTCGACCGGAGCGACTGGCTCGACCGGGGCAACCGGAGCGACAGGCTCCACCGGAGCGACTGGCTCTACAGGCGCAACAGGTGCAACTGGCGACACGGGAGCGACAGGTTCGACCGGAGCAACCGGTAATACCGGAGCGACTGGCGCAACGGGCTCGACTGGCGCAACTGGTGCGACCGGAGCCACAGGTGCGACCGGCGATACGGGAGCGACTGGCTCTACCGGAGCGACAGGCTCGACCGGGGCAACTGGCTCGACTGGAGCAACGGGCTCGACTGGTGCCACAGGTTCGACCGGAGCAACCGGCTCGACCGGAGCAACCGGCTCGACTGGTGCAACTGGTTCGACAGGTGCCACTGGCTCGACCGGAGCCACTGGCTCTACAGGTGCCACTGGCTCGACCGGAGCGACTGGTTCGACCGGTGCGACTGGGGCAACTGGAGCGACTGGCTCTACCGGTGCCACAGGCTCGACCGGTGCGACTGGCTCGACCGGAGCAACCGGCTCTACCGGTGCGACCGGTGATACTGGAGCGACCGGAGCGACTGGCGACACCGGCTCGACCGGGGCAACCGGCGCAACTGGCTCGACCGGGGCGACTGGTGATACTGGAGCGACCGGAGCGACTGGCGACACCGGCGCAACAGGTTCGACAGGTGCCACTGGCTCGACCGGAGCCACTGGCTCTACAGGTGCCACTGGCTCGACCGGAGCGACTGGTTCGACCGGTGCGACTGGGGCAACTGGAGCGACTGGCTCTACCGGTGCCACAGGCTCGACCGGTGCGACTGGCTCGACCGGAGCAACCGGCTCTACCGGTGCGACCGGTGATACTGGAGCGACCGGCGCAACCGGAGCGACTGGCGACACCGGCGCGACCGGCGCAACTGGAGCAACCGGAGCCACGGGTGCAACTGGTGATACCGGTGCGACCGGCGCAACTGGAGCCACTGGTGATACCGGAGCTACCGGGGCAACTGGAGCGACTGGCGCCACAGGCTCGACCGGCGCAACCGGAGCGACTGGCGACACCGGGGCGACCGGAGCGACTGGTGCCACTGGCGATACCGGGGCAACCGGAGCGACTGGCTCTACCGGAGCAACCGGCGCGACCGGAGCAACTGGTTCGACCGGCGCGACCGGAGCGACTGGCTCGACTGGTGCCACCGGTGCCACAGGCTCGACCGGAGCGACTGGCTCGACCGGAGCGACTGGCTCTACCGGTGCAACTGGTTCGACCGGTGCAACCGGCGCGACCGGCGCGACCGGAGCGACTGGCGACACCGGGGCGACCGGAGCGACTGGTGCCACCGGTGCCACAGGCTCAACCGGAGCCACAGGCTCGACCGGAGCGACTGGCTCGACCGGAGCGACCGGCTCGACTGGCGCGACTGGTGCAACAGGCTCGCAAGGTCCGACAGGGCCGACCGGAGGAACCGGTTCGGGTGGCGGTGAGACTGGTCATGCTAATAACGGCCACGGTAACGGAGAACAGCCCGCGCCTGGTAATTCCGGCGACCATAACAATGCCGACAACGGCTCGCACCAGGGACAGGGCAACTCCGGCAACGGAAATGGCGGCCACAACGCCAACGTCACGGCCAGCACGCTGGGGCTGAACGACTCGCTGCAATTCCTGCAGTCGAGTTCGATCGGCAGTGACCCCGGCGGTCATGCGTCGTTCCGCAACCTGATCGGGCTTGCGGCCACGACGGTGACGACAGACCTGCTCAATGTCCTCAAGACGATTGGCGGATCCGGCAACGAGCACAACAAGCCGTCTGGGGCGAGCACGGATCTCACCTCGGACCAGACAAAGCCTGGCGCCGGCTACGCCAGCAACGACCACACCGTCAAGACATCCCTGAAGGATCTCTTGAAGCCGCATGAGTGAGCGGCGAATGGACCCGGCTGGTCCAAGTCGAGAACGAGCGCGCGGGCTTCGCTGGAAGCCCGCGCGCCGATAATTCTTCCTTGTCGGCTCGGGCAGTCGCCCCGCGGCGCCTGGATCGCCGATCATGGTCAGCGCCAGCTGGCACTTCAGCAAGCTCCGCGGCCGGCCATGGCGGTTATTCGCAGCATTCGCAGCACCTGAAAGGAAGCCGGCAAGTCTTCGATTTTCAGGAACAATTCGCGCGAGTCCGACCCTCAAATATTGACCGAAGTCTGCTGCCTCGTTCTCGGCAATTTACCAATTCCCTGCTTAATAGTTTACAAATCGCTAATTTTCGAATTTACTAATATCTGGGTATGGCGGATGCCCGCGGATCGCACGGCCGGTGGCCGCAAGATCTGTGCAGGCGGGTTGGGCAGGGATCTGGGTAGCAAGGCAATTTCGCGCATGAAGAAGGTGCGTCTACAAGGCGCATCGTGACATGTCGCGTCTATGTCTGTCCTCGGCGGAAGGCAGACGGTTTCCCATTCCGGAGTTCACTCGCGAGTGTGCCGTCGAAACATCGGCGGCACGGGCGATGGGAGTGGGTGGGTGTGAGTCAAGTGTTGTCGCGTGTGCCCCGTGAGGGCATTGGTGCATTGCCGCGGTTCGACGGGCGCCGGCCGCTGCCGGACGCTGCGACTGATCGCCCGAAGGCGCGGACCGATGCGCCCTCCGAACTCCTTTTCGTCGATCCCTCCGTATCCGATCTCGGCACGATCCTCGCCAACCTGAGGCCACGGGTTGAGGCGATCGTGCTCGACGCCCGGCGCCCGGCAGCCCGCCAGATGGCACTGGCGCTCGAAGGCCGCGACGGCCTCGACGCCGTGCACATCATCGCGCACGGCGCGCCAGGGCGGGTGAGCTTCGCGGCCGGCGAGTGGTCGGCACGGACGCTGGACGACGACGCTGACGATTTCGCCGCGATAGGCGGGGCGCTCCGTGAGGGGGGCGGCTTGAGGTTATGGAGCTGTCATGCCGGTGCCGGCGATGAGGGTGATGAACTCGTCGGTGGCCTGGCGCGCGCGACCGGCAAGAGTATTGCCGCCGCGACCGGCCTCGTTGGCGCAACGGCGAAGGGTGGCATATGGGAACTCGCCGCGAGCCGTGCTTGGGCGCAGCCGCCACTGACCGAGGCGGGCATCGGCGCCTATGCGGCAGTGTTGACGACGAAGACATGGACTGGAGCCAACAGTACTAGTTGGAGCATCGCTGGAAACTGGACCGGCGGGGTACCTGTCAACGGTGATGATGTCGTCATCAACAATGTCGCCAATGACCCCGTTCTCAACGTCAGCACTGCCAACCTGAATTCATTGCAGATAAACACCGGCGGCTCGCTTGCCGTCGCAGCCTTTACACTTAACGTGACTGGTACCGGCGCCTCGGCCATCAACCTGTCGGCCTCGGGAGCCACGATCACCGTGGCCGGCGGCACGATCAACGATTCCGGCGGAATGCAACTCGGGGTGGGCACGACCCTGTCCGGACGCGGTACAGTGAACGTCACCGGGCACTACACCGGAACTGGCACGATCTCAGCGACCGGCGGCGGTACACTCGACCTGTTCGGGACGATCGATAACGGTGTCGTGCTCTCGATCAGCACCGCAGCCACTTCGATCCTGAAGATAGAGAATACGGCAACCTCGGCAGCGGCGATCTCGATCAACAATGCCAACCAAACGCTGGAGATCGGCGCGACTGCCAATCTGACGATCAGCGCAGCCGAGAGCATCACCAACGGCAAGATCCAGCTCGATGGCGGCACACTTACTGATGTCTCCGGCCTCACGATCGGCACCGGCGCAACGCTGACTGGCTCGGGAACCGTGTCGGCGAACATCAATACCGGCACCGGGATCATCATCGCGAATGGCGGCACGCTGGACATCACCGGCAACATCGCCACGGGCGTCACCAACCTCCAAATCGCCACCTCATCGCCTCTGTCGATACTGAAGCTCGACGGTGCAGTTGCCTCCGGAAGCACGGTCACCTTCAACACCCCTGCGACAAACACGGGAACACTGGACCTCACCAACCTCGCTGGATTCAGCGGCACCATCAGCGGGCTGAACGTCGGCGGCAGCATCACGACGGCGACCAACCAGGTCGATTTTGGCAACACCAGCATTGTTTCGGCAAGCCTGAATGGCAGCGTCCTCACAGTGGTGGACGGCGCCGGTCAATCGTACGCGTTGACACTCGGCAGCGCTCCAGCCACCGGTACGCTTGTCGATCTGAAGAGCGATGGAGCTGGCGGAACCGACGCTTTTCTCAGCACGCCGGCCACGACGAATACCTTCACCGCGGCTAGTGCCGTCGACTCATGGTTCGACAATGTCAACTCAGTCTGGAATGGCACCAATACACAACCATCCACAACACCAGCCGCCGGGACGAATTTCACGTTTGTCGGCGCACACCCCGGCAGCAATGCAAAGGCGGTCGACAGCCGGATATACATGCCGCCGACCCTGCGCCAGGCGACGGGCACTGGCGCTAGCGTTTGGTCAGTTAACGACAGCAGCGGTGCAGCCCAGTTCACCACCTCACTGACCTTGATCAACCAAGGTCAGATTTTCGTGAACGGCACCGCAAATCTGACGTCGGGAACGTCGGCAACCACCAATTGGACCCTCACCGGTGCCAACGCTGCTAGCAACATCGGCAATCAGTTCTTCGAGAATGACGGCTCCATCAACATCGTCGGCACGACGGCGGCGGCCCTTGCGAGCGGTTTCTCAACTTCCGCGACGTTCTCCGGCAATATTTACGTGACCGGCAACGGCTACATGAATCTATACGGCAATGCGTCGCTGGTGTTCGGCACCGGCGTTGGCGTAGCCGCCGGCCAGACCGTCCACTTCATCACTGACGGTAACAACAACACGAATGGCACAGTTACTGAAATCAGCTCCCAATTGGTCAGTGCGGCATACGCAGGATTTCTCCCGGGCGATGCATTGGTACTGGAGAATCTGGGTGGTACCCCTGTCTCCGAGGTCGTGATTGACGGCAATGGAGAAGCGACGGTTTACATATACAGCGGCGCGAACGGCACCGGCACATTGCTCGATGCGGAGACATTCCTCGGAAACTTTACCAACGGCAATAGCGACTTCACCTTTGTCAACAGCGCCCTCAACGGCGGACAGGTTACGATAGGAGCTACCGGGTCCGCAGGCCACGCGGTCGGGCCTACAGGCCCGACGGGTTCGACGGGCGCGGCGGGTTCAACTGGTGCGGCGGGTTCGACGGGCGCCGCGGGTTCGACCGGCGCCACGGGTTCGACGGGCGCCGCGGGTTCGACCGGCGCAACTGGCTCAACCGGAGCCGCGGGTTTAACTGGCGCGACCGGTTCGACCGGAGCCACAGGTTCAACGGGCGCCACGGGTTCGACTGGCGATACGGGTGCCACGGGTTCGACTGGTGCCACAGGCGTCACAGGCGCGACTGGTTCGACCGGAGCCACAGGTTCGACCGGCGCCACGGGTTCGACCGGCGCGACTGGTTCAACCGGAGCCACGGGTTCAACTGGCGCGACTGGTTCGACCGGAGCCATAGGCTCGACCGGCGCGACTGGCGATACCGGAGCTACCGGAGCAACAGGTGCGACCGGCGATACCGGCGCCACAGGTTCGACTGGAGCAACCGGGGCCACAGGCGCGACTGGCGATACCGGCGCCACTGGCGCGACCGGTGATACGGGCGCAACCGGATCAACCGGCGCTACAGGATCTACTGGTGCAACCGGCTCGACCGGTGCAACCGGAGCTACGGGTGCAACCGGCGATACTGGCGCAACCGGATCGACTGGTGCGACTGGCGATACGGGTGCCACAGGTTCGACCGGTGCGACTGGCGCAACCGGCGATACCGGTGCCACCGGCTCGACTGGAGCAACCGGAGCCACAGGTGCGACCGGCGATACGGGTGCGACGGGCTCGACCGGCGATACGGGTGCCACGGGCTCGACCGGAGCAACCGGCGCCACAGGCGCGACCGGCGATACCGGAGCGACGGGCTCGACTGGAGCAACCGGCGCCACAGGCGCGACCGGCGATACGGGCGCCACGGGTTCGACCGGGGCAACAGGTGCCACAGGTGCGACCGGCGACACGGGCGCCACGGGTTCGACCGGAGCAACCGGAGCCACAGGTGCGACCGGCGATACCGGAGCGACTGGCTCGACTGGAGCCACAGGTGCCACCGGCGCGACCGGTGATACTGGCGCTACGGGTTCGACTGGCGCAACCGGTGCCACAGGCGCGACCGGCGATACCGGCGCCACGGGTTCGACTGGGGCAACCGGAGCCACAGGCGCAATCGGTGATACCGGCGCTACGGGTTCGACTGGAGCCACAGGTGCGACCGGCGATACGGGCGCCACAGGTTCGACCGGAGCAACCGGAGCCACGGGCTCGACCGGTGATACCGGAGCCACTGGCGCCACAGGCGCGACCGGCGATACGGGCGCCACGGGTTCGACTGGAGCAACCGGCGCCACAGGTGCGACCGGCGACACGGGCGCCACTGGCGCGACCGGCGACACGGGCTCAACTGGGGCAACCGGAGCCACAGGTGCGACTGGCGATACGGGCGCCACGGGTTCGACCGGAGCAACCGGCGCCACAGGTGCGACCGGCGATACCGGGGCGACAGGTTCGACCGGTGCAACCGGCGCCACAGGTGCGACCGGCGATACCGGGGCGACAGGTTCGACCGGTGCAACCGGTGCGACTGGCGATACAGGCGCGACCGGATCAACCGGCGCTACAGGATCTACTGGTGCCACAGGCGACACCGGAGCTACGGGCTCGACCGGAGCCACAGGCGCGACCGGCGATACGGGCGCCACAGGTTCGACCGGCGATACGGGTGCCACCGGCTCGACCGGAGCAACGGGCGCCACAGGCGCGACCGGCGATACGGGTGCCACCGGCTCGACTGGAGCGACCGGTGCTACAGGCGCGACTGGCGATACGGGTGCCACCGGGTCGACTGGAGCAACCGGAGCCACAGGGGCGACCGGCGATACGGGCGCCACGGGTTCGACCGGCGCCACAGGCGCCACCGGCGACACCGGAGCGACGGGCTCGACTGGAGCAACTGGAGCCACAGGTGCGACTGGCGACACCGGTGCCACGGGCTCGACTGGAGCAACCGGAGCCACAGGGGCGACCGGCGATACGGGCGCCACGGGTTCGACCGGCGCCACAGGCGCCACCGGCGATACCGGAGCGACGGGCTCGACTGGAGCAACTGGAGCCACAGGCGCGACCGGCGATACGGGGGCCACAGGTTCGACTGGAGCAACCGGCGCGACAGGTGCGACCGGTGATACGGGCGCCACGGGCTCAACCGGAGCAACCGGAGCGACAGGTGCGACCGGCGATACGGGCGCCACGGGTTCGACCGGAGCAACCGGAGCCACAGGCGCAACCGGCGATACCGGAGCCACAGGTTCGACTGGAGCCACAGGTGCGACGGGCGAAACGGGCGCCACAGGTGCGACCGGAGCAACCGGCGATACAGGCGCCACGGGTTCGACCGGAGCAACCGGAGCCACAGGAGCAACTGGCGAAACAGGCTCTACGGGCTCAACTGGGGCTACCGGAGCCACGGGTGCGACCGGTGATACGGGCGCAACCGGATCGACTGGTGCGACTGGCGATACGGGTGCAACTGGGTCGACCGGTGCAACCGGTGCCACAGGCGCGACCGGTGATACAGGTGCAACTGGCGCGACCGGAGCAACGGGCGCCACAGGTTCGACCGGTGATACGGGTGCCACGGGTTCGACCGGGGCCACAGGCGCGACTGGTGATACTGGCGCAACCGGCTCGACGGGAGCAACCGGAGCCACAGGTGCGACCGGTGATACGGGTGCCACGGGCTCGACTGGAGCAACAGGCGCTACCGGCGATACCGGCGCCACAGGTTCGACTGGCGCAACCGGAGCCACAGGTGCGACCGGCGATACGGGTGCAACTGGCTCGACCGGAGCAACAGGCGCGACCGGCGATACCGGCGCCACAGGTTCGACTGGAGCAACCGGCGCCACAGGTTCGACCGGCGATACCGGCGCCACAGGTGCGACCGGAGCAACTGGAGCCACAGGCGCGACCGGCGACACGGGCGCAACCGGATCGACTGGCGCCACTGGCGATACGGGTGCAACTGGGTCGACCGGTGCAACCGGCGCCACAGGCGCGACCGGCGACACGGGCGCCACGGGTTCGACTGGAGCCACAGGTGCGACCGGCGATACCGGGGCGACAGGTTCGACCGGTGCAACCGGTGCGACTGGCGATACAGGCGCGACCGGATCAACCGGCGCTACAGGATCTACTGGTGCCACAGGCGACACCGGAGCTACGGGCTCGACCGGAGCCACAGGCGCGACCGGCGATACGGGCGCCACAGGTTCGACCGGAGCAACCGGCGCCACAGGCTCAACCGGAGCCACTGGTGCGACTGGTAATACCGGGGCGACAGGCTCAACCGGCGACACTGGCGCCACAGGCTCGACTGGAGCGACCGGAGCCACAGGCGCGACCGGTGATACAGGTGCAACTGGCTCGACCGGAGCAACCGGAGCCACGGGTGCGACCGGTGATACGGGTTCGACCGGAGCGACCGGAGCCACAGGCGCAACGGGCGATACCGGCGCCACAGGCTCGACTGGAGCCACAGGTGCCACTGGCGATACCGGTGCCACCGGCTCGACTGGCGCAACCGGAGCCACAGGCGCGACCGGTGATACGGGTGCAACTGGCTCGACTGGTGCGACTGGCGACACGGGTGCAACTGGGTCGACCGGTGCAACCGGCGCCACAGGCGCGACCGGTGATACAGGTGCAACTGGCGCGACCGGAGCAACCGGCGCCACAGGTGCGACCGGCGATACCGGAGCCACGGGTTCGACTGGAGCAACCGGCGCCACAGGTGCGACCGGCGATACCGGGGCGACAGGTTCGACCGGTGCAACCGGCGCCACAGGTGCGACCGGCGATACCGGGGCGACAGGTTCGACCGGTGCAACCGGAGCCACAGGTGCAACCGGCGATACGGGTGCCACAGGCTCGACCGGTGCAACCGGAGCCACAGGTGCGACCGGCGATACCGGAGCGACGGGCTCGACTGGAGCAACTGGAGCCACAGGTGCGACCGGCGATACCGGCGCCACAGGTTCGACTGGAGCAACCGGGGCCACAGGCGCCACCGGCGATACCGGAGCGACGGGCTCGACTGGAGCAACTGGAGCCACAGGCGCGACCGGTGATACGGGCGCCACAGGTTCGACCGGAGCAACCGGAGCCACAGGCGCGACCGGTGATACGGGCGCGACGGGTTCGACCGGAGCAACCGGAGCCACAGGTGCGACCGGCGATACCGGAGCGACGGGCTCGACTGGAGCCACAGGTGCGACTGGTGATACCGGAGCCACGGGTTCGACCGGGGCAACAGGTGCCACAGGTGCGACTGGCGACACCGGTGCCACGGGCTCGACTGGAGCAACCGGAGCCACAGGTGCGACCGGCGATACGGGTGCCACGGGTTCGACTGGAGCAACCGGCGCCACAGGTGCGACCGGCGATACCGGCGCCACCGGTTCGACTGGAGCAACCGGAGCCACAGGCGCGACCGGTGATACCGGCGCCACGGGTTCGACCGGAGCAACCGGAGCCACAGGCGCGACCGGTGATACCGGCGCCACGGGTTCGACCGGAGCAACCGGCGCTACAGGATCTACTGGTGCCACAGGCGACACCGGAGCTACGGGCTCGACCGGAGCAACCGGCGATACAGGCGCAACGGGTTCGACCGGAGCTACAGGCGCAACTGGCGATACGGGCGCCACAGGTTCGACCGGCGCGACCGGAGCCACAGGTGCGACTGGCGATACAGGCGCGACCGGATCAACCGGCGATACAGGCGCCACAGGCTCGACTGGTGCCACTGGCGATACCGGTGCCACCGGCTGGACTGGCGCAACCGGAGCCACAGGCGCGACCGGTGATACGGGTGCAACTGGCTCGACTGGTGCGACTGGCGACACGGGTGCAACTGGGTCGACCGGTGCAACCGGGGCCACAGGCGCGACCGGTGATACAGGTGCAACTGGCGCGACCGGAGCAACCGGCGATACCGGCGCCACGGGTTCGACTGGAGCAACCGGAGCCACAGGTGCAACCGGCGATACCGGAGCGACTGGCGCAACAGGCGCAACAGGCGCAACCGGCGATACAGGCGCAACCGGCTCGACGGGAGCCACTGGCGATACCGGCGCCACGGGTGCGACCGGCGACACGGGTGCCACAGGTTCGACTGGAGCAACCGGAGCCACAGGTGCGACCGGCGACACGGGCGCGACGGGCTCGACCGGCGCTACCGGCGATACAGGTTCGACTGGTGCAACCGGAGCTACAGGTGCGACTGGCGATACCGGAGCAACCGGTGCCACAGGTGCGACCGGAGCCACGGGCGCAACCGGCGATACCGGCGCCACGGGCGCAATTGGCGATACGGGTGCCACAGGCTCGAGCGGTGATACTGGCGCTACGGGTTCGACCGGAGCAACCGGCGACACTGGTGCCACGGGCTCAACTGGAGCAACCGGCGCCACGGGTTCAACCGGCGCCACAGGATCTGGTGCAACCGGCGATACGGGCGCTACGGGTTCGCCTGGGGCCACGGGCGATACCGGAGCGACGGGCTCGACTGGAGCCACAGGTGCAACCGGCGCGACTGGCAACACCGGCGCAACAGGCTCTACCGGAGCCACAGGCGCGGCGGGAGCCACTGGCTCGACCGGTGCGACCGGCTCGACCGGCGGTACCGGAGCAACGGGCTCCACTGGTGCCACAGGCTCGACCGGCGCAACTGGACCGAAGGGCGATACCGGACCCAAGGGCGACACTGGGCCGAAGGGTGCAACCGGTTCGACCGGAGCGACCGGGCCAAAGGGCGACACCGGGCCGAAGGGTGCAACCGGTTCGACCGGAGCGACCGGGCCAAAGGGCGACACCGGGCCGAAGGGCGCAACCGGTTCGACCGGAGCGACCGGGCCGAAGGGCGCAACCGGTTCGACCGGAGCGACCGGGCCGAAGGGCGAGACTGGACCCAAGGGCGCGACGGGTGCCACTGGCGCCACGGGCTCAACTGGTTCGACAGGACCGAAAGGCGACACCGGGCCGAAGGGTGCAACCGGTTCGACCGGAGCCACAGGCGCGACCGGCGATACCGGCGCCACGGGTTCGACCGGAGCAACCGGCGACACTGGTGCCACTGGCTCGACCGGAGCTACGGGTTCGACCGGCGCAACCGGGGCCACCGGTGCAACCGGCGATACCGGAGCCACTGGTTCGACTGGAGCAACCGGAGCCATAGGTGCCACCGGCGATACGGGCGCCACGGGTTCGACTGGAGCCACAGGTGCAACCGGCGACACCGGCGCCACGGGCTCGACTGGGCCTACGGGCGATACCGGAGCGACGGGCTCGACTGGAGCCACAGGTGCAACCGGCGCGACTGGCAACACCGGCGCAACAGGCTCGACCGGAGCCACGGGCGCGACGGGAGCCACAGGCTCGACCGGTGCGACCGGCGGTACCGGAGCAACGGGCTCCACTGGTGCCACAGGCTCGACCGGCGCAACTGGACCGAAGGGCGATACCGGACCCAAGGGCGCAACCGGTTCGACCGGCGCGACCGGACCCAAGGGCGATACCGGACCCAAGGGCGCGACGGGTGCCACTGGCGCCACGGGCTCAACTGGTTCGACAGGACCGAAAGGCGACACCGGGCCGAAGGGCGCAACCGGTTCGACCGGCGCAACTGGACCCAAGGGCGATACCGGACCCAAGGGCAATACCGGGCCTAAGGGCACGACTGGTCCGACCGGGCCAACCGGTCCGACTGGACCCTCGGGCGGTCACAAAGACTCGGTTGTCGCGTCGACCACAACCCTGGCGACAACGACCCAGAAGACCGCCAAGGTCACGTCCGACTCGCTTGGCCTCAAGGACACCGGGCAATTCCTGCAGTCCAGCTCGACCAAGGGCGACGGTGATCCTGGCAGCCAAGCCTCGCTCCGCCACCTGATCGGCCTTGCGGGGGCATCGGTGACGACAGACCTGCTTAATGTCCTCAAGACCATCGGGGGATTTGGGCAGAACCAGAACAAGCCGTCGGGGGCGACTACGGATCTCAACTCGGACCAGACGAAGCCTGGTACCGGCTACGCCAACAACGACCACACCGTCAAGACGACGCTGAAGGATCTTCTGAAGCCGCATGAGTGAGCGGGAATGTTGACAACGGAGACGGTCCAAATTTGAGGACTGACGCGCGGGCGGCGCCAATGCGAAATCCGCGCGCGCGAAAAGGATTGGCATGAGAGTCGCGCTGTGGATCAATTCGGAGTACAAAAGGGGGATGAACGGTGACCTCGGCGGAGGCAAATTGCTCAGGGCATCGGTGAGTTCGCCCGCGTACCGGAAGGCAAGTCCATGGTGAACATCACCGTGAACCCGGAAATCCAGCCGGTCTCGATCCGCGCCGGCACCGAAGGCGCGGCCGACCAGGCGAGCGGTCCCGATGCGGCGGCGCAAACTCCCGGCGGTCCCGCCGAATGCGACGGGATCGGGCCACGCCTCAAGGCGATGCTGCGGGCCGCCCGCTATCATGGCGTCGAACTTGATCCCAACGAATTCAAGGCCGTGAGCGCGGTTCCGGCCGCCGCCGATCTGTCGCAGTGGGCGCAGGACGCCGGCATGTGGTCACGCGCCGTGCGCATACGCTGGTCCCACCTTCTGCGCTTCCAGGACGCCGGACCAGTCGTCTTGTTGTTCAACGATGGCGGCGCGGCTTTGCTTATCGGCGCGAGCGCCGAGCGAAACGTCGTCTTCCTGAAAAGTGCGGATGCACCCGACGATGGTGAAGCCGTCGCCATTGACGAGTTGCGGCTGTCGCAGGTTTGGACGGGCGAGGCACTGCTGCTGCGCGCCACACGGTCCTATGTCGCGGCGGACGCCCCCTTCACCCTTCGCTGGCTCGCCGAACTGGTGCGTCTCGAAAGCCATGCCTTGCGCGATATCACCATCGCCTCGTTCACGCTGAGCGTCCTTACCATCCTGCCGCCGCTCATTGTCATGACGGTGGTCAACAAGGTGCTGCAGTTCAACAGCATCTCGACGCTGGTGCTGTTGTCCGCGGTGATCGCCGTGGTTTTCGTCTACGAGACTCTGCTTGGCCATGCGCGGCGACTGATCATCAATGTCGTCGGCGCGCGTCTGGACACCAAGCTGCAGCTGCACGTCTTCAGCCGGCTCTTGCGCCTGCCGCTCGATTATTTCGAGCGCCATCCGGCTGGCGAGACGATGTATCACTTGGCTCAAGTCTATCGTATCCGCGAATTCCTGACCGGAAAGCTCCTCAGCACGTTCCTGGATATGATCACGCTCTGCGTGCTGGTGCCGGTCATGTTCTATATCAACGCTAGCCTCGCCTGGATCGTGCTGACCTGCGCGGTCGTGATCATGCTGATCATCCTTGCGTTTCTCAGACCGCTGCGCCGGAGATACCAGAGGGTGGTCGAAGCAGAGACCTGGAAGGCGGCGGCGCTCGGCGAAACTGTCGTCGGCATCAAGACGGTGAAGGCGCTCGGCCTCGAGCCGCAGCGCAAGGCGCTCTGGGACGAGCGGGTGGCGGAAGCGGGAAAGGCGCGTCTCGCCTTTGGACAGCTGGCAAGCTGGCCGCAGACCATGGTCACGCCGATCGAACGTTTGATGGTGCTCGGCACCATGCTGATCGGCGCCTATCTCGCGATGAACGACCGCTCGGGCTATATGGTCGGCGGCCTGTTCGCCTTCATGATGATCTCCCAGCGTGTAGCGCAGCCGCTGGTCGGCCTGGCGCGACTGGTCGAAGACTACGAGGAGGTCGGTGCGGCGATCGGCGAGGCAGCGTCGGTTCTCAACCGGCCGCTGGAGAGCAGTTCGAATTCCACCGGCCTCAGGCCCAGGCTCGTCGGCGAGGTCACGTTCAGCGACCTGACCTTCAGCTATATCGCGACAAAGACACCGGCGCTCGACCGGGTCAGCTTCCACATTCCTGCCGGCAGCATGTTTGGCATTGTCGGGCGCAGCGGGTCGGGAAAGTCGACCATCGCGCGCCTCCTGCAAGGAATCAACCGCGACTACAGCGGGTTTCTCAAGCTCGATGGCGTCGACCTCAAGGAGATCAACCTGCGCCATCTTCGCCAAGGGCTCGGCGTGGTCCTCCAAGACAACTTTCTGTTCCGCGGATCGATCCGCGACAACATCATCGCCGGGCGCGCAGGCCTGACGCTTTCCGATGCCATGCGTGCGGCGCACCTCGCCGGCGCCCAGGAATTCATCGAACGCATGCCCAATGGCTACGACACCTACATCGAGGAAGGTTCGCCCAATTTGTCAGGCGGTCAAAAGCAGCGGCTGGCAATCGCCCGCGCCCTCATCCACGATCCGACCATCCTCATCCTCGACGAAGCGACCAGCGCACTCGACCCGGAGAGCGAAGCGGTGGTCAGCGCCAACCTCATGCGCATCGCCAGCGGGCGCACGATGATCATCGTTTCGCACCGGCTCTCCTCGCTTACCGAGTGCGATAACATACTGGTCATGGATCAGGGCAAGGTTCTCGACGTCGCGCCGCACGCGACCCTGCTGGAACGATGCGCGCTCTATCGCCAGTTGTGGTCGCAGCAGAACCGGCACCTCGACGGCCGCCACGGCCGCCCGGTCGCCGTTCCGCCGCGGTTGGTTTGACCATGTCGCGCGGCTCACTCGCATCAGGTCTGGCAATCATGAGTAGCACCTCTCTCACCGCCCTCCCCGCTCGGCGGCATCGGATGGAAACGAGGGATCCGACGACGCCGGCCATACTCGAGTTCCAATGGCCGTCGACGGCTGTCGCCAACGCGCCTGTTCCACGGGCTGCGCGCGGCATCGTCTGGATCGTTTCCAGCCTGGTCATCGCGCTGATCGCCCTGGCTGGGCTGATGCCGGTCGATCAGGTCGTAACGACCAGAGGGCTGGTGGTATCGCAATCCCCCAACATAGTCGTGCAACCGCTGGATACAGCGATTGTTCGCTCGATCGAGGTGCGGGAGGGACAGCGCGTCCAGGCCGGCCAGTTGCTTGCCCGCCTCGACGCGACCTTTGCCTCAGCCGACCTGGCGGCGCTGGCGATGCAGGTTTCGACGCTTGAAGCCGAGGTGGCGCGATTGAAGGCGGAGGCCAGCGGGCAGGCATTCACCTATAACGGCCTCGATCCGAGCTGGACCCTGCAGATGTCGATATTCGAACACCGCAAGGCGGTTTACGACGCCAAGGTGGAGAGTTTCGAACGCCAACGTGACGAACTCAGTTCGGTGATTTCGCGATCGCAATCGGATGCCGACGGCTATCGCCAGCGACTCACGGTCGCCGACTCGATCGAACAGATGCGCAAGCAGCTCGAGGCAAGGCAGGTGGGAAGCCGCCTCAACACGCTCCTGGCCGAGGACAACCGGGCGGAAATGTCCCGGGCGCTCGGCAATGCCGAGCAGACCGCCGAAGCCGCCAAGCGCCAGCAAGCAGGCGTGGCCGCCGAGCGCGACGGCTACATTCAGGGCTGGCGGGGTGAAGTCTCGCAAAGCCTGTCGGAAGCGAGCTCGCGGATCTCCGACGCCCGCGAACTCCTCAACAAGGCAAAGCTTCGAAACCAGTTGGTCGAGTTGAGGAGCCAATCAGATGCCATCGTTCAATCGGTGGCAAAGGTCTCCGTCGGCTCGGTCATGCAGTCAGGCGAGCGCTTCATCACGCTGGTGCCAGAAGATGCGCCGCTCGAGATCGAGACGAACATCGTTGGCAGGAGCAGCGGTTTTGTGCATGTCGGCGACCCTGTGGTCATCAAGTTCGACACCTTCCCCTATTCGCAATACGGCCTCGCCCATGGCACTGTGCGGGCACTCAGCCCCGACTCCTTCTCGGCGCAAGAGCAAGCGCGCGATCCGAACAGCTCCCTGGCCATGCTGCCTTCCGACGCCGAGCCGTTCTATCGGACGCGGATTTCCATCGACCAGGTCGCCCTCCACGGTGTGCCCGCCGGTTTCACCGTCAGCCCCGGCATGCCGGTGACCGCCGACGTCAAGGTCGGCCGGCGCACGATACTCAAGTACATTCTCGGTGTGATGCTGCCGATCGGCCAGGAGGCGATGCGGGAGCCATAGAGTACCGGAGGAATCAAAGGCTCGGATCGATGACAATCCTGGATCGGCTGACTCGTTTCGCCAGCCCGGCGGCATCGTTACGCCGGGCGATCCATCTGTCTGACAGCGGCAAGGTCGCTGAAGCCTTTCCGCTGATGGCGGTAGCGGCGCGCGCGGGGATTGTCGACGCCGAGTACCGGGTCGCGCGGTGCTATCTGGAAGGCTCGGGTGTGCCGCCGAGCCGCATGGAAGGCGCGCGATGGCTGCTTCGGGCAGCCAACCATGGGAGTGCCGATGCGCAGGCGCTCCTCGCCGCTCTCCACGTCACCGGGCTGGTGACGGCGGAAGCTGACGGCAGCGGCTCCGAATCCGGGCATTTGTTCAAACCTGATTCCTCGGGGAAACCAGACTTCACGGCCGCTTTCGACTTTGCCACCAAGGCGGCCGAGGCAGGCTCGGCCACGGGACAGGCGATCCTCGGCTATATCCTTACCAGCGGCCCCACATCGATGCGCGATGTCGATGCGGCACACCGCTGGTACGAGAAGTCGGCTTCCGCCGGCTGCCCCGAAGGGTGCCTGGGCTTTGCCTTGTCGCTGGCTCGCCTCGGCAAGCGCGAGAACAGGGCCAGGATTGCGGACGAGGTGAGACGCGCGGCCGACGCCGGCCTGCCGACCGCAATCTATCTTCTCGCAGTCCTTAGCGAGCACGGGCTCGGCGTGGAACGCGACATGGCTGCAGCTGCGCAACTCTATCAGGCTGCAGCGGAAAAGGGCCTTCCCTCAGCCCAGTTTCGGTTGGGATTAGCGTTGATCGATGGTGGCCTCATCGACCATGATGTCGCTGCCGGAGAGGCGTGGATGCGGCGTGCCGCCTTGGCTGGCAATATCGAGGCAGCCTATCTCCTGGGCGATCGCTATGCGAAGACGCAGCGACCGGATTTTGCGGAAGCCGCGAACTGGTATCGGCGGGCGGCCGAAGCGGGCCACCAGGCCGCCGCCCGCGCTTTGGCCTCGCTCTATTTGACGGGAAACGGTGTGGCCGAGGACGTCGAGGAAGGGGCACGCTGGCTGCGCACTTCTGCAAATGGCGGCAATCAGGAGGCACAGACCGACCTCGCCAATCTTGTCCTCAAAGGAGCCGGCGAGCCCGACGACGGTGCAAGCGTTGCCGGATGGTTCGAGGCGGCCGCATCATCAGGCGACCTCATCGCGGCATTCAACCTTGGACTCTGTTTCGCCAAGGGCGTCGGCGTTCGCCAGAACGAGGGGCAAGCGGCGCACTGGCTGCGACGCGCGGCCGAGGGCGTCGCAGAGGCGCAATATATGTATGCCCGCCTCCTCCAGGATGGACGCGGCGTGGCGGCCGACCCAACTCAGGCCCGCGTGTGGTTTGCGCGGGCCGCCGACGCCGGCGTGCTCGACGCCCGGGTGGCGCTCGCCGAGATGCTACTCAATGGGCGCGGAGGCGCGCCCGAGCCCGAGGCTGCAATGCAGCTGTTTGAGCGGGCCGCCGTCGACGGTCACGCCGGGGCGATGTTTGCGCTTGGCGCGCTGTACGGAGCCGGCCACGGCCTGCCGGTCGACCAGACAGCAGCGCAGAAATGGTACGCTGCCGCCGCCGGACGTGGGCACAGCCAGGCCCAACTCATGCTCGGACGTTATCTCTTGAAAGGTCTCGCCGGGGAGCGCGACCCGGTTGCCGCTCGCCTTTGGCTCGAGCGCGCGGCCGCGCACGGTATCGGTGAAGCGGCAGACGAACTCGCCGAGTTCGCCTCTCCACGCTAAAATGGCCATTTCGCCGAAATGTTTGTCCTCTGACTTTGCTGTGTCTGGTTGATACGCTCGTTGTTGATGGCGATCTCGCCGCTATCAACAGTTTCGAGGCCTGCGATCATTCGCAGAAGCGTCGATTTCCCGCATCCGGACGGCCCGAGAAACACGATGAATTCGCGTGCCTTGATGGAGAGCGACAGATCCTCCAGCACCGTCATGGCACCGAAATGCTTGCTCACATTCCTGATTTCGATCTCGGCCGTCACGTCGACGCTCCTCCTCAGCGCATGCACTTTTCGATGGTTCGCCCGAGGTCAGAGTTTCAGGCGGATCATCTGGTAGGAATAGGCCGGCAGCGATAGGCTCAGACTGCCGCCAGCCACTGAGGCGCCCTCCCCCTTCTTGGGGCCGACGTTGCCGGGATTCCCGGCCGAATTGACGGCATTCAAATCCACGTGCGTTATCACCTGGTGATCAACGATGTCTGCCGCGCCGAAACCGGTGATGTCGATCACGGTTTCGATCGCCTCGCTCGAATGGCGGTTGACGGCGAAGAAGGTGACATGGCCGGTTTTGGTGTCATGCACGCCGGCCACGTCGACGCAGGAAACCTCGCCCGCGACGGTGGACTTGTAGGTCGGGCTGTCCAGCTTAAGATCCAGCGCATTGCCACGTCCGTAGATCGAGGCATAGAGATAGGGGTAGAATATCGTCTGGCGCCATGCTGGGCCATCCGGAACGGTCATGATCGGCGCGATCACGTTCACCAGCTGCGCCAGGCAGGCGATCTTGACCACATCGGAACGACGGATGAAGGTGTTGAGGATCAGGCCAACCTGCAGCACGTCCTCGAAATTGTAGATGTCTTCGAGTAATGGTGGAGCGAAGGGCCAACCGTCATTGCCGCTGAGGATCTTCTTGTCTTGCTCTTGGGAGTGGTACCAGACGTTCCATTCGTCGAACGAGATGTAGACCTGCTTGCTGGAGCGCTTCTTGGCCTTGATATAGTCGATGACGCCGGCGACCGAGACGATGTAGGCGTCGAGCTTCTCGCTCATCGCGAGATAATTCGGTGCGTCATTGGCTTCGTTGTCGAAATACATGCGCAGCGAGATGTAGTCGACCTCGTTATAGGTATGGTCGAGAACGGTGGCCTCCCATTCGGGATAGGTTGGCATCTTGGCATTCGAAGAGCCGCAGACCACCAGTTCGAGCGACTTGGAAAAAGCGCGCATGGCTTTGGCGGTCTCATGGGCTAGGCGGCCATACTCATCGGCGGTCTTGTGGCCGATCTGCCAGGGGCCGTCCATTTCGTTGCCGAGGCACCACAGCTTGACGTCGAAGGGCTCCTTGCGGCCGTTGGCGATACGCTTGTCGCTCCACTCACTTCCGCCTGGATGATTGGTGTATTCAAGCAAGTTGCGTGCTTCATCGAGGCCACGCGAGCCGAGATTGACGGCAAGCATCATCTTGGTGTTGGCGGACGCGCACCAGTTCGCAAATTCATGCAGGCCGACTTCGTTGCTTTCCGACGTGTGCCAGGCGAGGTCGAGGCGCACCGGGCGTTCTTCCTTGGGGCCGACACCGTCCTCCCAATTGTAAGCGGACACGAAATTGCCGCCGGGATAACGGACGATCGGAACGTTGAGTTCCCTGACAAGATCGATGACGTCTTGACGCATGCCATTGGTATCTGCCGTTGGATGGCCGGGCTCATAGATGCCGGTGTAGACCGCCCGCCCCAGATGCTCGATAAAGGATCCGTAGAGCCTCGGATCGATTTCCGAGACAACATAGTGCGGATGCGCCGTAATGGCTGCCTTCATGCATTCCTCCCTCAATATCACAAATGATGATTTACATCACCTTATCCGATATCAAAGGGAAGCAGGACCCATTCGTCAAGCGAAAAACCACCAAAAGTCTGACAATTGACTGACAATCTCGGTCGTAAATGGAATCAATATATTGAAATCACTGCGCTATTTTTGAGACATTTGATGATATCAACCGGTTTTGATCCTGAGCAGGATGTCCTGATCGTAATTTCCAAATCCCTTGCCGAAAATATTGATGCCGCCGGGACGCTTGGCATCGTCCTTGACGCCAATACGGACCCGGATTGAATGATGACCCTTGAGGTCGAGGACGGCGAGGCTGGTTTCTGAAATCCTGACACCGTCGACATAGGTGCCGTCGGTGGAAATTCGCCAGTTCTTCAGCTTGCCATATTGCGAGCCCTTGAGCTTCCACCAAGAGGGCGTGAAGACGCCGCGCTTGTCGCCGAAATCGCCAGGTGACGTCCACGTTCCGACGTCGACGCCATTGATCGTCAGCGTAATGTCGGAGGGCCAATCGGCGCTGGTGCCAGGCACTTCCGAGGACAGCTCCGTCACCAGTTCGAGTTCGGTAATCTCGGCATTGGCGAGTTTGGCATTGTTGGGAAACTGGTATTCGACAAAGCCGCGCGTGAACCACAACAGACCGGCCTTCATACGGTCTGGGTCGAGGAAAGTGTTGGGCACATCGAGGAGACCAATAATCCCATCCGCCGAGCAGAGACCGCAGGGCGCGGTGACCTCGAATCCAGTGTATAGCCCAATCGGCATCGACACTTCGATCGCGTCGTTCTTGAGCGAACGATACTCGCTCTTGAAGACCACGAGCACTTCCTCAGCGGTCGGATAGCAGATCTTTTGGCTGCCCTTCTTCGCCTTCTGGTTCTCGGTGCGGATCAGGCCAGCATCCTCGAGCACCTGTATATTGGTCGAGACCGTCGACTGCGGCAGCGACAGCAGGGCGGCGATGTCATTGACATTCATCGGCCCTTTCTCATGCAGCAGTTTCAGCATCGAGATGCGCGCCGAAGAGGCCAGCCCCTTGAGGACGGCCATGCCTTCCTCAGGTTCGATCACCAGAAAATTGCGACTCATCGATTGGCCAGTCTAAATGAAATCCATATCCGAAATTGTCGTGTATATCTTGGAATCTGATTTAATCAATGCGCTGACGGACTCCAAGTCACTTTAATTGATCGCAACCGCGCAGTGTTGGGCGCGCGGGCCACGCCGGAGGATCAGGTTCGGCACGGGCACTTCGGACGCCGCCAAAGCTCGGCTCGTCGGAGATCGCAAGTTCATCGTCGGGCGATGCTCTCTCAGCCCGAACCTCGGCAAGTCCCCGCTTTATTTAAGGTTGATTGCGACGTTGCGCAGGAGCGCAACGGATTTTCGCATACCTTCCATCGGGGTCAGCATCACGTCCTCGTGCTCGATTGACAAGACATCGTCGTAGCCAACCTGCTTGAGCGCGGTACAGAACTGCCGCCACCAGGTCTCACCGTGACCGTATCCGAGTGTGATGTAATTCCAGGCTCGTTCGGCATAGAGGTTCGGTGGGCGCGAATCGAGCGTGCCGTCGATGGCCGCGGTGATTGGCTCAATCCGGGTATCCTTGGCGTGGACATAGTAGATGGCCGAGCCGAGCGTGCGAATGGCGGCAATCGGGTCCGCCCCCATCCACAGCGGATGACTAGGGTCATAGTTGGCGCCAACCGTTTCTCCGACAGCGTCCCGGAGCTTGAACAATGTCTGGACATTGTACACGGCCTGATGGCCATGCAGTTCCAGGCATAGTTTATGAATGCCGAGGTTGTTTGAAAACGCCACGAGGTCGCGCCAGTAGGGAATTATCCGCTCTTCCCACTGATAGCGCTGGATCTTGAGGCATTCCGGCGGCCAATCGGTGATGATCCAGTTCGGGTTTGCGTCACCTGGTCCGCCCGGCAGGCCCGACATCATGACTACACGATCGATCTCCATCAGGCCGGCCAGCCGAATGGTGTCCTGTGTCACGTTATGGTGGACCTTCCCCTCCGGCCCCGGGTGCAGTGGATTGCCCGAGCAATTGAGCGCTGCGATGGTCAGTCCGTGACCCCGGATCTTGGCAACGAATTCCCTGCGCGTGGCGGCGCTTGCCAGCATGGCCTGCAGGTCGATATGGGGCGCCGACGACCAATTGCCGCAGGCGAACTCCAATGTCTGAAGTCCAAGCTCGGCCGAGGCGCGCAGCATCTCGTCGAATGAGAGGTCGCCGAGGCTGTCCGTAATCATCCCGATCTTCATCTGGAAGCTCCTCGTTTCGATTGCACTAAAATCTAACGGTCTCGAACCTGCCCGACTTGGCGGAGGCAAGCGCTGCCTCGCACAGGATCATCGCTTTGCGGGCGTCGCTTGCTGTGACGTCGGGCCGTCGCCCTGTTTCGACGCAGATAATGAAATGATCGATCTCGGCGGCGTAGGACTCGGCATAGCGCTCAACGAAGAAGTAATAGGGCTTGTCGCGCGATATCGCCTTTGCGCCTGATATTTCGACCGATGTCGGCATCCTGTTGCCGGCCCGCAGCATCCCATCCGCGCCATGCACCTCGATGCGCTGGTCGTAGCCGTAGGCGGCCCTGACGCTGTTGTTGATATGACATTGCCGGCCGGACGCCGTGCGCAGCACGAACATCGCGGTATCGTAGTCCCCCAGCTTGGCATATTGCGGCGCGACAAGTGACGACCCGGTCGCGAAGAGCTCCACCGGCTCCTCGCCCAATAGGTTTCGTGCCATGTCGAAGTCGTGGATGGTCATCTCCCGGAAGACGCCCCCTCCTCCGGCCAGCGCTTCCTCGGTTTCCGGTTCCGGATCCCGGCTGGTGATGATGACCTGTTCAACGGCGCCGATCTCGCCTCGCCCAAGGCGCGTCTTCAGCGCCCGAAAACTCGGGTCGAACCGACGGTTGAATCCGATCTGAAAGGGCACACCTGCCTTCTCGACAGCCGCCAGACATTGATCCGTGCGCTTGAGATCAAGATCGATCGGCTTTTCACAGAAGATCGCCTTGCCTCTGGCGGCCGCGGCCATGGCCAGGTCCGCATGCGTTCTCGTTGCCGAAGCAATGAACACCATGCGGATCGATCGATCATTCATCACGGTCTGGGTGTCGGCGATCTCGGCCCCTGTCAGGGCAGAGACCTTCGAGGCCGCCTCGGTGTTCGGATCGACGATGTAGCGCAGGCGCACGCGGGGATGGCGCGCCAGATTGCCGGCGTGCACCTGGCCGATGAGGCCCGCTCCAAATAGACAGACATCGATCATGCGTTTGATTTCCCTGAAAGGCCGCGCGGTGCCGGGCTGCTTTGAGCGTGGCCTGGACGGCGACTTGATTGAGGTGGGTGGCTGCCGGGCCGCGTCGTCATTTCACGGCTCCCATGGTCAGCCCGCGAACCAGATGGCGCTGCACCAGCAGCGCGAAGAAGACGATCGGCAACGCGCCGATGACGCCGGCCGCCGACATCGAGGCCCAGTCGGTGTCGATGCGGCCGATCAGCGTGGCGGTGCCGCGCGGCATCGTCATCGCCCGGGGCGTGGCCGTCAGCGCCAGCGCGAACAGGAATTCGTTGAAGGTGACCAGCACGGCAAAGATGGCGGTCGCCGCGAGGCCGGGTGCCGCCAGCGGCAAGGTGATGCGCCGGAACGCACCGAAACGGGAATCGCCATCGACCATGGCGGCTTCCTCCAGATCCACGGGGATCTCCCGAAAGAAGCTCTCCATCATCCAGACGCAGAAGGTGATGTTGAAGGCGGTGTAGGTGGCGATCAAACCCAGCCAGCTGTCGAGCAGGCCGAGTTTGAGCATCAGCAGGTAGACCGGAATAAGGATGACGACCGGCGGCACGATGCGCAGCGTCAGCAGGAACAATCCGACCTTGCGCTCCATCGCGAAAGGCAGACGAAAGCGCGCGATCGCATAGGCGCCCATCGCGCCGGCCACCAGGGCGACCGCAACGGAGAAGAACGTCACCACCAGCGAGTTGGTCAGATAGGCGCCAAACTGCTTCTCCGTGAACAGCCTGATGTAATTGTCCAGTGTCGGGACATGCGGATAGAGCGTGCCCTCCTGGGTGATCTCGCGATTGGACTTCAGCGATGTCGAGACAAGCCAGTAAATGGGCAAGAGCACGATGGCCAGCACCGCGCTCATCACCCCGATCCGGGCCAGACGACTGTTCATGACGCGTCGACCCTGCGCAAAAGCCGCACAGCGCTGAAGGCCAGCGCAAGCACGACGAGACCGATGGTGACGAAAAGTGCTGCTGCATAGCCCGTCTGTTGGAACTTGAAGGCAGTGTCGTAGCCATAGATCGAGACCAGCCGCGTCGCCTCGCCCGGTCCGCCCCGGGTGAGCACGAACACCTGGTCGAACGTGCCGAAGGCGTCGATCGTTCGAAGCACGATGGCGATCGCCAGCACGGGCCGCATCATCGGAAAGGTCAGGTCGGCAAACACCCGCCAGTTGCCGGCGCCGTCGACGCGGGCGGCCTCGAAGGGTTCGTGCGGCAGCGACTGCAGGCCGGCCAGCAGGATCAGGAACATCAGCGGCGTCCATTCCCAGACATCGAGAACGACAAGGCCGAAGAAGGCCTTGACGGGGCTGCCGAGGATCTGCACCTGGCCGCCGCCCACCCACTCGGAAATCGCCGTCAGCATACCGGCGTCGCTGGCATAGATCAGCCGGAAGACGATGGCGACGACGACGGGCGTTATCACCATCGGGATGATCAGGATCGTCCTGAGCAAGCGGATGCCGCGAAACTCCCGCAGGCAGAACAATGCCAGCGCAAAGCCCAGGATTGCCTCGAAGGTGACCGACAGGGCGACGAATTCGACCGTCACCCGGAGCGAGTTCAGAAACTGCGGATCGCTCCACAGCTTGATGTAGTTCTGCATGCCGACATCGGCGACGACCGAGCCGTAGCGATAGACCTTGGTGCTGGCGCGCAGACCGTCCCACAAGGGATAGACGAGCACGCCAAGCACGATCAGCAGGCCTGGCGCCAGCATGAGATAAGGGAGGGCGAGGTCGAGCCCCGCCCCCTGCAGACGGTATTTGCGGCTCTGCGTCCCGCCATTTGCCATCAGTAGTAGCCGACCGAAGACAGGTAGTCCTTGACCTGCTTGGCGGCATTGTCCAACGCGGCGCCGCCGCCCGAGCCGGCCTGCAGCGCCTTGTTGAGCTCGATGCCGAGGAGCTCCTCGACCTTGGCCCAGTCCGGCGTGCGCGGCCGCGGCAGCGCGCCGGCGTCGAGCTGCTGCAGAGCGACCGGGATCAGCCGGTTGCCGGGCTTGGCGATGCCAAAGGCGCTGCGCTTGACCGGAATGGAACCTGCTTCCGACAGCTTGGCCTGGATGTCGGCGCTGACATACCACTTCAGGAATTCGACCGAATTGGTCTTGTTGGGCGCCGATTTCGGAATGCCGGCGATGAAGATGCCCATCTGGGCGATCGCCGCGGTCTGCTTCGGCACGACGCCGAAATCGAGCTTGCCCGCGACTTTGGTCTGCGTTGGATCATCGGCCTTCAGCGCATTGCCGGAATACTGGATGATCGCGCCGGCCTCGCCGCCCAGGATCGCCGCACCTTCCTGATCGGAGTCGAATTCGACGACGCCGCTCGGCGCGTTCTGCTTCATCGTGCCGACGAAGAATTCGGCGGAGGCCTTGCCTTCGGCGGAATTGAAAACCGGATTCCATTTGTCGTCGAAGAAGGAGCCGCCAAACGACAGGAAGACCGGATACCAGCTGGTCACGATCGGATTTCCGGAAACGCCGCGGAACACGACCGGATATTTGATCTTGCCGGCCGCAACGCCTTCCTTGCCCTTGGCGATGACCTCGTCCCAGGTCTTCGGCGCGCCGCTCGTGTAGACATCGTTGCGGTAGGTCAGGGTCTGCAGATCGCCGACGAACGGCACGCAGATCAGCGTCGGCGTGGCAGTCTCGAAGCCTTTCACGCGCGCGCCCTTCTGCGGCGGCCAGTAGCCCATGTCGATCATCGAGCCGATCCAGTCCTTGTCGCCGCCGTCGATACCGGCCGCGCCGAGATCCTCGAGCACATTGGCGGCGCCGAACTGCGGCACCCATGGGTCGTCGAGAAGATAGAGGTCGTACTGGCCGGCGCTGTTCTTGGCGTCGGCGAACCACTTCTCGAGCGTTACGCCATATTCATCCTCGAGGAATTCGATGTCGAAGCCGGCATCCTTGGCCAGTGGGATGATCTTCTGCTTGAACGGCGTCAGGCCGCCATCGGCGAAGGCCCCAATGATCACCTTCTTGCCGGCCGCCCTGGCCGGGACAGGCAGGCCGATTGCGGTAAGGGCGGTGGTGGCAAGCGCCAAGCCAAGTCCTCCCTTGAGTACGGAGCGGCGAGTAAGTCTGCTTCTGCGGGACTGCGTCATTTCACTCTCCATCACTGTTGACCCTGTGGACGGCCGTCAGGCCGACCGAATTGAAGAAGCATGCGTTCGACACATCAAAAGTGACCGCGATATTGGCGCCTACCGCGCCCCTGAAGTCGCGGCCCGCGCGGACCGAGACATTGCCGCCGCCAAGGCGCATGTTGACCAGCGTCTCGTTGCCCATCGGTTCGACGACATAGATCTCGCCGGGCAGTGCGTTGGGGGCGCCCAGTTCCGCAACGCTCATGTCTTCCGGCCGCAGGCCGATCTCGACTACTTGCGCCGCGCGGCACGCCGCCAGCCGGGCGGCGGGAATCGCAACCGGCGTTCCACCGATCGCGATGCCTTGGTCGGCCAGTGTGACTGGAAGGATGTTCATCGGCGGATTGCCGACGAAGGTGGCGACGAAACGGTTGGCCGGGCGGTCGTAGATGTCGGCCGGCGGAGCCATCTGCTGCAGCTCCCCGCCGTGCATCACCGCGACGAAGTCCGCCATGGTCAAGGCCTCGACCTGGTCGTGGGTGACATAGAGGGTGGTTGCGCCGAGCCGCTGGCAAAGCCGCTTGATCTCGCCGCGCATGGTCAGGCGCAACCTTGCGTCCAGGTTCGACAGCGGCTCGTCCATGAGGAAGGCCGCCGGATCGCGAACAATGGCGCGTGCAAGCGCCACGCGCTGCCTCTGGCCACCGGAGAGCTGGCGCGGTCGGCGATCAAGCAGGTGGCCGATCTCGAGAACCGCTGCGACCTCGTCGATCTTGGCGCGACGCTCGGCATCCGGCATGCCGCGGATCCACAAGGGATAGCCGATGTTCTCGCCGACCGTCATCTGCGGATAGAGCGCGTAACTCTGGAAGACCATGGCGATGTCGCGGTCGCGCGGCTGCAGCCGGGTGACCTCACGCTCGCCGATGAAGAGCTTGCCGGCGCTTGGCATGTCGAGGCCGGCCAGGATGCGCAGCGCCGTCGTCTTGCCGCAACCCGAAGGACCGAGCAGGGCCAGGAACATGTGGTCGGGGACGGCAAGGTCAAGCGACCGCAAGACGTTCAGCGCGCCGTAGTTCTTGACCACACTTTGGTATAGGACAGAACTCATTGCCGCTCCCCGGCGCCCCCGAAGGGTATCAGTTCTTCCGTTCCTTGACCTCGAAACCGGCTTTGAGAGCCAGATCGCGCAGGTTGCGATAGCCCATCGTCGCATAGGTGAGCGGGTGGGCCTTGGCCGGATCCTGTTCGGCCTCGACCACCAGCCAGCCGGCATAGCCATTGTCGGCCAGCACCCGCAAAAGCGTCAAATAGTCAATGGACCCATCTCCCGGCACGGTGAAGATGCCTTCCATCACCGCGCCCATGAAGCTCATATCCAGGGCGCGAGTGCGCTTCAGCACATCCGGTCGCACATCCTTGCAATGCACGTGGACGACGCGGCCGACATGCCGCCGCAGCAGCGCCTCGGGATCGCCGCCGGAAAACAGGCAATGGCCGGTGTCATAGAGGAGGCCAACGGCTTGCCCTGAACCGGCCATCAGCCTGCCGATCTCGTGATCCGTCTCGACGATGGTTCCCATGTGATGGTGAAAGGCCATGCCGACGCCGAAATCGGCGAACCGTTCGGCCAGTCGCGTTATCTTGTTGCCGTAGGACTTCCACTCGCCGTCGGCAAGCTTGGGACGCTGCGAGATAGGATCGTGAATGGCGCCATGGCGGCCGCGCGACGTATCGGCGTATACGACGTGCTTGGCGCCGAGGTCGCGCAGCAGCGTCAGATGCGGCAGGATGGCCTCGAATTCCTCCTCGACCTCCTTTTCGCAGATCCGGCCATCGTACCAGCCGGAGACGAGTTTAAGGCCATGGGTCGCGAGAACCGCAGCCAGCACCTTGCTGGCACGTGGGAACTTGCCGCCGAGCTCCGTTCCCGCATAGCCGGCTTCAGCAGTTTCGGAAAGGCAGACTTCGAGTGGCGTATCCCCGCCCAGCTCGGGCACGTCGTCGTTGCTCCATGTGATCGGATTTATGCCTATGCGGACAGCCATCATCGCTCCTCATCGGACAGGCCGTGCCATTGCTGGCGGCGCCTCATCCGAACCAATCAGGTCGGTGAAGGCGTTCCGCTTGTGGTCTGTCTGGCCCGTCGTTCCCTCTTTCTTTTCATCTAAGCGCCGATCTGTCTCCATCGCGAGAGCCAGTTTGATGGGAAGTGAAGGTGCCAGTTTCAATCGGCGCGGCGCTCGCCTAAGCTCGATCCGCTCTCATGCCGCGAGGCTTTTCCGATGCAGATATCAAGGCGAAGGCGCCAAGCCTTTCCGATGGACGCGCTGATCATCGATCGAACAATCGATGAACCGATCCATCGCCAGCTCTATCGGCAGATTGCCGCGATGATCCGTGGGCGTCGTCTGGCACCGGGATCGGAATTGCCGTCGACGCGCGCGCTGGCCGAGGATCTGGGCCTCGCCCGTAACACTATCGTCGGTGCATATGACCAGTTGGCGACGGAAGGCTATCTTGCAAGCCGGCAGGGCGCGCGCCCGGTGGTCATCGACCTGCCCGTGAACTCTACCGATCAAGGCAGCAAACCCGTGGCCACGGCAATCCATCGCCCGCTTTCCAGGCGCGGCGAGAGCCTGATGCAGCAACCCTTTCATCACGGATCGCCGGGACGCTTTGCCTTTCATCCGGGCATGCCGGACCCGCAAAACTTCCCGTTTGGCGTCTGGGGCAGGCTGCTCGCGCACCGGGCAACGTATGGCGCCGACATGTTGTTCGGCACCTATCATGTGACCGGCCTGCCGGCGCTCAAGGAGGCAATTGCCGGCTACCTGATCTCGGCCAGGGGGGTGCGGTGTTCTCCCGAACAGATCGTCGTGACGACGGGAGCGCAGGCGGCGTTCGATCTGCTGGCGCGTCTGCTGCTCGATCCGGGCGACACGGTCTGGCTGGAGGAACCGGGCTATTACGCGGCCAAGGCGACTTTCACCGTCGCTGGCGCCAATATTCTGCCGCTTGTCGTCGACCGCGACGGCTGGCAGATGAGCCAGCCCGAGGTTTCACCGCGCCTGATCTATGTGACGCCCGCCTGCCAGCATCCCTTGGGGATCACAATGCGCATGGACCAGCGGCTGCGGCTGTTCGAAATCGCCGAGCGCAACAATTCCTGGATCATCGAGGATGATTTCGACGGCGAGTACAGATTTCAGGGAAGGCCGGTCCCCGCCATACAGAGCATGGATTACGCTGACCGGGTCATCTATGTCGGCACTTTTGCCAAGTTGCTGTTTCCGGCGCTCCGGCTGGGGTTCATGGTCTTGCCCGTCGCCTTGTGCGAGGGCATTCCGCATGCCCTGAGCACCACCGGGCAGTTCGCACCCCTGGTGCTTCAGGCGGCGTTGGCCGATTTCATCGATGAAGGCCACATGAGCCGCCACCTCAAGCGCATGCGTCGCATTTACGCCGAGCGACGCAAGTTTTTCTACGAATTGTGCGAGACCGAACTGGCCGGTCACATGACCCTTTCGGCGGCGGAAGCCGGAATCCAGGTCGTTGCCTCGCTTCACGAACGTTGCGACGATCGGGCGGTCGTGCATTGCGCAGACAAACTCGGCGTCAACGCATCGCCGCTGTCGAAATATTACTGGTCATCCTCCGGTAATGGCCTGGTGCTTGGCTATGCCGCCTGCAACAGGGCCGAGAGCGAAGCGGGAATCCGACGTCTGCGCCAGGCCATCGAGCACGTGCGGAATTTGTCATGAGCTCGCCTGCCCGCGATGAACCAGTGGTTGGCCCTCGATTTGAACAGTTTCCGCGATACTGGGCCGAACTGCAGGGCCTGGCCAGCGGGCTCGAATTGAGGTTCGATGATGTCTTCCTGTGGAACTGCCGCGGCGACATATGGGCGATGGCTCCGGATGGCTGCACGACCGTGCAATTGCCCGGTTCACCGCATGTCATCGGCCACAATGAAGATGGCGACCCGGATTTTGCCGGCCCTTGCGCACTGGCCCATGTCGCTTCCGAAGGCGGCAATGCATTCACCGCCTTCGTCTATCCCGGCTCGCTGCCCGGCCATACATTCGCGGTCACGTCGAGAGGGCTTGTGCAGACGGTCAACAACATCCGGCCGCTAGCCGGCGGCGCGGGAACGCCGCGCATGGTGCTCGCCGAGCTATATTCGACGCACCCGGTCTCGACGCGGCGCTGGCGCTGCTCAGATCGGCACCGCGCGCTGGCGCCTTTCACCTCACCTTGGCGCAAGCTGGAGACGAGCGGCTTCTCAGCGTGGAGTTCACCGCTCAAGCCCTGTCGGCCGATCGTGTCGAAGCGGCGCGTGTCCATTCGAACCATCTGATCCATGCCGACACCGGACGCATGTCGCAGATCGTCACCGGTTCGTCGGGCGTGCGCCAGCGGCGGGGCGAAGCGGCTGCTGGATCAGGCGCCTCAGTCTGAGCCGCAAAGCCGCGCGCTCGGCATATTGTGGGACGCGGCGGACCAAGAGCTGCCGATCTATCGCACCGATCCGGCCGACAGCGATGTCGAGAATACACTCGCAAGCGCCGTCTTCCGCGTCGGGGCTGACAAGGTCGAGTGGGCTGTCTACGATGCAACACACGAAGCAGCGCGCTTCGAAATGCGGGATAGGCTGGTGCCTGTCGCGACGTGAACAGGAACGGGGCAATGCCAGACGAAGTCGTCGCTGAGTCGCCGCGCACCATCGAGGATCTGAGAGCGCTGGCGCTCTCGGTCGGCCGCGACGAAGCAGGTTTTTCCCTCGGGTCCAAGGCGCATGATGTCTTCGCCAAGCTGGTCGACGCGCCCGAACAGTCCGCGGTCCGCTCGATCTCGGAACTTGCCAGTCAGTTCGGCATCAATCCGTCGACGCTGACCAGGCTGGCCAAGCGTCTCGACTTCGAAGGCTTCAGCGATTTCCAGGCCGTCTTCCGCAAGGCCATCGCCAACGATCAGCAATATTTCTACAGCCGCCAGGAAGGCTGATGACCACGCCGTCGGCAGGCGGCGCCGAAGTCGGGGTCTTCTAGCGGCTGGCGCGGGAAACGGCGGCGAATGTCGACGGCTTCCTCGGCCAGTTGGACGGTGCCTCGCTGAAGGGCGCGACCGCGCGGCTGGCCAGCGCGCGGCGCGTGCGCGTGCACGGTGTCCGCCAGTTCCATTCGCTGGCGAGCTTCCTCACCTATTGCCTTGGGATGGTACGCTCCGACGTGGCGCTCCTGGACGAGCCGCGGTTGGGCGTCGCCGAAGCGCTGTCACAGCTAGAGCCGGGCGATGTGGTCATCGTCGCAAGCTGCGCGCCCTATACACGCAGCGTCGCCGAGGTCGGCCGGGTTGCAACTGCGAACGGCCAGAGCGTGATCGCGATCACGGATTCCCGATCCTCGCCGCTCGTTCCTCCGGCCGAGCATGCCTTCTTCATCCCGCACGCCAGCAGTTTTACTCGAACAGCATGGGCGCATATATTGTCTTTTGCGAAGCGCTGCTCAACCTCGTCGCCCGCGAACTGGGCGATAAGGCGCTAAACTCACTGGCCGGGCGCGAGCGGCTCATTGCGGAGATGAACATAGAGGTTGGCTGATCGCGGCAGCCGCTCTGCTTTCAGCAAAGCCAAGTTCCGTCTGGATGATCGCGTCGACATCCTCGGCTTCTGACCGCGATGCCAGCTTTCCGGTGCGTTCAAAGCAAAGCTGGCCGGCCGAGATGCAAGACTACATTCGCCCCGTGGAACATGTCGTCTTAGTCGGTGGGCGATCCATGCTGAGTTGTGGCTCGTTACAACGACGCACCCTGTACTGTTCGAGGCTCGCGGTGATCGCCAACTCCAAAAGCGTTAGGGTTGGAGGCGCAGTCAAAACCGATCCGAAGCAAATGCCGCCAAGCGCGCCGTATCTCCCCGCCCAGCGATCACGTCGGCGACCAGGCAGGCAGTGATTGGCGCCAAGGTGAGCCCGAGATGACCGTGGCCGAAGGCGTGGATGACGCCGGGAGTATTGCGCGACGGCCCGATGACCGGACGCGAATCGGGCAGCGACGGACGGAAACCCAGCCATTCGGATGACGGCCGGCCGAGTTCGGGAAAAATTTGCCGCACACCCCGATCGAGCAGCGTCAGCCGTCGCGGATTTAGAGGCGCCGCAAGCCCGCCGAGTTCGACTGTGCCAGCAACTCGCAGCCTCCCCTCCATCGGCGTCATGTAGAAGCCGAGATCAACCGGGCATACCGGCCGGTTGAGCAAAGGCGCGGCGGTCGGAAATTCCAGATGATAGCCGCGCTCGGTGTCCAGCGGGATTCTATCGCCCGCCTGCGTGGCGAGTGCCCGCGACCAGGCGCCGGCCGCGATCACTGCAGTCCGCGCGACGGTGGCAAGGCCCGGGCCGCTCAGCCGGACGCCGCCGGCCTCCGACATCAGACCGGTGACCTTCGCCCGCACCAATTGGACCCCGAGGTCCGCAGCAGCCGCCGCCAGCCGCTGCATGACCGTCTTGGGATCGCAGACATTGATCGAGTCCGGGAAAAAGAGGCCCTGCGCCTGAAACTCAGCCAGTCGCGGTTCCAGCGCGGCCACCTGCTCGGCGGTCAGAACTTCCTGGTGGACGCCAAGCTTGGCGCGCATGGCCCGTCCGCCAGCTGCGGCAGCGAAATCGCTCTCGCTACGGTAGATGTAAAGGCAGCCGTTGCGACGCAGCAGGTCGGCGACGCCAGCCTCGGCCGCCATCTCCTCCCAGGCCGGCAAGGACTCGGCAAGCAGTCCGGCGAGCGCCAGCGCATTGGCGTGGGTGGCCGCCGGAAGCGACTGCCGGACGAAGCGGAGCAGCCACGGTGCGAGCTGGAAAAGTGCCGCCCAGCGCAACGCGAAGGGGCTGTCGCGATCGAAAAGCAGCTTCGGCAGCGCGCGCAGCACTCCCGGGTTGCCGACCGGCATGCAGGCGTACTCGGCGACCGTTCCGGCATTGCCGAACGAAGCGCCCGAGCCCGGCTCGTTGGGATCGATAAGCAGCACCTCGCGGCCTTCGCCGCCAAGCCGCAATGCTGTCGCTAGACCGACGACGCCGGCGCCGACAATGGCGATCTCGACGGTTTTCGGTGCCGCGGCGGGTATGGAGATCATGATCTAGACGAAGCCAGGCAGTTGCAGATGGCCGGCCGCGAGCAGCTCGGCCATTGTGGTGAGTGCTGAACGCAAATCATCCTGGGAACGCGCGGCGCCGACATTGATGCGCACGCCATGCTGCACCGGCTCGCGCCCGACCGCGAAGGCATCGCCCGGTAGCACGGCCACGCCGCGTTCCAGGCAGGTGCGAGCAAAGCCGGCGCCGCGCCAGGGCTCGGGCAGGCGCAACCAGGCATGGGTCGATGTCGGATGCGCCTGGATGTCGAAGCGGCCGAGGATCTCGCTCAGGATCGTCTGGCGCTGGCGCAGCTCCTGTTTCTGGATCTCGATGATGCGGGCCGCCGCCCCCTCCTCGATCAGCCTCGCGCCGATCAGCGCCGTCAATGGGCTGATGCTCCAGCAGTTGATGCGCAGCGCCGCCGCGATCTGACCGGCGATCGGGCGCGGGGCGATGACGAAGCCGAGCCGCAGGCCCGGCGCCAGGCATTTCGACAGCGCGCCGAGATGGATCGTCAATTCGGGCTCAAGACTGGCGAATGACGGCGGCGGATCATCGGCCAGCGGCCGGTAGACGTCGTCCTCGATGATCAGCACGTTGTGGCGCCGGGCGACCGCGGCAAGCTGGTGCCGGCGCTCCTCGCTCAGCGTGATCGTCGTCGGATTGTGCAACGTCGGCACCAGGAACACCGCGCGCGGACGCAATTGCACGCAGGCGGCGTCGAAGGCATCGGGGCGCATGCCGCCGCGATCCATGGCGACGCCCCGCAAGTCGAGCCCGTGCACGCGGCAGAGCGCGTTGATACCCTGGTAAGTCACCTCGTCGGCGAGCACGACCTCCCCTTGCCTGGTGACGGCACCGAGAACGCAGTCCAGGCCGTGCTGGGCGCCGGCGGCCAGAACGACGCGGCCCGGGTCGCCATCGCCGGCGACGGATTTCAGCCAGTCGGCTATGGGCGCGCGTCCCCAGAGCGGTCCTTCCGGCGGATGGTAATCCTGCAGCGCGGCATAGTGCCGGTCCTTGGAAAGGCGCGGCAGCAACGCTGCGACCGCATCGAGATAGGCGGAAGTGGGCGGCCGGTTCACGGAAAGGTCTATGATGCCAGTCTGGTCGCTCGGCGCCGATACAAAGCCGGGCCGCTCGACGACGTCACGGGCGGCGACGGTCGTGCCGCGTCCAGGGCGCGCCTCGAGCAGGCCCTGCTCCTGCAGGGTCGAGAGCGCACGCGTTACCGTGGTGACGTTGATGCCCAGCGCCCGCGCGATCTCGCGCTGCGGCGGCAGCCGATCGCCGACCGCGAGCGTGCCGGCGGCGATGCGTTCCGCGATCGCGTCGGCAAGACGGCGGTAGACCGGACTTTCATCCTCCGCGAGGCGAAGATCTTGAAGCATGCGGGATTCGAACCAAGGCTGACGGACGTGTCACGGTGGGCATCTAACATAAGACATCGCCCCGTACAATAGAGCTTGTCTGACATATGTTCGCAAGATTGCCGATCAAAATAATCATACAACTTTGCAAAAACTCCCTTGACGGACAAAGTTGTCCGCATCTATGGTCGACTTCAGCTTAATTGTGTGACCACACAAGTCGGACGACCTGCCTAGTGGCAGGCTGGTTCCCGGGAGGACGAGGCATGGATCGCAAACCGCATCTCGAATCGGTCGGCCGCGTCCAGGATTGCAGACAATGAGCACCGGCCAGGCCGCTATGCCGGCCGCCCCGGCCATGGTCTCGCTTGCCGCTCCGGCCACCAGTGCCGCCGGCCGGGGGTTTGTCGAGTTCACCGACGTCGAGAAATCCTATGACGGCCGCACCTTCGCGGTGACGCGGATGAACCTCACCGTAGCACGCGGCGAATTCCTGACGCTGCTAGGCCCTTCCGGCTCTGGCAAGACGACGACGCTCAACATGCTCGCTGGCTTCGAGCGGCCGACGCGTGGCACGATCACGCTGGAAGGCCGGCCTGTCGACCGCCTGCCTCCTTATCAGCGCAACATCGGCATGGTGTTCCAGAACTATGCTCTGTTCCCGCACATGACGGTCGAGGAGAATGTCGCCTTCCCCCTGTCCGTCCGCCAGGTGAGCAAGGCTGATATCGCAGCCCGCGTGGCGCGCGCGCTCGACATGGTGCGGCTCAGGCAGTTCGGCGATCGCCGGCCGTCGCAGCTTTCCGGCGGCCAGCAGCAGCGCGTGGCGCTTGCCCGCGCGCTGGTTTTCCAGCCGAGCCTGGTGCTGATGGACGAGCCGCTGGGCGCGCTCGACAAGAAATTGCGCGAGCACATGCAGCTCGAGATCAAGCAGTTGCACACCATGCTCGGCGTCACCGTCGTCTATGTCACGCACGACCAGAGCGAGGCGCTGACGATGTCAGACCGCGTCGCCGTCTTCAACCAGGGCGGCATCGCTCAGCTCGGCTCACCCGACGACCTATACAACACACCGCAAACCTCGTTCGTGGCGAGCTTCATCGGCGAGAACAACACGCTGGACGGAGTCATCGACCGCGTTTCAGGCAAAGAGTGCCGCGTCAGGCTGAATGGCGGCGGAGAACTCACCGCTTTGGCTGTCGGGGTGACGCAAGGCGCTGCCTGTCACGTCGCCATCCGGCCGGAGCGGCTCACCCTCGCGGCGGCACCCGCCGTCGGCAACGCGCTCTCAGCAACCGTCGACGGGCGCATCTATCTTGGCGACCATCTGCGCCTCCTAGCCAGACTCGCCAACGACCAGGTGCTGACCGTGAAGGTCGGTCCCGAAGCGACGATGGCAAACGGCGAGGCCGTGACGGTCTCCTGCGCGCCCTATGATTGCCGTGCCTTTCCGGCCGATGCCGGAAGGGGGGGCGCCATTCCAAAACAGGGGAAGACGACATGAAATATGTGAGGAAATATCTCATCGCGCTCGCGGCCGCCACGGCGGTCATGACGATCGGCCACGCCGCCCTCGCCGAGGAGCTCTCCATCATGGCGAGCGGCGGCGCCTGGCAGGACGCGCAGCGCAAGGCCTGGTTCGAGCCGTTCAGCAAGGAGACCGGCGCCAAGATCCTCGAGCAGGAATATCTCGGCGATCTCGGCAAGGTCAAAGCCATGGTCGAGACCGGCAACGTGCCCATCGATCTTGTGACGGTGGAGACCGCGACCGTGCTCCAGGGTTGTGACGCCGGCATCCTTGAGCGGCTCGATTATTCCAAGATCGCGCCGCGCGACAAATTCATCCAAGGCTCGGCGCTCGATTGTGGTGTCGGGCTCGACACTTACGGCGACATCCTCGCCTATGATCCGACGGTGCTCAAGGAGGCGCCGACCTCGGTCCTCGACCTCTTCGACATCAAAAAATTCCCAGGCAAGCGGGCCATGCGCAAATTCCCGGCGCAGAACCTCGAATGGGCGCTGATGGCCGACGGCGTGGCGCCTGCCGATGTCTACAAGGTGCTGGCAACGCCAGAAGGCGCCGACCGCGCCTTCAAGAAGCTCGACACCATCAAGAAGGACATCGTCTGGTGGGATGCCGGCGCGCAGCCGGCGCAGCTTCTCGCCTCCAAGGAAGTAGTGATGACCACGGCCTGGAACGGCCGCATCCAGAACGCCATCGACACCGATAAGAAGCCGTTCAAGATCGTCTGGAACGACCAGATCCTCGAATACGACATGATCAGCATTCCGAAGGGCGCGCGCAATCCGGAGCTTGCCTACAAGTACCTCGCCTATATTAGCAAGCCCGAGAACAACGCCAAGCTCGCCAGCTACATCACCTACGGACCGGTGCGCACCGACGCCGCGTCCTTCGTGGCGGCGGACGCGCTGCCGAAGCTGCCCAACGCTCCGGACCATCTCAAGGGCGCCTATCTTGTCGCCGACACCGAGTTCTGGGGCGACTATGGTGAGGATCTCGTCAAGCGCTTCAACGCCTGGCTTGCCCAGTAGGGGCAAGGATGTCGGCGCTCCAGCCCAGCGAACTCGACCGGCCGACGCTGGCCCGCGACCGGTCTGCCGCCGACGCGGATCTCAAATCCGTGTCGGCGGCGCTCCGTCGCGCCGAATTCGGCGACCGGCTGCGCTCGCTGGCGCTGGCGGCGCCGCTGCTTGTGCTTCTGGCACTGAGCTTCGGCATCCCGATCGTGCTGCTATTGTCGCGCGCGGTCTACGATCCGACCATTGCAGATGCTTTGCCCAAGACGACCAAGGCCCTGGCCGGCTGGAACGGCCAGGGCCTGCCGGGCGACGATACCCTTGCAGCGCTCGCGACGGACCTCAAGGACACCAAGGCCAAGGGCACGGCCTACGAACTGGCCAAGAGCCTGAACGCCCGCCTGCCGGGCGCGCGCAGCCAGGTGCTGAAGACGGTGCGCAAGCTCGAAAGCGCCGACGGCCAGGCCGCGCTCGATGCCCTGAAGTCGGTGCCGTTTTGGTCGGCGCCGGCGACCTGGCCGGCGATCCGGAGCGGCACGCACAGCTTGACCTCCTTCTACCTGCTCAGCGCGCTGGATTTGCGCTGGAACGCCGATGGCGGCATCGAACGCGTACCACCGGAGCAGGCGATCTTTATCCAGGTGTTCCTGCGCACCTTCCTCGTCGCGGCATCTGTGACGCTGGCAACGTTGATCCTCGGATTCCCGCTCGCTTATCTCATAGCCAACGTGCCGAAGGGCTTGGCGGCGATCCTGATCGTCGCGGTGCTGCTGCCGTTCTGGACCTCTATCCTGGTGCGCACCGCCGCCTGGACGGTGCTGCTGCAGAAGTTCGGGCTGGTCAACGACTTCCTGTTGTTTATCGGCATCGTCAGCGACCGGCTCGACCTGATGTACAGCCGCATAGGGCTCATCATCGCCATGACGCATATCCAGCTCCCGTTCACATTGCTGCCGATCTACAGCGTCATGCGCACCATTCCGCCCTCGCAGATGAAAGCCGCCTATTCGCTCGGCGCCAGGCCGTTCACCGCTTTCCGCCGCATTTACATTCCGCAGGTCTTCCCGGGCGTGATGGCCGGCTGCCTGCTGACCTTTATCCTCTGCCTCGGCTACTACATCACGCCGGCATTGATCGGCGGCGCGAGCGACCAGCTGATCAGCAACTTCATCGCCAACTATGTCAACGTCGAGTTGAACTGGGAGATGGCGGCGGCGCTGAGCTTCATATTGCTGGTGTTCACGCTGGCGCTGTTCGGCATCTTCGCCCGCATCCTCGGCCTTGATCGCCTGAAGCTGGTATAGCCATGCTGCTCTCCCCCTACCCCACCACCGGCGAACGCATCCGCGTCACCCTGCTCTGGCTGTGGTGCGGGCTGGTGATGCTGTTCCTTCTGGTGCCGATCCTCATCCCGGTGCCGCTCTCGTTCAACAGCGGCGCTTTCTTCATCTTCCCGCTCGAAGGCCTCTCGACGCGCTGGTACGAGGTGGTGCTCGGCACGCAGCGCTGGCAGTCGGCGATCGGCAACAGCCTGATCGTCGCATTCGGCACGACGCTGATCGCAACGACGCTCGGCACGCTGACGGCGATCGCGCTTTCCGACGAGAAATTCCCGGGGCGCCGCATCATCATGCCGCTGCTTTTGTCGCCGCTGATCGTGCCGGTGGTGATCACCGCCGTCGGCTCGTATCTGTTTTACGCCCGCGTCGGTCTGGCCAGCACCTATGCCGGCATCATCCTGGCGCATACCGCGCTTGCCAGCCCCTTCGTGGTGGTGACGGTGGGCGCGAGCCTCACCGGCTTCGACCGCAACCTGATGCGTGCCGCCGCGATTTCCGGGGCCAGACCGCTGACATCGTTCTTCCGGGTGATGCTGCCGCTGATCCTGCCCGGCGTGCTTTCGGGGGCGGCCTTTGCCTTCGTCACGTCCTTCGATGAGGTGGTCGTCGTGCAGTTCCTGGCCAGCGCCAGCCAGCGCACCATGCCGCTCGAAATGTTCATCGGGCTACGCGAAAAGCTGAGCCCCGCGATCACCGCCGCCGCGACGCTGATGATGGCGCTGTCGATCATACTCTTGGTGGTCGCCAACCTGTTGGCGCGGCGCGGCAGAAAGGCATCTAACCGCTGAACGGGATTCGCTGCCGCTGGTGCGTCGAGGCGTCAAAGGATCTAGCTAAAGTCATATTCGAAACGGCCAACCACCACCTTCATCGCAGGCAACGTCCACTTTCGGAGAGCGGAAAAGCGGATCACTATGGCCGACATTGACGCAAAGCTTCCGTCGCGTCGTGGAAAACCTAGCGTTTCCAAATGTAGGAGACACGGTAACGCTAGCGATTCGACCCCTCGGACAACCTAATATCGGCTCGGGCGGCTCTGAGATCGCGAGGAAAATCGCTGGGGGGTTGGTTTTGGTCGGAGAGAGGGGTTCGAGTCCACATTGTGGGGCCCTCTCAAAAGAATGCAGCAAATCAATTACTTAGATCGGTCTTTTGGCGGACCTGGAGGGCCGCCGTCTTTTCAACAAAAACAATCAGTTAGTGGGTCGTTCGCCCAGCCATACCCTTCGTATCATCGAACTGGCGCTGCTTGTGGGCGCAGAGCGCGCTGCCGACGAGGGCGGCGCGGTCAGGCAGGGCCAGGAATTGCTGGGCGCGGGTGCGCGGGCCGTGCTGATCAAGGGCGGTCATGCATCGGGACCCCGATCGACCGACATCCTATTGCGCTCCAATCAAGAACCGATCCGCTTCGATACGCCGCGCCTTGCCGCATCGATGCGCGGGACGGGCTGCATGCTGGCCAGCGCCATTGCGGCGCACCTGGCGAAGGCGTACCCGCTTGAAGACAGCGCGCGTAAAGGCAAGCTTTTTGTATTCGAGAGACTGGAGAAGCATGCAGCCTTGTGACGGCGGCTTTATGCGCAAGTTGATCTGCCCACATGAGCGGGCGCCGTCTTGCGAGGCCTTGGCCTTTGAACGGCTGTCATGGCGCGAAGCAGACCCCGCCGATTTGCACGCCATAGTACGCCATAGCTCTCTGTGAAACTGAGCAGGATTTACTTCCGACGCAACGACGTGTCAGATCCGCTAAACGGTCAGGAGGCATCCGGCGTGCACCGAAATGGCCTGCTGCCGGTTTTTCGGACACCGAGATAAGGTGTTTAACGGAACTGGAGAGTTGGAATGCAAAGAAGGAAGTTCAGCCGCGTGTTCAAGATTGAGGCGGTGAGATTGATCAAGGATCGGGGCGTTGCGGTGGCCCAGGCTGCCCGCGACCTCGATCTCCACGAGAATGTGCTGCGCGAATGGGTGCGCGAGCTGTCGATAGAGGCTGATCGAAAAGTCAAAGTTGCGGATGTTGCGCGTGACATGCACGGCGTAAATCCAGGAGCGGAATGCCGGCAATCTTTTTATGCTGGTCGCCATCCACCAGCATCAGGGTTCAAGCCACGGCCTGTGCACCAGTAATCTCGACAAGCGATCCGCACATGAACTGGGCTTCGTCCGACGCGAGGAAGGCAACGAGTGCTGCGACTTCCTCTGGCTTTCCAATCCGGCCGAATGGGACAAGCCTGTCGAGGTCGGCAATCGTTCTGCCGGAGCGCTTCACGCCAGCCTCCAGCATCGGCGTGTGGATCTCGCCCGGACACACGGCGTTGACGCGGATCTTGTGCGGCGCGTAATCGCGGGCGAGGTTCTGCGTGAAGGACGCAACCGCGGCTTTCGTCACATTGTATGCGATATGGTTGGGCGCGGGATGCAGCCCCCATTGTGATGCGGTGTTGATGATCGCACCACCGCCACGCTCGATCATGTGCGGCAGCACGGCCCGGCAGAGGTAGAACATCGAGTGCAGATTGACGTCAAAGCAGGCGTGCCAGTCGCCTTCGGTTAGAGTGAGCAGGTTGCCGCGCCGGTTGATGCCGGCGTTGTTAGCAAGAATATCGATGCGTCCGTTGATGCGCAGGACATCCGCAACCAGATCGGCGCAGGCAACCGCGTTGGAAATATCGGCACAGATTGCGCGCGCCTTGCCGCCTTTCGCGGAGATGTCGGAGGCCACGGAACCAGCCGAGCTCAGGTCCATGTCGATAACCGCGACAAAGGCGCCTTCATCGGCGAGGCGATGTGAAATCGCCGATCCGATCCCGCCACCGCCACCCGTGACGATGGCGACCTTTTGTTCGAACCGCTTCATTTCAAACCTCTTGGATCCTGAAGGCATTTCATCTGATGTAGCTGGCGCCGTTGACGTCGAGCGTTGCGCCGCTGAGCGAGCGTTGCGAGGGGCGCAGCGCAAAGCTCACCAGCTCGGCGATTTCGGATGGCTCCGCCATCCTACCGATTGGAATGTCGGCGACCGCCGCCGCTTCGCCAAAGCGCGACACGAATTCCCTAGCCATTTGCGTCCGCACCCAGCCTGGCGCGATCGCTATCGCCACAATGCCGTCGGCGCCGAAACTGCGGGCGATCGATCTGGTGAGATTGATGAGCGCCGCCTTGGCCGCGCCATAGGGCATCGCTTCGGCACTGTAGCCGCGCTGGCCGGCGCGGCTCGCCATGTTGATGATGCGGCCGCCGCCATGCGCTCGAAAGTGAAGGATCGCAGCCTTGCAAAGGTCGGTAACGGCGAAAAAGTCGAGCTGAAACTCCCGGCGCCAGGCCGCTTGCCAGTCGTCGAGATCAGCCTCGACGGAAATCTCGGTGCGCACGCCCGCATTGTTCACAATGGCGTCGACACGGCCGGCAAGCCCGACGGCCTGGTTCCACAACCCTAATGGCCCCTCAGCGGAGGCCAAGTCTGCCTGAACCGTCCATCCGGCCCCGCCAATCTGGTTGAGGAGGATGTCCGCGCCGTGCTGGTCCCGGCCATAGTGAATGATCGGGCGGGCACCTTCCTGCACGAGCTCTTGGACAATCGCGCTGCCGATGGCGCCGGAAGCACCAGTCACAAGAACGGTCTGGCCGCTCAGAGGTTTGCTGTGGGACGACATTGAATCTCCAATCAACCGAGTTCGTCGACCTGCGGTCCCCAGCTATCGGAGAGCGCAAATCCAAAGGCGAACGGGTCATCGTCGTCCAGGCGCAATTGTTCCCGGCCATAGATCCATGCCTGACCGGTGATCCTGGGTAGCACCGCAGCCCTGTCACCGACCATGGTCAGGCCGATCGCCTCTGCGAGAAACTCGCCACCGATGATGGATCGCGACTTGCGCACATCGCCGATCTGGAGCTCGCCCCTTGCGTGCAGCACCGCCAGATTGGCAGAGCTGCCGGTGCCGCATGGCGAGCGGTCGACACGGCCGGGTTTCAGCGTGGTGCAGGTGCGCACCGCGCCGTCGTCGTCGCGTCCGCGAAACATCACATAGGCGATCTCGTCGATGTCGGGCAATTCGGGATGCTGCACCGAGATTTGCTCCGCCAGCAACGCCTTCAATTCGATGCCGGCTTCGGCAAGGGCGCGAGCGTGGCGTGGCGCGATTTCAAGCCCGACCTGTTCGACATCGACGATGGCATAGTAGACGCCGCCGTAGGCGATATCGGCCTTGAGACGCCCCCAGCGCGGCGTTTCGATTGTCTGGTCGAGGGCCTCGACGAAGGCCGGCACATTGTCGAGGCTGACGGAAAGACAGCGGCCGTTCGAACAGCGAGCGTGGGCGACGATCAAGCCGGCTGGTGTGTCCAGCCGGACGACGGTTTCCGGCTCCTGAATAGTCACGCGGCCGGATTCCAGCAGCGCGGTCACGACGCAGATGCAGTTACTTCCCGACATCGGATGCGCCCGGTCGGCCTGCAGCACGATGAAGCCGGCGTCCGTGTCCGGCTGGCAGGGGGCGACAAGCAGGTTCACCGACATGGCGACGCTGGCCCTGGGCTCAAAGGTCACGAAGCGGCGCAGGCTGTCGTCGACGCTGTTGATGTAGTTCATCTTGTCGAGCATCGTCGCGCCGGGAATCTCTGGCGCGCCGCCGACGATCACCTTGCCGATCTCGCCCTGGCAGTGCACCTGCAGCAGTTCGATGGACCGTTGCCAATTGGGGGCCGAAAGAGAATTCATTTGATGTACCAGTCCCATGGGTCCTTGCCAGTCATCCGGGTGATCTGCTTGGTCTCAAGATAGTTTTCCAGGCCCCCGCCCCAGTTCGCGGCCGCTGCCCGATTGCTTGTAGCCACCCCAGGGCGCTTCTGTGAAAGTCGGCTGCGAACAGTTTATCCAGACGATGCCGGCCGCCACGCGCTCGGTGCGCTCGTCGTCGGCCGACATGACAGCGGCGGCCAGCCCAAAGCGGCTGTCATTGGCCAGCGCGACGGCTTCGGCTTCGGTCGAGAAGGAGCGTACGCAGACGACCGGACCAAAAATCTCTTGGCGCCAGGCGTCGCTGTCGAGCGGTGCGTTGATGATGATCGTCGGCTCGAAAAAGTAGCCCTTGTTGAACCCCGGCGCCCGTTGGCCGCCGGCCGCTATCGTGGCGCCGGCGCTACGCGCTTTGTCGATCGCGCTGAGCACCTGATCGTATTGACGCTTGGACACAAGCGGTCCGAGCAACGTTCCAGTCGCCAGCCCGTCGCCGATCTTGATCTTCCGGGTTTCCTCGACGAGCCGCCGCAGAAGCCTGTCATATATGCCGTCCTGGACGAGCACGCGCGAGGTCGCGGAGCAGACCTGGCCCTGGTTCCAGAAGATGCCGAACAGAATCCACTCAACGGCCTTTTCGACATCGGAATCGTCGAAGATCAGGAACGGCGATTTGCCGCCAAGTTCGAGACTGACTTTCTTGATGTCACGCGCTGCCGCCGCAATGACCCTCGAGCCGGTCGGCACCGAGCCGGTAAAGGCCAGCTTGTCGACATCCTTGTGGTCGATCAGGGGCTGGCCGGCATCCATTCCAAAGCCGGTCACAATGTTGAGCACGCCAGCGGGCAGCCCAACATCATCGGCGATGGCGCCGACCTCAAGCGCCGTCAGCGGCGTCAGTTCGGACGGCTTGAGCACCATGGTGCAGCCGGCTGCCAGAGCCGGTGCGACCTTCCAGGAGGCCATAAGCAACGGGTAGTTCCACGGGATAATGGCGCCGGCGACGCCGATCGGCTCCTTCACCGCCCTGGACGCGAAGCGGGCATCCGCAAGCGCGATCGGCTCGGCGCCGTTAGCATCCAGCCCCTCGGCCAAACCGGCATAGAAATCGAAGCAGCCGGCGGCGTCCGCCACATCCCAGTCGGCCTCGGGCAAGGGCTTGCCATTGTCAATGACTTCGAGCTGCGCCAGTTCGGCCTGGCGAGTCCGAATTCCATCGGCGATGGCACGAAGATACCTGGCGCGTTCGCCGCCCGACAGCCGCGGCCAAGGGCCTTCATCAAAGGCCCTGCGGGCGGCCGTCACTGCCGCGTCGATGTCTTCGGCCGTGCCGGCGGGCGCATGATGGATGATCTCCTCGGTGGCAGGATTGATGACCGCGAAGGTGCCGCCCTTGATGGGCTTGCACCATTGTCCGTCGATATAGAGGTCAGTCCGCATCTGATTGTCTCTTGATGGTTGGGCGTAGCGTACTCATGCTTGGCTCCGCTAGAACCGGTCGACGCGATAGGGGCGAAGGTCGATCGGCGGTTTTTTGCCCGTGGCGAGATCGGCTATGAGGCGGGCCGTGGTGGCGGCATAGGTCAGACCGAGATGGCCATGGCCGGTGGCGTAGTAGACCCCGCCTGTCTTCGCTGATGGGCCGATGATCGGCACCGTATCGGGCAGCGCCGGCCGGTGGCCCATCCACTCAGTCGTTGTGTTTGCCTGCAGGTCGGGCAGCGCTTCCAATGCGCGCTTCACCAGCACCTTGGCGCGCCTGTAGTCGGGCGGCGCATCGAGACCGGCCATCTCCACCGTGCCGCCGACCCGGATGCCGCCGGCCGTTGGCGTCACCATGAAGGCGCGCGCGGGCCAGATGATGGAGTGCCGCATGGAGATCCCGGGTGCCATGATCTGCGTGTGGTAGCCGCGTTCGGTTTCGAGCGGAATATGTTCGGCCAGAAGCCTGGACAGACGTCCGGTATGGGCACCGGCGCACAGCACAGCCGACGGGATCGCAATGCGGCGCCCGTCTTTGAGGCGGATGGCTTCCAGCTTGTCACCCGAACGGTCGAAGCCGGCAACCTCGCCGGTTTCCATTCGGCCGCCGAGTGCAAGAAAACGCTCAGCCAGCGACACGACAAGTCTGTAGGGGTCGCGCACCGAGCGGTTTTGCGGAAACAGCACCGCGCGGCCGATCTTCGTCGTGATCGCCGGCTCAAGAGCGCGGAGCGCATTAGCGCCGAGCACCTCGTGCGGAAAGCCGAAACGTTCGAGGACCTCAATGTGTTCACGGTCGGCCTTGAACTCGGCCTCGTCGGTATAGAGGCTGAGGCAGCCTTCGTCCGTCAGCATATCGGAAAGCCCTGCCGCATCGAGCATCGGCAGGAGGTCGTCGTAGACCCGCTTGCACAGCGCGGCACCCGCCGCCTCGAGTTCGCGGACGCGCGACGGACGGCTGGCTTCGAGAAAGCGCAGGAACCATGGCGTGAGCCTCGGCAGATAGGAGGGCCGCACTCGCACCGGCCCCTCGAGGTCGAGAAGCCATTTGGGCATCTGAGCCCACACCGAAGGCCGCGACGCCGGCATGAATTCGGTGACGGCGATGCTCGCCATGTTGCCGAAGGATGCGCCGAGGCCGGGCTTGTCGCGGTCGATCAGCGTCACGCTCTTGCCGCGGCGCTGCAACTCGTAGGCAATAGCCACGCCGATGATGCCGGCGCCGACAACCGCGATTTGCTCTGTGCCCGCGCCAGACATCGTTTTACCCGATCACAGGTTCTATGGCCTTGCGGAAAGCGGATTTTTCCTCGTCCGTCAGCGCCAGCAGCGGCTTGCGGCCCAGGCCGACAGGCGTGCCGGCCAGTTCGCAGCCATATTTGACCTTCTGGACGAACTTCCCCGTTTCGAGACTGGACATCGCGCCGTAGATGACCTGCATCATGTCGCGCGCGCCTAGCCAGTCGCCGCCTTCGATCGTGTTCACCAGATCGACGCAGGCCTTGGCCATGCAATTGGCTGGGCCGCAGATCCACGACGTCGCGCCCCAGAGATAGAAGTCGAGCGTCTGGTCGTCGGAGCCATTGGTCACCTGGTAGCGGCTGCCATAGCGCGAGCGGATGTCTATGGCGCGCAGCAGGTTGCCACTGGACTCCTTGATGCCGAGAATGCGCGGCTCGTCAACGAAGGCATCGAGCACGTCGAGCCCGACCTCGACTCCGACTTTCGGCGGGTAGTTGTAGACGACGATGTCAACGTCGACGGCGTCGAGGACGGAACGATAATGGCCGATCAGTTCGTTCGGAGCAGGCGTAGCATAGAACGGCGCCGACAGTAGAACCGTGTCGTAGCCGAGGTCTCGGGCGCGCCTGGTGTGCTCGATGACCTCCCAGGTCGATCCTGCATTTGTGCCGGCGATCAGCAGTTCGTCCTTGTTGGCGAAATCAGCCACGAATTTCAGTACGGACGCCCGTTCATCCGAAGTCATGGCGTTGTATTCGCCGGTCGAGCCGCACGGCACCCAACCCTTGACGCCATCATTGCGAAGCTTGTTCAGCAGCTTCTCGTACTGCTTGAAGTCGATCTTGCCGTCGTCGCCAAACGGGGTGACGAGTGCTGGCATTACACCTCTAAGTTTCATCATTGTCTCCTGGTAGGAAGCGCCTTTTCCGGACGCGTCAGATGGCGAGTTTGGTCAGAATGCGGCGCTCGATGAGCGTCACGGCGCGGGTCAGCGGGAAGGCGATGACGAAGTAGATCAGGGCGACTACAGTCAAAACCTCGACGGGATGCGCGGTATTGTTCGAAATGTTCTGGCCGACGAACATCAGGTCGGCCATGCCTACCGCCGAGACCAGCGCGCTTTCCTTGAAGAGGCTGATGCAGTTTGACAACAGGGTTGGGATGGCCCGCAGCACCGCTTGGGGCAGAACAACGCTGGTGATCTGGGTCCAGCGCGGCAGCCCCAGTGCCACGCAGGCGTCGATCTGCTCCTTGCCGACCGATTTCAGGGACGCGCGAAACGTCTCGCTCGTGATCGCACCCATATAGAGCGAGAGCGCGATGACTCCTGAAACAAAGTTGGAGAGCTCAATGCCTAGCAGCAGCGGCAGGCAGAAGAAAATCCAGAACAGCTGGATGAGAACCGGCGTGCCACGAAAAAACTCGACATAGACGCTGGATACCGCGCGCAGCAGGCGGCTGGGGGATGTCCTGGACAGGCCGAGCAGAAAGCCAAGTGCACAGCCCAGAGCGACGCAAACCAGCGTCAGCTTGAGCGTCGTCCACAGGCCAAGCAAGAGCGCATATTCGAACCGCACCAGAACGTGAAAATCGAGGTTCATGGCCCGGCTCTCAGCTTGCCATCGCTTCGCGTCGACGCTCGAGATAGCCGACGATCTGCGTGACCGGAAACGAGACGGCGAAATAGATCAGCGCCACGACGGTAAAAGTCTCGATCGGCCGATATGTTTCGGTGGCGAGCGTCTTGCCCTGATACATGAGGTCTTGAACCGCGACGATCGCCACCAGCGCGCTTTGCTGGAAAATGACGATGCCGTTGGTCAGCAGTACGGGCACCGATGCCCGGAATGCAGTTGGCAGCACGATGTAGAGGATGCGCTGCCAGGGATTGAGACCGAGCGCGATGCCGGCGTCAATCTGCTCGCGAGGAACTGCCTGGATCGAGGCTCTGTAAGCCTCGGCGTTGAACGCGGTCAGGTTAAAACCGAGGGCCAAAATTCCCATGGTCATCGAGCCGAGAAACACGTTGAACAGCATCGGCACGCAATAGAAAAACCAGACTATCTGAACGATTGCCGGCGTGCAGCGGAAGAATTCGACAAACAGTGTCGCCGGGAGCCGGATCACTGCCCAGCGGCTCATAATCAGCAAGGCAACCACGAAGCCGAGCGTCAGCCCGATGAGATTTGCAGCTATCGTCAGCTGGAGCGTCACAACCAACCCGTCGAAAAGGGGGGGCAGGTTGCGTGTGACAGCCTGCAGATCGAAGGAATAATTCACGGCCCCCTCCTACTGCCTGATGTGGAAAACGCGGTCGATGAAGTCCTTGGTGCGCTCTTCCTTGGGAGAGCCGAGTACTTGTTCGGGTGGACCGTCCTCGACGATGACGCCGCCGGCGCAGAAGAGCACGCGCGAAGCGATGTTCTTGGCGAACCACATGTCGTGGGTCACGATCATCATCGGCATGTTCTGCCTGGCGAGCTGCAGGATCACTTGTTCTACCTCGCCGACCAGTTCCGGGTCGAGCGCCGATGTCACTTCGTCAAACAGCATCAGCTTGGGGTCAAGCATCAGGGCTCGGGCGATGGCCACGCGCTGTTTCTGGCCACCGGAAAGCTGCGCTGGGTAGGCCGCGATCTTCGGCTCCAGGCCAAAACGCGTCAAAAGTGCGGTCGCTCGCTCCGTGGCCACAGCCTTGGTCTCACCGCGGACCTTGCAGGGTGCAAGAATGAGGTTTTGCAGAACGTTGAGGTGGGGAAACAGCGTATAGTGCTGAAATACCATACCGATCGATCGACGAACCTTGTGGTCGATTGCTGTCTTGTGCGCCGGCGCCGACGAGGTGATGTAAGACTTGCCGCCGAAGGTGATCGAGCCGCTGTCGATACGTTCCAATCCCATCAGCACGCGCAGTAGTGTACTTTTTCCACCACCGCTCGGACCGATGACGACAAGGCGCTCGCCCGCCTTCATTTCGATATTCAGGCCTTTGAGGACCTGCAGATTCGGGCCATAGCCCTTGTGCAGGTCACTGACCCTCACGAGAGCCGCATTCTCGGTTGCAGGCATGGCAATATCCCATCGAGGTCGGACAAACCGGGGATCGTGGGGCTGCTCGTATTGCAAAGCAGCCCCGCGCATTGTCAGTTCCCGGCCTTCAGGACCTCATCGACGGCCTTGTGGATGAGCGCATCGACCTCACCCGTGGCGACTTTCTCCTCCAGGAAGATGTTGACGACTTCGACGTCGGAGAACGACAGATCGTGCGGCAAGCCGAACGCCACGCCTTGCTTGGCAAGCGCCGGCGTGGGGTTGTAGGCCACGGCCCAACTCGGATTGGACTGGGTGAACAGCTGGTTGGTATCGGAAGCGTCGACCAGGATGTCCGCGCGCTTCGAGGTAACAGCAAGACGGGTTTCATCATTGCCCGGCAGGCGCAGGATCTGCGCCTTCTTCACCGCGGCAGAAATGGCCTTGTCCTGGGCAGTTCCCGACATCACGGCTAGCGTGACATCTGGCTTGTCGATATCGGCGATCGAAGCGGGATTTGCAGGGATCTTGCTGTTGTCTTTGTTGTAGGCCAGCGAGATCTGGTACTCCATCGCCGGAATCGAGAAGTTCACCGCCATTGCCCTGGCCGGCGTGCGGTTTAGGGCCAGCGACATATCCCATTTGCCTGCCTGCAGCCCGGCGACGATGTTGTCCCAGGTGGTGTCGACGAATTCTGGCTTGACCTTCAGCGCGTCGGCGAATTCACGGCACAGGTCGGCAAAAAATCCGGAATATTCCCCGCTCGCCGGATCGCGCATGATGTAGGGAGGGGCGACCGCAGCGCCACATCGCAAGACGCCGGCCTGCTGCACCTTTTGCCAATAGCCTTCGGTAGCCTGGGCATGCGCGGCGCCTGTCGAAATACCAGTCATGAGTGCCAAGGCAGGCAGCGCCCGCAGTGCGGACGAGAGCATTTTCATGAGCATCGTTGTTCCCTTTGCGTAGAGCGCACGCGGTGCGCGGTTCCGGATGTCGGCTCGGGCCGATCTTGACTTTGCCTGTTGTCGTCATAGTGTCGACAGGATCAGATATGTCGACAGACAGTCGACAAGTCAAGTGGAAAAAACAACGTGTCGACAACGCATGATCTTGCGAGTAGCGTCCCGGTTGCGAAAAAGGAGATTCCGTTGACCGCAGAAGTCGAAACGAAGCGTGCCAAGGGCGCCGGCTGGAAAGAGGTCTACGACACGCTGCGGACCGAAATCCTGTCGCTGACCATGGCCCCGGGTCACCTGCTCGATGAAACGACGCTGTCGGAGCGATTTGGTCTATCGCGCTCACCAGTGCGCGAAGCGCTGATCAGGCTCTCAGGCGAGGAATTGGTGGTCACGCTGCCCAACCGCAGCACGATAGTCGCGCCGATCGAGATCGCCACGTTCCCCAAATATGTCGAGGCCCTCGATATCGCTCAACGCATGAATACGCGGCTGGCCGCCGAACTGCGGACAGAGGCCGATCTGAAGGCAATTGCGCGGCGCCAGCGGGAATTCGAGGCCGCCGTGAAATCCGGCGATCATCTCGTCATGTCGGAAACCAACAAGCAATTCCACATGGCAATCGCTCGTGCCGGCCGCAATCCCTATTTGGCCTCGTTCTATGAGCGGCTTCTGGATCAGGGTCGGCGGATGCTCCACATGCATTTTGAGTTTCTGGAGAGAACCCATGAAGGCTATCTCCTCACCGATGAGCACCATCTGATGCTGGCGTCGATCAAAGCCAGGGATGTCGATCGCGCCGACAGCCTCGCGCATGCGCACACGCGCCAGTTCAGGGACAACTTCATCAACTTCATGAAGGAGAACTACACGACCGAAGTGTCTCTGGGGCACTTCCGGGAAACGGCATAAAATCTCGCGGCGCCGCCACTGCGGATGACATGCGCCTCCGAACACCACATGGCGAATGCCGAGTACGCGCTGGTAGAAATCGATGGTCTCCGTCATATCCCTGACGGTGAGTACCACATGATCCAGGCCGGTTATCTTCATTAGTGCCACCTTTTGCTCCTGAAGCCGCGCACCTGCTTAGAATTCCGAGAAATGTCATGCATGCGCATTGCTTGAAACTGCCTTGCTTCCCTACGGCAGTCGAGAAACCATTATGCAATCCGACTTTGCGAAAATGGAAAGTCATGGGATTTTCTCCTCCATAAGGCACGGAACCTGTCGAACGTCATTTGCGCCGATGCCCGTGCATGGCTGGAGGAGCCAGTGCGGTGTGCAGCCAATTTGGTGGGTGAAATGTCACTGGACAAGACCAAATCCGAATAGACGCCGCAGCTAAGTGAGTCGCGCCCTCGTCGTCCTGGGCGTGGCCAGGAGAAGGCTGGTTTCGCTGCCGGTAATGCCGGGGATCAGCCTGATGCGGCGCAGCACCGCATCGAAATCGGTCAGCGAGGCGGTGCCGAGTTCGACCACAAGGTCCCAGCGGCCGTTGGTGGTGTGAACGGTGGAGACCTCGGGAAAGCCGCCGAGCGCCCTGATGACGCGATCCGCGGCATGGCCCTCGATCTCGATCATCATGACGCCGCGCATCCGCTGGTCGACCGCATCGGCGCGCAGCACTACCGTATAGCCGATGATCTCGCCCGATCTTTCGAGCCGCTCCATGCGCGCCCGCACCGTCGCGCGCGAGACGCCCAGATCGACCGCGAGATCGGAAATGCTGCGCCGCGCATCATGCCGCAGCAGCGTCACCAGCCGTTCGTCCAACGCATCCATGATTGTCCATTTCGATCAAGTCATATGCGCAATACGGTAGATTGCTCTTGCCGAAATGCCAATTCTTCCTGTTCAAACCGCCAGGCAGCGGTGGTTCAATTGTCCAATCAATCGCGAGGGCGGAAAGAAATCATGCGCTGCAGGATCGTTGGCGCGCCGGTACAGGACGGTGCGGGCAGGATGGGATGCGAGATGGGGCCGAGCGCGCTGCGCACGGCGGGGCTGGTCTCAGTGCTGGCCGATCTTGGCCATGAGGTCGAGGACTGGGGCGCGGTCGAGAAGGCCGTGGCCCGCCCGGTGGCCCATGGTAACCTCGCGCTGAAGGCGCTGCCCGAGATTTCCGCCTGGACGGCGGCGATCGCCGAGACCGCCTATGCGGCTTCGCGCGACGCCATGCCGATCTTCCTTGGCGGCGACCACTCGATCTCCGCCGGCACCGTCTCCGGCGTGGCGCGCCGCGCCGCCGAGAGCGCCGCCGGCCGCTCTTCGTGCTGTGGCTCGACGCCCATCCCGATTTCCACACGCTCGACACCACCACCAGCGGCAATCTGCATGGCGTGCCACTCGCCTATGCGAGCGGGCAGGCGGGCTTCAAGGGCTATTTCCCGGATCTGCCTGAAGTCGTCGACCCGGCCCGCATCTGCGCCATCGGCCTGCGCAGCGTCGATCCGGCCGAGCGCCGCGCGATCACTGAAGCCGGCGTCACCGTGCACGACATGCGCGCCATCGACGAGTACGGCATCGCGCCGCTGCTGCGCGCCTTCCTGGCCCGCGTCGAGAATGAGAACGGCCTCCTGCATCTCAGCCTCGATGTCGATTTCCTCGACCCTTCGATCGCGCCGGCCGTCGGCACCACCGTTCCCGGCGGCGCCACTTTCCGCGAGGCGCATCTGGTGATGGAGATGCTGTCCGACAGCGGCCTGGTCTCCAGCCTCGACCTGGTCGAATTGAACCCGTTCCTCGACGAGCGCGGCCGCACCGCGACCCTGATGGTCGACCTCACCGCCAGCCTGATGGGCCGCCGCATTATGGACCGCCCGACCCGCAGCCATTCCGGGAGCCTCTGACCATGAGCCAGCCTTCGCGCCTTGCCATCGTCCCTTTCGTCAGCGTCGACCGCATGATGAAGCTGGTGCACGCCATCGGCGTCGAGCGCTTCCTCACCGAGCTCGCCGCCTATATCGAGAAGGATTTCCGCCGCTGGGAGCTGTTCGACAAGACGCCGCGCATCGCCTCGCACAGCCATGACGGCGTCATCGAGCTGATGCCGACCAGCGACGGCCGGCTCTACGGCTTCAAATATGTCAACGGCCATCCGAAGAACATGCGCGAGGGCCGCCAGACGGTCACCGCCTTCGGCGTGCTCGCCGATGTCGGCTCCGGATATCCGATGCTGCTCACTGAAATGACGATCCTGACGGCGCTGCGCACCGCGGCCACCTCTGCCCTCGCGGCCAAATATCTGGCGCCTAAGGGATCGCGCGTCATGGCCATCATCGGCAACGGTGCCCAGTCCGAATTCCAAGCCATCGCCTTCAAGGCGCTCACCGGCATCGACCGGCTGCGGCTTTACGACATCGACCGCCAGGCTTCGGAAAAATGCGCCCGCAACCTCGCCGGCAAGGGTTTCGACATCACCATCTGTTCGACCGGCCAGGATGCGGTGGAAGGCGTCGACATCATCACCACGGTGACGGCCGACAAGCAGTACGCCACCATTCTCACCGACAACATGGTCGGCACCGGCGTCCACATCAACGCGGTCGGCGGCGACTGCCCCGGCAAGACCGAGTTGCATCGCGACATCCTGCTGCGCTCCGACATCTTCGTCGAGTTCCCGCCGCAGACGCGCGTCGAGGGCGAGATCCAACAGCTCGACGCCGACCATCCGGTGACCGAGCTGTGGCAGGTGATGACCGGCCAGGCTGAGGGCCGCAAGGCGCCCGAACAGATCACGCTGTTCGATTCCGTCGGCTTCGCCACCGAGGATTTTTCGGCGCTGCGCTATGTCCGCGACCAGCTCCAGGCGACCGGCCTCTACGAGGAGCTCGACCTGCTCGCCGACCCCGACGAGCCGCGCGACCTGTTCGGCATGCTGGAGAGGGCGGCAATGCAGCCGGCGGGTTGAGGGGGTCCTCCAGGGGCAGCAGCGAATTCCGCTGCCTTATGCGCGAAGTTCGGCGGCTGGAACTATTATTGCGTGATAGCGACTGACCGGAAGCGAGAGCAGATGGTCGCTGGTTCGAGAGACCACTGCCGTGAGGTGTGAACCAAGCGTAAAATGACTCAAATTCGCCCCGATTGGCCCAAGGCAAGGGCCAAAGCCGCGTCGGCTTGGCGTGTCCGAACTCCCCACCACCGACGCCGCGCTAGGCAATGGCGTATTCATTGGCCTCGAAAACATGGTGATGGACGCGGCCGGTGAACATCTTGAGAAGTTCGCTGGTCAGGTCGCGGCTCTGAAATCTCACGCTGGACTGAAGCGCCTTGTTACAAGTATCCATGTCGGGATAGCGGATGGCGAGCGCCATGGCATAGCCCGGCGCGCCGTCGTCACGAGCCGTGCCGTCCAGCACGCGCACTTCCTCGGCGCCCGGAAACTGCGTCCACAGGGGCACCAACCGCTCCCTGACGAAATGTCGGAACTCACTCTCGCGTCCGGCGTGGATCTCACCTTCAAAGAGTGCGTAGCGGATGATCATCGCGATGGTTCCTGATTTGCTTGCATTTGCACACCAAAGCCTTTGCGAGCGGATGCCGGCGGGAAGGCTTGCGGGCGCATCGCCTGAAGCGCCCGCGTTGACGATGCTATTTGCCCCAGATTTTCTTGTACTCGTCGCGGTAGCCGTTACCAGGATCAAACGAATTGTTGGGGCCGCCGTCGAACTCGACATTGTCGGCCGTCACCACATGCAGCGGCGACAGATAGCCAGACCATTTTTCGCCGGCCATGGCGCGGTTCAGTTCGTCGACCAACTGCCAGCCCTGCAGGTTGAGCGGCTCGGCCACCGTCACCTTCTGAAACTGGCCGGCGCGGATGCGCTGATAGGCTGATTCCGAGCCGTCGCCGGCGGCGACATTGATCGGCGCATCGGTGCCGGCCTTGCCGGCAGCCGCGAGCGAAGGACCCATGAAATCGAAATAGAGGTCGTTGATGGCCAACGAATGCGTCCAGGCATCGCCGTATTTCTGCAGCAGTGAGGTCGTCAGCTGTGGCATGCGCTGCGAAGTCTCGGCGATCGGCGTGTCGACATATTCGAGCACCTTACCGCCAAGCCGCTCGATCTCGGCCTTCATCTTGTCGGCCTTGGCGATGGCAATCGCATAGGTCGAGTCGGTGAAGATGACGACGCCGGGCTTGCCCTTGGCGTCGGCATAGGCCCAGTCGGCGGCGGCGGTGGACACCTGCATGGCGTCGGTCGACACGTTGGCGAAGACGCCGGCTCTTTCATCAGGTCCGATCACCGGGCCGGCATGCCAGGACACCAGCGGAATGCCGGCGGCCTTGGCCTGCTCCAGTGCCGGCGCCTGCTCGACGGCGTCGAAACCGTTGATGACAATGCCGTTGGGCTTCAGCGCCATCGCCTGGCCGAAAGCGGCGGTGCGGCCGCCAATCGAGCCGGCGCCGTCGATGACCTTGACCTCCCAGCCGATCGCTTTGGCGGCTTCCTCAACACCGGTGGTGACGCCGAGAATGCCGCCGTTTTTGAGGTCGCCGGCCAAAATGACGATGGTCTTGCCGGGCTGCGCCTTCGGCCCAGTGGTCGGACCGTCCCAGGCCGTGACCTTCTGGGCATACTTCTGCACAACCGCCATGGCATCAGCCATCGCGTCCGCCCTCGCCTGACCGGAGAACAGAACCGGAGTAGCGATGGCCATCGCCATCCAGGCGACGGAAGCGTTTAAAAATGTCCTGCGTTGCATGTTGGTACCTCCCTTAGCTTTCAAGAATTTGCGTGCGATTTGGAACGTTGCGGTGGAACGTCGGCGCCCCCTCACCGACTGATATCTCCGGCAACCGGGCCAACCCCGGCCGGATGGGCGTTGACGTAGATGGCGTAGAGCGATGTCTGCGCAGTGATGTAGAGGCGGTTGCGCTTGGGGCCGCCGAAACAGAGATTGGAGACCAGTTCAGGAACCAGCACCCGGCCGATCAGTGTCCCGTCCGGTGCGTAAACCCGCACCGAGTCGGCGCTGGACGACCAGATGTTTCCGTCGCGATCGACGCGGAACCCATCGAACATGCCGGCTCGACATTCTGCAAAAATGTCACTTGCCCGAACCGAGCGGCCGTTGTCAGCGAGTCCATACGCGTGGATGGCGCGCGGCAGGCCCGGCACATGGCTGGCGCCGGTGTCCGAGACATAGAGTATCTTCTCGTCGGGTGAGAAGGCGAGACCGTTCGGCTGCACCCTATCGGTGATGACAGTGGTCAGTTCGCCCGCGGCCTCGTCAAATCGGTAGACGTGAGAGCCACCGATCTCTGGATTGGCGATCTTGCCCTCATAGTGGCTATCGATGCCGTAGACGGGGTCGGTGAACCAGATCGTTCCGTCGGATTTGACCACCACATCGTTGGGCGAATTGAACCGCTTGCCATCGACGCTTTCGATCAGGGCCTGCCAGCGGCCGTCATGCTCGAGCCGGGAGACCCGGCGCCCGCGATGCTCGCAGCCGACGACGCGGCCTTCGCGATCAAGTGTGTGGCCGTTCTGGTTGTTGCATGGCGTCTCGAAGACACTGACGGAGCCGTCGGTTTCGTCGTAGCGCAGCAGCCGGTCGTTGGGGATGTCAGACCACAGCAAATGCTTTGCCGATGGCACATAGACAGGACCTTCCGCCCAGCGGCTGCCGGTCCACAACCGTTCGAGCTTGGCATGGCCGATGATCAGCTTGCCGAAACGGTCGTCCAGAATCTCGTAGTCGCTCATACTGTCATTCCGAATAGGTTCCGGGCACCGGGAGTGCGGCGCGGGCCGATTACTCCGCGGGTGGCTGGGCGTTCCTGATCCTGACGTGCTGGGCGGCACCGCGCTTACGTTGGGCGTAGCCGGCGATGCCGATGGCGACGAGCAGTGTCACCCCGTTGAACAGCGGCTCGACGAAAAAGGAGCCGCCAAACTGCTGGATGCCGGAAATGCCGACGGCCAGGATGATGACGCCGGTCATCGTGCCCCAGACATTGACGCGCCCAGGCTTGATGGTGGTCGAGCCGAGAAAGGCGCCGACAAGCGCCGGCAGCAGATATTCCAAACCAACGCTCGCTTGGCCGATGCGCAGTTTGGAGGCAAGCAGCACGCCGGTCAGCGCCGTCAGGAAACCCGAGGAGACGAAGGCGCCGATGACGAAGCGGCGCACAGGAATGCCATTCAGCGCCGCAGCCTTTGGATTGGCGCCGATGGCGTAAACGTAACGGCCGATCGGCAGGTATTCGAGGATGATCCACAGCGCGACGGCGATGGCCAAGACATAGAGGCCGGTGATTGGCAGCCCGAACACCATGGTGCCGTTAAGCGCATAAAAACCGTTGGGCAAAACGCCAACGACTTGCCTGCCGCCCGTGTGCCAGAGCGCCAGTGCATAGAGCACGGTGCCGGTGCCGAGCGTGGCGATGAAGGAATCGATGCGGGCGACTTCGACCAGCAGGCCGTTGAGGAAGCCGGTCGCGGCTCCGAGCAGCAACACAATCAGCACCGCTAGCGGCCATGGGAAGCCGAACATTGTCTGCAGGCTGATGGCGAGGATGTGCCACAAGACGATGCCATAGCCGACTGTCAGGTCGATGCGACCCGACGCCATCGGTATCATCGCAGCCAGTGACAACAGCGCAATGATCGCCTTGTCGGAAATGATCGAACGCAGATTGAGCAGCGTCGGAAAGGTGTTCGGCAGCAGGATCGAGAACAGCAGGATCAACAGCACGGTCAAGATCACCAGCCCGTAGACAGGCAAAAGCCGGGCGATCTTCTGCCTCATGGATAGGCTGGCCATCTCACCGCGGGTCGGCTCAAGCGCGCTGGATTCGATCGATTGCATGGGCTTTGCTCCCAGAAAAATCAGGCGGCTTCGGAAGCCGATGCCGCAGTGATCACGGCGGACGTGGTGAGGTCTTTTCCAGTCAGTTCGCGCACGATGCGGCCGCGCGAAAACACTAGGGCACGATGGCAGATATGAGCGATCTCCTCGAAGTCGGTCGACACGACGACGACCGCCAGGCCGGCTTCGAGCGCGTGCCCGATCAGCCGGTAGATCTCGGCCTTGGCGCCGACATCGACGCCGGCTGTCGGGTCCTCGGCGATCAGCAAGGTACGGCCGGTGTGCAGCCAGCGCCCAACCACAACTTTCTGCTGATTGCCACCGGACAATGCCTCGATCGGCAGGTTCGGATCATTGGGGCGCAAGCCCACCGAGGCGCCGATGGCTTGCGCAAGGGCTGCCTCTTTGTGGGGCGCCAAGAACGAGAACAGGCCACGCATCCCGGCGCCTGGATTAAGAAAGCTGTTTTCTCGGATCGACAGCGAGGCTGCGATCGATTCCTCAGTGCGGTCGCGCGCGATTAGCCCGACGCCGGACGCCATCGCGGCGATCGGGCTCGACAGATCCGGCGTGGCGCCGCGGATGGTCACCGTGCCGGCAAATGGCTGGCAGCCGAACAAAGCACGACCGACCAGTTCCTGCCCGGCCCCGCGCAGCCCGACCAGGCCAAGCAGCTCGCCCTTGCGCACCTCGAATGACACCGGGCCGGCGCCGACGCAAACCAGGTCGCGGACGGCACAGATGGTCTCACCGGCCTCGGTCTCTACCTTGGAGAAAACCTGGCTTACCGGACGGCCGACGATCATCTCGACCAGTTCTTCCGGCCTGGTGTCGGCGACCTGCTTCTGCCCGATCAGCCTGCCGTCACGCAGGACCGCTACCCTGTCGGCGATGCGGAAGATTTCATCAAGCCGGTGTGAGACATAGATCATGCCGACGCCGCGCTGCTTGAGCGGGCGTATCGCGTCGAACAGACGCTCGACCTCGTCGGCCGGGAGGCTGGCGGTCGGTTCGTCGAGCACCAGCACATCGGCCTCGGTGGCTAGCGCGCGGGCAATGGCGACCAGTGATTTTTCGGTCCGGGTCAGATCCTGGACGCGCGTCGTCGGATCGAAGTCGCAACCGACCAGCTTCAGCGCTTCACGTGCCCGCTCCTCGGTGGCGCGCCAATCGATGAGGCCGGAGCGCAGTGAAAACCCTTGGGCGAGGCCGACGTTCTCGCCGACCGTCATCCATTCGATCAGGCCGAGATCCTGATGGATGAAGGCCACGGGCTGGCGCTGGTTGGGACGTGGCGGGTGATGGTGATAGGGCTCGCCACAAAACAGTATCTGGCCGCCATCAGGCCGGTAGATCCCGGCAAGCGTCTTGATCAGCGTCGACTTACCGGCGCCGTTCTCGCCGAGCAGCGCCAGGATCTCGCCCTTGCCGACATCGAGTGTCACGTCGGAGAGAGCGCGGGTGCCGCCGAACTCCTTCGTAATCGACTTGAACTCGATCAGTTTTTCGTGGGCCACAATCGCGTTCCTCCCGAGATCGCCAAATTATGTTATCGATAACATTTCAGGGCGTCAAGCATCAAATTGGGAGCGATCGATCAGGCGGACTTACCGTCGAGCAGGCGCATCATCTCCGCCGAGTCCTTCGGCCCCAAACCGGCAGCGCAAAGGAGGCGGTGGATCTCGACGACCTGCCCGGTCATCGGCAGCGGCGTCCTGGTCTTCAGCGCGAAGGATTGCAGAGAATCCAGATCCTTCAGCATGTTGTCGATGCGGCCGGTCGGCGAATAGTCGCGTGCGGCGAACTTCGTCATGAATTCCTGCATGATGCTGGAATCGGCGCGCCCGCCCTTGAGCGCCGCCGGGATCGTCCGGGGATCGACACCGCCGGCCTCGGCAAGCTTGACCGCTTCGGCAACCGCCTGGAACAGAACCGCGCAAAACAGCTGGTTGATGAGCTTTGTCGTCTGCCCTGCCCCGCTTGGACCCATCAACGTGTAATTGGCGCAAAGATGTTGCATCACGGCGCGGGCGCGTTCGAAGTCGGCCCGCTCTCCGCCGGCCATCACCGTCAGCCGGCCGGCCAATGCGCCGGGAACGCCGCCCGACAGCGGGCAGTCGAGCCATTTCATGCCCGTCTCGGCCGACAGTTTTCTTGCCATCCGCGCGGTGTCGGCAGGATCAATTGATGACATGTCGATCAGCAGCTTTTCGGACGACGCTGTGGCAGCGGCACCGCCTTCGCCGAACACCACCGCGCGCACGATGTCGGCATGGTTGAGGCTGAGGATGACGAAGTCATTGGCCCGCGTCGCCTCGGCAACCGACACCGCCGATGCCGCACCTTTGGCTGTCAGCGCCGCGACCTTGGCCTTGTCGAGATCGAACACCGTCACCTCTTGCTTTGTCTCGATCAGCCTTGTGGCGATCGCCGATCCCATGATGCCGGCGCCGATGACGGCGACTTTCGCTGCTTGGATCATCTCAACGTGCCTCTCTCTTCAACTTGGCGGCCGGAACGATGCCGAGGGCGCTAAGCCCATTCAGCGCCGCATCTGCGATACTGTCCACCGGAGCGTCGATGTCGACGATGACCACCAGCGGCTCGCCGGCAGGACTCTCCAGGGCGGCGAACTGGCTGTCGAGCAACGCCGGAGGAAAGAAATGGCCGCGGCGTTCCGCCAATCTCGCCTGGAGCACCGCGCGCGTCCCTTCGAGATGCACGAAGAACACCGGTCCGTTTGCCGCCTGACTCAACCGGTCGCGGTACGATGTCTTCAGCGCCGAACAACTGATGACAAGCCCACGGCCCTGTTGGCGCGCCAGACATAAGGCCGCGCCGACCAGATCGAGCCACGGCAAGCGATCCTCGTCGGTCAGCGCCATACCCGCAGACATTTTTTCGACATTGCCGTACGGATGCAACGTGTCGCCTTCGACAAAGGCAAGGCCAAACCGCGCGGCGATCTCGATGCCGACGCTGGTCTTGCCGCATCCGCTCACACCCATCACGACGATGAGTGCAGGCTCAAAGGCAGGTGGTGATGCCGCCGTCGACATAAAGCGTGTGTCCATTGACAAAAGAAGAGGCCGGGCTAGCCAGGAACACCGCGGCACCAACCAGTTCGCCGACGTCGCCCCAGCGTCCTGCCGGCGTGCGGTTGGTCAGCCAGGCCGAAAATTCGGGATTGTCGACCAGCGCCTTGTTGAGCGGAGTCTTGAAATAGCCCGGAGCAATGGAGTTGACCTGCAGCCCGTGCTTGGCCCAATCGGCGCACATGCCGCGCGTCAGGTTGCGCACCGCGCCCTTTGTGGCGGTGTAGGGCGCAATGTTGGTTCGCGCCAGTTCGCTTTGCACCGAAGCGATGTTGATGATCTTGCCGCGCTTGCGCGGGATCATGTGCCGCGCCACCGCCTGCCCGACGAAGAAAACGCTGGAGATGTTGGTCCGCAACAGCTCCTCCCATTTGTCGGCGGGAAAGTCCTCGAGCGGCGTGCGGAATTGCATGCCGGCATTGTTGATCAAAATGTCGATGGCGCCGATGCCAGCCTCGATTTCGGCGACGCCGTTCGCTACAGCCGCATGATCTGTGACGTCGAAGATAGCGCTATGGGTTTTGAAGCCTCTCATTGTCAGCGCATCCGCCGCCGCCTCAATTTTGCTGGCGGTGCGGCCGTTGAGCACGATCTCAGCGCCGTGCTCAGCCAGCCCTTCCGCCAGGGCCAGGCCGATGCCCTGCCCCGACCCGGTGATCAGCGCCCGCATGCCGGTCAAGTCGAACAATGAACTGCCCATGGGCCCTCCCGCGAGATGTCCTGAAGCAGACGCGATTTGCGTTGCGCTTCGCCAATGCCTATTGACATGGATGTTATCGATAACATAGTCAATGGGAAAAAATGAACTGGGAGCAGAGAGCGCCATGACCGACATTTTGATGACCGGCCCCTATCCGGAATGGGACATGGAGGACCTCGAGCGCACCTATCGCGTTCACAAGCTTTGGCAGGTCCAGGACAAGGACGCGCTGATCGCCAGCCATGCCGGCACCGTCCGCGCCATCGCCACCCGGGGCGAGCTTGGCGCCAGCGCCGCGCTGATGGCGAAGCTGCCGAAGCTCGAGATTGTTTCCTGCTACGGCGTCGGCACCGACGCCATCGATCTAGCCTACGCCAGGGCCAACGGTATTCGCGTCACCAACACGCCTGATGTGCTGACCGAGGACGTGGCCGACATCGGCATCGGTCTGCTGCTTGCCGTCGCGCGAAAAATCCCGCAGGCCGACGCCTATGTGCGCGATGGAAGCTGGCGCAAGGGGAATATGGGGCTGGTCACGCGTGTCTGTGGAAAAAGGCTGGGCATTGTGGGCATGGGCCGTGTCGGCGCGGCAGTGGCCAAACGCGCCGCGGCCTTCGACTGCGAGATCGCCTATTTCGATGTGCGCAAGCGCGAGGACCTGCCTTACGACTTCTGCGGCGATCTGGTCGAGCTGGCGCGAACGAGCGAATTCCTGATCGTCACGCTGGCTGGCGGCGACAGCACAAAGCACATCATCAATGCTGCGGTATTGGCCGCACTCGGACCGGACGGCATCGTGATCAACATTTCGCGCGGCAGCACGGTCGACGAGACGGCACTGCTGACGGCGTTGGAATCGGGAACGATCAAAAGTGCCGGGCTGGACGTGTTCTGGAACGAGCCGACGATCGACGAGCGATTCCTGAGGCTTTCCAACGTCGTACTTCAACCGCACCACGCCAGTGGTACGGTAGAGACCCGCAAGGCGATGGGGCAGCTGGTTCGCGATAATCTTGCCGCCCATTTCGGCGCAAAATCCTTGCTGACACCGGTCGTCTGAGAAAGGATCGCCGCCATGAAGTCGATCGTCATCCACGCGGCAAAGGATTTGAGGATTGAAGAGACCGATCCGGGGACTCTCGGCACGGGGCAAGTCGAGATATCAGTCGAAGCTGGCGGCATCTGCGGCTCGGATCTGCACTATTACAACCACGGCGGCTTCGGCGCGATCCGCCTGCGCGAACCGATGATCCTCGGCCACGAGGTCGCCGGCACGGTCAGGGCGCTGGGCAGCGGCGTCTCCTCTCTCGCCATCGGCGACCGCGTCGCAATCTCACCAAGCCGGCCGTGCCATGCCTGCCGCTACTGCCTGCAAGGCATGCAGAACCAGTGCCTCAACATGCGTTTTTACGGCAGCGCCATGCCAATGCCGCACATTCAGGGCGCCTTCCGCCAGCGCCTCGTCGCCGAGGCGTGGCAATGCCAAAAGGTCGCCGACCACGTTTCCATCAACGAAGCCGCCTTCGCCGAGCCTTTCGCTGTCACGCTGCATGCGGTGAACCGCGCCGGATCGCTGCTCGACAAGCGAGTCCTTGTCACTGGTAGCGGTCCGATCGGCGCGCTTTGCATCCTCGCCGCAAGAGCCCACGGCGCGCGTGAGATCGTTGCGACCGATGTCATGGACGGCGTGCTGGCCAAGGCTTTGGAGATCGGCGCCGACCGCACGATCAATGTCGCTGCCGAGGGCGACAAGCTCGCCGCCTACAATGTCGACAAAGGGAGCTTCGATGTGATGTTCGAAGCCTCCGGTAATGAGCGCGCCGTGCGGGGCGGGCTCGACGTCCTGAAGCCGCGCGGCGTGCTGGTGCAGCTCGGCCTTGGCGGCGACCTGTCGATCCCGCAAAACCTCATCGTCGCCAAGGAGATCGAGATGCGCGGCAGCTTCCGTTTTCACGACGAGTTCGCACTTGCCGTCGACTTGATCAACCGGCGCCGCGTCGACGTCAAACCGCTGCTGACCGGGGTCTATCCGATCGATGAGGCGATCGCCGCTTTCGAGGTCGCCGGCGACCGCAACAAGTCGATGAAGGTGCAAATCGCCTTCTGAAAGTCCGCTGAACGCGCGGTTGCGCGCAGCTCAAACAACGTCGGCACCAATCGCAGCCAACGCTGCGCGAGCCACGTCGAAATCGTGTTCGCCGGTTCCCGAACCAACTCCGATGCCACCGGCCAGACGGCCGTCGAAGCGGATTGGCAGGCCGCCAGGTAGATTGGTCACGCTACCTTGCGAAGCGATCCCGGCACAAAGCGCCGCATCGGGCGCCATGCCGCCTGTAGCAGCGTTGACCGACGCCGCCGTGCGCGCCTTTGCTTGTGCCGTGCGCAGGCTGAGAAACCGGGCACCGTCCATGCGCAGACTGGCCAATGTCTCGCCGCTCGCATCGACGATCACAAGACATTGCGGTACGCCAATGGCGGTCGCGCGTGCCGAGCCGGCCGCGACCGCCTTCAACGCTCCGGCATGCGTGAGGCTGATGGTTTCGCGAAACATGGCCATTGAACCGCCCTTCTTCCTCATGTCGGGGGGCTCAGGTACTTTCGCGCTCAACCACGCGATAGGCTGTCAGAACGATTTCCTGGTCTCGCTTTTTCTCGTCACCACGGATGATCTGGATTAGCCTGCGGGCAGCCTGTCGGCCGATGCCGTAGCAGTCCACATTCACGGTGGTGATGCCGGGGTGGCAAAAGGCGGCGACCTCATAGTCGCCAAAGCCAGCAATGGCGATGTCTTTCGGCACCTGCAGGCCACGGCGCTTGCATTCCATTAGCGCGCCGAAGGCCGACAGGTCCGAGACGCAAAGCACCGCCTCGGTGTCGGGCCAGCGCTCAAGCATGCTGACGAGCGCCTGGCCTCCCTGCTCGATGGAAATCGGCGGCACGCCGAAGGACACGAGGCGGCCGGGCGGCAGGCCCAGCTCCTCTATGGCCCTGACAAAGCCGTCGCGCCGTTGGCTGCCTCGCGTATCGCGTGAGGTCGTGCCGCCGATATAGCCGAACTTCCGGTACCCTTTCCTGGCCAGTGTCTTGACGAGCAGGCCCATCGCCTCCTCGTTGGAAAAGCCGATGACCTGGTCGATGGGCCTGACCGGCAACTCCCAGGTTTCGACCACCGGGATGCCAACGCTTGCCAGCAGGCGGCGTGCCCGTTCCGTGTGGGCGCCGCCGGTCAGAATTATGCCTTCCGGCCGCCGGCGCAGCATCGCTTCGATCAGCCTCTCTTCCTTCTCTATCGTGTAGTCCGTGTAGCCGAGCAAGAGCTGAAGTCCCGTGCTCTCCAATTCATCGGTAATGCCGCGCGCTGTGTCGGCAAAGTTCGAATTGTTGATGGAGGGCACGATCGCCGCAACGAAGCCGGTCTTGCGCGACGACAGCGTGCCGGCCGACTGATCGAGCACGTAGCCGAGGTCGTTGACCGCGGCCATGATCTTCTCGCGCGTCGTCTTCGAAACACGGCTGCCCTCCTTCAGGGCACGCGAGACGGTCATCGCCGATACTCCCGCGCGCTCCGCCACGTCGGCCATTGTCGGCGCGTGGCTCTCGACGGATTTCGAAGAAACAGCCTTGGCCATCAGATCGTCCCATGGATCAGTAGTACTAGTCCGCACGCTGCCACAGGCACGAGTGCAGCGCGCCAACGCAGCAGCTTGATCTGACGTCCACCCCAGTTCATGCCCCCCCCCTTGATAATCGGACTGCCGCCCGCATGTTATCGATATCACGCCGCCTTGGCAACACGCGTCGGCGGGCGACTGCGCTTCGATTTGTCGCTGAAAGAGAGATCGGCAAATGGGTTCTTCTGCTCGGGGAATCCCAAGTGGCGAAAATAATCGCCGTAGAGTGATCGCAGGTTGCCCATGTTGCGGTTGCCAGTCGAGGCTGAGCGATCGCTGGGACCCTCGTCCGACGCCACCCGGTCGAGCCAGTATTTATGAACCTTCAGCGCGTCCTCGCGCGTGATCTTGCTCATCGGCTTGCTGCGAAGTCAGATACTTACGAGGGAAATCCGATGGTACCGTTGGCTGGGATCGAACCAGCGACCTCCGGATCCACAATCCGGCGCTCTAACCATCTGAGCTACAACGGCACGTCTTAACGTTAGTAGCAGGATCGAGGTGGAAGGTTCATTCTCCGCGATCCGCTCTGTCGTTCGGCGATGCGTCCTTACGGGCTTATGAATTCTAATTCAAGGCTTTTGCAAAGCAAAGGCCACTTCCCCACAGCGGTGCACCCATCGCCGGGCAAAGAAAAAGGCCGGCGGGAGGAGGTGCCGGCCTTTTCCTGTTACGAGCCAGCGGGAGGAGGTGCTGGCTGGTCACCCCGGAGGTGGAGGGAGGAGGTTCCACCCGCCGGGTATTCAATTAACCGTCACTATCTCACATCTATTTGTCCGACAAAATGCGACCTTTTGCTGCATCCGCGGACGATGCGCATTTATTAGGCGGCCTTGATTTCCTTGATCGCCTTTTCGAAGGCGGTCTTGATCGGCTTCGAGACATCCTCGGCCGCCTTGGAGGCAACAGCCTGGAAGTCCTTGGCCTGCTCGACGCTCAGTTCGACGCGCTTGCGCAGGAAGGCGGTCTGCAGTTCGACAACTTCCGACAGCGACTTGGCACCGATCAGGGCTTCGAGATGCGAGAAGCCGGCCTCGGCGTTGGCGCGCAGCGCCGTGATGGTCTTGAGCGACAGATCGCTGGAAACAGCCTTGGCTGTTTCGTAGGTCGACTCCAGGGCCTTCTGGGTCTCCTCGGCACCAGTCTTGAGCTTGGCGTAGGCCTCCTTCGACTGCTCAACGCCCTTTTCGGCGAAAGCGCGCATCTGGTCGGTGGCCTTGGAAGCGTCGAAGCTCGGGAATTCAACGTTTTCGATCGTCTCGGCAGTCTTGGTCCTGGACATTTTCCATCCTTTTCAGCGGCAGCGGCTTTGACAGAAAGCCGTCTCGTTCATGTATGATGGCAATATAAAGGCAAATTTTGTGCATTGCAATATCTTTGTTGCAGTGCACAAAAAAATGTTTTTGGCCGTTAACCAAACGGCCAAAATTCAGCCTTTGCACGTTCTGGCTTGTGGACCTTCGTGGCTGCGGCTTTTATTAACAAAGCGTTAACTGCAAATTCGCCGCTCCGTGAGGGTCCGCCAAGCGCATGCCGTCCGAATATTCCTTCCTCGACGTCGCCGTGCTCGACGCGGTCCGCCAGCGGTTTGCCGCCGGCGACGCGATCGCGATCCTGTCGGTGGACCTCGAGCAGGTGGTCTGGGCCAATGGGCCTGGAGCCGCCATGTTCGGCTATCCCGATATCGAAGCGATCATCGGCGCGTCGACGCGGCTGCCGCTGATCGCGCGCCGTCAGATCATGGCGACCAGCGGTTTCCCGCAGATCGGCGGCGATCGCTCGATCACGGTGCGCCTGGCGACCGGCATGACCAGCCGCGCCGTCGGCTTTCTTGCCAGTGCCGTGACGCTGCCCGACGGCGAGAACGCCATCATGCTGGCGGTGCCTGCGGCGCAGACCGGTTCGCGCAGTGCCGCCGAGATCGCCGGCCGGGCGATCAGCGGCTTAACCGAAGACGGCCATTTCATTGCCTTCGTCGATGCCAAGGGCAATGTCGAGGCCGCCTCGGAAGGATTTTCGGCGCTCGGCATCCAGCCCGCGACACTGGCGGCCCTGGTGGCCGACGTCGCGGCCGAGGGCGAGCGCATCGTCAAGCGCCTCGTTCCGGGCGGCAGGACCTCCTACCCGGCGGGCCTCGCCCGATTGACGCCGGAGCGGCATCTGCTGGTGGTGATCGACGAGGACCAATTCGAAGACAGCGCATCTGCCGCGGCGGCTTCGGCGGACGGCTCGTCCGCGGCAACGGAAGGCCCCGCCAAAGAGACTGGCGCCACAACGGAGGCAGCGGAAACCGCCGCGCCAGAATCCAGGTCTCGGCAGGACAATCAGCCGACAACAGATGTTTCGCGGACGGAGGCGATCGAACGGTTGCCGGCCGCTGCCGAGATCGAACAGGAGCCCGCCCCTTCCGAGCCCGTGGCTGACGATATGCCTGAACGGGCAAAGCGGGAGATCGAGGAGCCGACCGCGCCGGCACCGGTCGCCGCCGACAATGACCAGCCGGCGGCGGGCACGCCGGCACAGCATGATCATTGGTATTTCAATGCCGGAGAAGACGACGCGCCGGCCGCGCCGGAACCCAAAAGCACGACCGAGGCTGGCACCGAGGCTTCGGTGGACAGCGTGAAGCAGGACGAGGTCCCCTCCCCGGCAGCCCCGACTACAGCTTCGGCCACCCGGACGATAGACCGCTCGGCGGCACCGCTGCGTTTCGTCTGGCGTACCGACGCCGAGGGCAAGTTCAGCGCGCTGTCGCATGAATTCGCCGATGTCGTCGGCCATCCGGCCGCCGACGTGATCGGCCGACGCTTTAGGGATGTCGCGGCGACCTTCGGCCTTGATGCGTCCGGCGAGATCGCCGGCCTGCTGGAGCGGCGCGACACCTGGTCCGGCCGCTCGGTGCTGTGGCCGGTCGTCGGCACCGACCTGAAGATCCCGGTCGACCTGGCGGCATTGCCTGTCTATGGCCGCAGCCGCGCTTTCGAAGGCTCCCGCGGCTTCGGCGTCGCGCGAACCGGGGATGCGGTCGTCGATCCGGAGGCGATCGGCATGGCATTGGTGCCCAATGGCGAGAGGCCGGCGGCACCGAAACCGGAAGCCGTGGAGACGGTGCCTGAAGAACCAGAGGCCGGAGAGCCAAAGCCATCGGATCCGTTCAAGGGCGAAGTGCCGGCGCTGGCCATCGTACCGAAACCGGAGCGGCGGTTCGCCGACAAGGTCATCCGGCTGGCCGAACACAGGCAACCAGCCAATGACAAGGGGCTGTCGACGCTGGAACGCAGCGCGTTCCGCGAGATCGGCGAGCGTCTGAAGAAAGAAAGTTCCACGGCAGAGCCGCCGGAGGCTGAAGCAATAAAGCCGGCAAGGCAGGCGGAACCAGATGCCGGGACAGGCTCTTTGTCGGAGCCGCAAGACACGACCAAGCCGGCGACCAATGCGAAGCCGCCGGCGGACATCGCCACCTCGGATGCGGAACCAACAGAGTCGACCCAGGAACCGGTGGCCGACCCGGCGCATGAGATACCAGCGCCCGATGCGGAACACGAGCCGGATGCGGGCGAACCTTCCACGGGCGATGCCGAGGATCAGAGGGATCTGGCGCGGCTCGACGGTGCGGAGCCGGATCAGGTCGAACAACAGACACCGACCTCCGAATCTCCGCAGCCGTCGGCCTCGGGCTCCCTGCTCGACTATGCCGGCAAAGAGCACGAGCCTGCCCGTGCCGCCGGCGGCACCGACGAGGCGCCGGCGCCCGAGGCGCAGGAGATAATCGGGGATGGCGAGGCGCCGGCGCAGGCAGGGCCTGCCAAGGCACCGCCGGCCGATGACGACGGCATGACGTCAGACGATTTTCGCGACGCCGAGGACAATGAGGATTGGGCCGGCGAGGAAGCGGCTGCATCAAGCGCGCCTGCGGCCACCGGCGAAACCGGCGGCACGCATGAAGCGACCGAAACAATTGCCGAGCGACCACGCCTGCAAGTGCCGCCACTCAAAACCGCAGGGTTCATGCCGTCGGCTTTTTCCGTCGGCAACGAAAACAAGACGCCGGATACATCGCTTCTCGGCAAGCTGCCGGTTCCGCTCATCATCCATTCGGGCGATCAGTTGCACTATGCCAACGAGGAATTCCTCGACCTGACCGGGTACGGGACGCTGGAGAGCTTGGAGGATGCTGGCGGCCTCGGCGCTTTGTTTGCCGATCCTTATGCCGGTGACGGCGCCTCCGACGGCAGCGACCGGGCTCTGCGGCTGAAGACGCGCGACGGACAGGAATTTCCGATCGACGCCATCCTGCGCTCCGTACCCTGGCGCGATGGCAAGGGCCTGATGCTGGTCGTTCGCCGTTCCGGCGAGGATGATGCGCCTGTGGCCCTGCACGCGATCGGCGAGGAGCCGACGCAGCCCGACATTTCCGAGCTCAAGGCACGCATCGCCGAGATGCGCACCATCATCGACACCGCCACAGACGGGGTCGTGCTGATCGGCAGCGACGGCACCATCCGTTCGATCAGCCGCCCGGCCGAGGCGCTATTCGGTTTCGACAGCGACGAGGTGACCGGCAAGCCGTTCGCCTCGCTGTTTGCCATCGAGAGCCAGCGCGCGGCGCGCGACTATCTCACCGGCCTGTCGGAGCCTGGCGTGGCGAGCGTCTTGAATGATGGCCGCGAGGTGATCGGCCGCGAAGCACAAGGGCGCTTCATCCCGCTGTTCATGACCATCGGCCGGCTGCCCAACGACAGCGGCTTCTGCGCCGTGGTGCGCGATATCACGCAGTGGAAGCGGGCCGAGGAGGATCTCACCCAGGCGCGTGCCGTGGCCGAACGCGCTTCCTCGCAGAAGACCGATTTCCTCGCCCGCATCAGCCATGAGATCCGCACGCCGCTCAACGCCATCATCGGCTTTTCCGAACTGATGGTCGACGAGAAGTTCGGGCCGGTCGCCAATGACCGCTACCGCGACTATCTGCGCGACATCAACCGCTCGGGCAACCACGTGCTCGACCTGGTCAACGATCTCCTGGACATCTCGAAGATCGAGGCCGGCCAGCAGGAAATGGCCTATGAGGCGGTGTCGCTCAACGATACGCTGGCCGAAACCGTGGCGATGATGCAGCCGCAGGCCAACCGCGAACGCGTCATCATCCGCTCCAGCTTCGCCTCGCGGCTGCCGGAAGTGGTGGCCGACCTGCGCAGCGTGCGCCAGATCGCGCTCAACATCCTGTCCAACGCCGTCCGCTACACCCAGGCCGGCGGCCAGGTGATCGTCTCGACCGCCTACGAGACCTCGGGCGACGTCGTCATGCGGGTGCGCGACACCGGCATCGGCATGAGCCAGTCCGAGATCGAGCAGGCGCTGAAGCCATTCAAGCAGATCAACGCCCTGAAGCGCGGGCGCGGCGACGGCACCGGCCTTGGCCTGCCGCTGACCAAGGCGATGGTGGAAGCCAACCGCGCCCGCTTCAGCATCAATTCGACGCCCGGCGAGGGCACGCTGGTGGAGGTCGCGTTCCCGTCGACTCGGGTGCTGGCGGAATAGCAAGCCGAAAAGAAAAGGCGCCCAGAGGACGCCTTAAGAGATGGGATTGCTGTCACAACGGGGGCTTGAGCTGAATTCAGATCCTCCGGGGGCTGAGGAACGGGATTTCTCCCTCAAGTTACGTGCGACTATCGACGCCGGGCCTTAACAAGTCCTTACCGGGTCGCCAAAAAATTTACGAATGTGTACCACTCGTGAAATCTAGGTAAATTCGCGCGACATATTTCGTTAACCATGCCGGTTGCGGTCACTGCGCAAGTTGCGGCAGGTCGCGGAACAACTCCAGCGCTTCCGGGTTGGCGAGCGCTTCCTTGTTCTTGATGGCACGACCATGCACGACATCGCGCACCGCAAGCTCGGTGATCTTGCCCGACTTGGTACGGGGAATGTCCGAAACGGCGACGATCCTGGCCGGCACATGGCGGGGGCTCGCGCCGCTGCGTATCTTGGCGCGGATGCGTTTTTCCAGGTCCTCGTCCAGTTGGACACCCGCGGCCAGCCGCACGAACAGCACGACGCGCACGTCATTGTCGAAATTCTGGCCGATGCACAGCGCCTCCAGGATTTCGGGCATCTGCTCGACCTGGTTGTAGATTTCCGCCGTGCCGATGCGCACGCCGCCTGGATTGAGCGTCGCGTCCGAACGACCGTGGATGATAATGCCGCCATGATCGGTCCATTCGGCGAAATCGCCATGGCACCAGACATTGTCGAAACGCTCGAAATAGGCCGCCTGGTATTTCTTGCCGTCGGGATCGTTCCAGAAGCCGATCGGCATGGACGGGAAGGCCTTGGTGCAAACCAGCTCGCCCTTCTCCCGCCTGACCGGCTTGCCGTCGTCGTCCCAGACATCGACGGCGAGGCCGAGGCCCGGCCCCTGGATCTCCCCGGTCCAGACCGGCTCGATCGGCACGCCGAGCACGAAGCACGAAACGATATCGGTGCCGCCGGATACCGAGGCCAGATGCACGTCTTTCTTGATCCCGTCATAGACGAAGCGGAAATCCTCGGGCGAAAGCGGCGACCCGGTGGAGGATATGGCGCGCACCGTCGAGAGATCATGGCTGCGGATCGGCTTGAGACCGGCCTTGCGCACGGAATCGATGAACTTGGCCGAGGTCCCGAAGAAGGTCATCTTCTCGGCATCGGCGAAATCGAACAGCACGTTGCCGTCGGGGTGGAAGGGAGAGCCATCGTAGAGCAGCAGCGTTGCGCCAGAGGCCAGACCCGATACCAGCCAGTTCCACATCATCCAGCCGCAGGTGGTGAAGTAGAAGAAGCGGTCGCCGTCGCCGAGGCCGGCATGCAGCCGGTGTTCCTTGACATGCTGGATCAGCGTGCCGCCGGCCGAATGGACGATGCATTTGGGAATGCCGGTGGTGCCGGACGAAAACAGGATGTAGAGCGGATGCGAAAACGGCAGCCGCTCGAAGGTGACGGGCTTGACGGCGAGGGGCGACAGCGCCTCCTCCATCGCCACGGCCTTGTCGATGGTATCAGCCACGTCGGCGGAGGTGCCGAGATAGTCGACGAGCAGGATCTTGCGGACGCTGCCGAGCCTGGCCGCGACCGCCTTGACCTTGTCGGCGACCTCGATCGCCTTGCCATTGTACCAATAGCCGTCCGGCGCGATGAAGATGACGGGCTCGATCTGGCCGAACCGGTCGAGCACGCCCTGCTCGCCGAAATCGGGAGAACAGGATGACCAGACGGCCCCGATCGAGGCGGCGGCCAGCATGGCGGCGACGGCTTCGGGCATGTTCGGCATCATCGCCGCGATACGGTCACCCTTCTTCACCTCGAGCGACAGGAAAAGCTGCTGCAGGCGCGAGACCAGGCCATGCAGTTGGTTCCACGACAGTCGCCTCTCGACCTTGTCCTCGCCACGAAAAACGATTGCCTCGCCGGCCCCGGTTTTCTTCAGAAGGTTTTCGGCGAAATTCAGCGACGCGTCCGGGAAGAAAGAGGCGCCGGGCATCTTCTCGCCATCGAGCAGCAGTCGTTCGCCCTTGTCGCCTTCAAGACCGCAGAAATCCCAGACGAGATCCCAGAACGCCTCCCGGTTCTCGACCGACCAGCGGTGAAGATCGGCGTAGGAAGAGAATGGACTGCCGGTACTCGCCGCCGCGGCCTTCATGAAGGCGGTCAAGGGCGAGGCATCAATCTGGTCTTGCGTTGGGGTCCAGAGCGGTACTTCGCCAGCCATGATCGATCCTCCCACGGTCGTCATCGCTTATGCATATCGCAGCGCAGCAGAGCAAGATTTTGTTGGGCCGACTCAGCCAGGTGTGCGCAAATGCCATCGCCGGGCCATAAAGACTTGAAATGCGTCAGCCCTAAGTCGTAGTGACGACACGGGTTACACCCGTCGGACGATCGTTTTTATCGGAATGGAAGCATACGGGGCTATATGCCATCATCCTTGATCCGCCGCGGAGTATGGGCGATCGGTGTTGCCGCGATCGTCATCGCCCTGGTGGTCGCGGCCCTGCCGCTGATCGCCTCGACGCGGATCGTGCGTGACCGCATCGCTTGGGAATTGAGCGCCTGGAGCGGCTTTCGGGTGGCCATCGAGGGGTCGCCGCGCATCGAGGTCTGGCCGAAATTCCGCGCGATCCTGACCGATGTGACGCTGTCGAAGTGGACGGATGCCGATGCGCCGCCGGTCGTCGAAGCCGAACGGGTCGAGGTCGACCTCTCGGCCATGGCGGCATTGCAGGGCGATGTGGTGTTTTCCACGGCACGGCTGATTAGGCCGACGATCCGGGTCCAGCGCACGGCGGACGGGCTGTTCCTGCCCACGGCGCCGACCGGCGGGCGCATCGCGCGCTCCATCGACGCGGCCCGTGGCCTGGTCAAGACCGACCCCGCCAAGCCCGACCTGGACAAGCTGCCGACCGACACTTTCGGCACTGTGGAGTTCAGGGACGGCCGCATGGTGGCGTCCGTCAACGGCAAGGATATGGAGATCTTGAGCAGTCTTAGCGGCCAGGCCACATGGGCGGCGATGAACAGCAATGCGACGCTATCCGCGACAGGGATCTGGCGTGGCGAAAGCGTGACCGTGGATGCCGCCTCGCCGAGACCGCTGGTGCTGTTTGCCGGGGGCATGGCGCCGCTCACCCTGTCCTTCAAGGCAGCGCCCGCCACCTTCTCGTTCGACGGCACGGCCAACATGTCCGAAAACGCCTATTTCGACGGCCAGGTGAAATTCGCGGCCCCCTCGCTGCGCCGCGTGCTGGAATGGTCACAGGCCGGCATTGCGCCGAGCGCGGCGATCGGCTCGGTCAGCATTTCGAGCAAGGTGACGGCGTCGGCCGGACGCGTCAAATTCGAAAACACGGCGCTGGCGCTGGATAACAACCCGGGCATGGGCGCGCTGGACCTGTCTCTTGGCGAGACGCAGCCGGTGATCTCGGGCACACTTGCCTTCGACACGCTCGACCTCAGGTCGTTCCTATCCGCCTTCACGTCGCTTGGACCGGCGAGCAGCGGCGAGCCAGGTCAGGTCAATACGAGTTTCGCCGACCGGGTCAATCTCGATCTCAGGCTGTCGGCGGCCCATGCCACGGCGGGGAGCATCCAGCTTGCCGATGTCGCGGCCACCGCCCAGGTCAAGGACGGTCTTTCCGTCTTCGACATCTCCGACGCCTCGGCTTTTGGCGGCAACATCCAGACCAGCCTTCGTTTCGACCGCAAACCCGAGGGCACCCAGGTCGAGATCCGGCTGCTGGCCTCCGATGTCGATGGCGGCGCGTTCGGTACCGCGGCCGGGATGACCCGGCTGGTGCCGGTCGGCACGGGCACCGTTTCGGTCATCCTCAAGGGGCCGGGAAGGACCTGGGATTCGATCTTTGAAAACGCCGACGGCTCGGTCTCGGCGACCTTCGGCCCTGGCGCGCTCAGCAAGTTCAACCTGCCTGCCTTTCTCAAGCACACCGAACAGGGCGGCTTCTTCGCGCTCGACGATGTCTCGGACGGGACGCTGCCCATCGATGGGGCCGAAGTGAAGGCAACCATTTCGAGAGGCGTGGCCAGACTCGACAAGGCCGAGGCCAATTCGGCGAAATACAAGATCTGGCTTTCCGGCATCGCATCCTACGCAGGACGCGGACTGGCGCTGTCGGGCGGCGTCATCCAGTCGGATCAGCCGGCAACGCAAAAGAGCGGCCAGCAGGGGCCTAACCAGTCGTCGTTTTTCGTCGGCGGAACCTGGAGCACGCCGTTCATTTCACCGATAAGCCGCGGCGTTTCGGGCGAATAAGGCCTTGCGCCCGAAGCGCAGCTCCTACCCGCGCTGCGCGGCGCGCTCGTCAAGCTGCCGCTGCACCTCGCGCCGCTTGTTGGCGACCGAAGCGATGACGACGCCAACCGTGACGATCGCGATCAGAAGGGTGCAGGCGGCATTGATCTCCGGCGTCACGCCGAGACGGACCTGGCTGTAGATCTTCATCGGCAGCGTGGTGGCGCCAGGACCCGAAGCAAAGCTGGCGATGACCAGGTCGTCCAGTGACAGCGTGAAGGCCAGCATCCAGCCGGACACGATCGCCGGCAGAATGACCGGCAGCGTGATCTGGAAGAAGGTCTTCACCGGCGGCGCGCCAAGATCCATGGCGGCTTCTTCCAGCGAGCGATCGAAGCTAACAAGCCGCGACTGCACGACGACCGCGACAAAGCACATCGTGAAGGTGATATGCGCGAGGATCACGGTCGTCATGCCGCGATCCATGCCGATGGCGACAAACAGCAGGAGCAGCGACAGGCCGGTAATGACATCAGGCATGACCAATGGTGCGAAGATCATGCCGGAGAACAGGACCCTGCCCCGGAAGCGTGTGTAGCGGGTCAGCGCCAGGGCTCCCATAGTGCCGAGAACCGTGGCCACCGTCGCTGAAATCAGACCGACGCGGATGGTCACCCATGCGGCGTCCATCAGGCCCTGATTGTGGAACAGCGATACGTACCATTTGGTGGAAAAGCCGCCCCAGACGGTGACGAGCTTGGACTCGTTGAAGGAGAAGACGACGAGCAGCACGATCGGCAAATAGAGAAAGGCAAAACCGAGCGTGATCGAGGTGATGTTGAAGCGGCTCCAGGTGGTGTTCATTTGTCCTGCTCCTGCGCGCGGGCCTGGGCATGCTGGAACAACACGATCGGTACGATAAGCAGCAACAGCAGGATGACGGCAACGGCCGACGACACCGGCCAGTCACGATTGGCGAAGAACTCGTTCCACAGCGTCTTGCCGATCATCAGCGTCTGCGAGCCGCCGAGCAGGTCGGGAATGACGAATTCGCCCACCGCCGGGATGAACACAAGCAGGCAGCCGGCGATGACGCCGGGCAGGGACAGCGGAAAGGTGATCTTCCAGAAGGCAGCGGTCGGCGGACAGCCGAGATCCTTGGCTGCCTCGATCAGCGAGTAGTCCATCTTTTCCAGCGAGGAGTAAAGCGGCAGCACCATGAACGGCAGGTAGGAATAGACGATGCCGATGAAGATGGCCGTGTAGGTGTTGAGGATCACCAGCGGCTGGTTGACGATGTGTAGCGACAAGAGCAACTGGTTGAGCAGGCCCTCGGGCTTCAGGATACCGATCCAGGCATAGACGCGGATCAGGAACGACGTCCAGAACGGCAGGATGACCAGCATCAGCAATGTCGGGCGGATCGTGGCCGGAGCGCGGGCCATGCCATAGGCGATGGGATAGCCAACCAGCAAGGTCAGCACCGTGGAAGTGGCAGCGATGACGACGCTGGTGAGGTACGCCTTGAAATAGAGAGCGTCCTGCGTCAGCCATACATAATTGTCGAAGTTGAGGTCGCGAAAGCCGGCGAAGAAGCCGGAAACGCCGTCCCTGAGATCGAGCACCGGCGTGTAGGGCGGCATGGCGATAGCCGTCTGTGACAGCGAGATCTTGAAGACGATGACGAAGGGGACGAGAAAGAAGAACAGCAGCCAGAGATAGGGAACGATGATGACGAGCCGGCTGACGAAGCCGGCACCCAAACGCGTCAGGAACGGATTGGCGGCAGTCGATGGCGCGGCGGCATCGGCGACGGCGATATTGGACATGACCGCCCCTTACCGCGCCAGCACGACGCCGGCGTCGGGCCGGAAGGACACCCAGGCACGGTCGTTCCAGGTCAGCGGATCCTCGGTCACACGGGCCGCGTTCATGGCGCTTGCCCGCACGATCTGCCCATCGTCCAGCCTGACGTGATAGACGGTCATGTCGCCGAGATAAGCGATGTCGTAAACCTCGCCCTCCAGCGCGTTGACGGCGTCGGCCGGCTTCTTCGACGAGACCTTGATCTTCTCCGGCCTGATGGCGAAGACGATATTGGCATCGGCCTTTGCGTTCGCGCCACCATTTTCGACGACGATCTGGGCTCCGGTCGCGCCGGTGATGCGAGTTGTCTTGTCGGTCCGCTCGGCAACCTTGCCCTCGAACATGTTCACGTTGCCGACGAAATGGGCGACGAACCGCGACGTCGGGGCTTCGTAGACTTCCGGCGGCGTCGCAACCTGCATGACCTCGCCCTTGTCCATGATGGCGATGCGATCGGCCATCGTCATCGCCTCTTCCTGGTCATGGGTGACGACGACGAAGGTGAGACCAAGCTCCTGCTGCAGATCCATCAGTTCGAACTGGGTTTCCTCGCGCAGCTTCTTGTCGAGCGCGCCGAGCGGCTCGTCCAGCAGAAGCACTTTCGGTCGCTTGGCGACCGAGCGGGCAAGCGCGACGCGCTGGCGCTGGCCGCCGGAGAGCTGGTGCGGCTTGCGCTTGGCGAACTGCTCGAGCTTGACCAGTTTCAGCATTTCGGCGACGCGCTTTTCGATATCGGGCTTCGGCATGCCTTCCTGCTTGAGGCCAAAGGCGATGTTGTTCTCGACCGTCATATGCGGGAACAAGGCATAGGACTGGAACATCATGTTGACCGGCCGGCGATAGGGCGGAATGCCGCGCAGATCCTGGCCATCGAGCAGGATGCGGCCGGCCGTCGGTTCCTCGAAGCCGGCAAGCATCCTGAGCAGCGTCGACTTTCCGCAACCCGAGGCACCAAGCAGGGCGAAGAATTCACGCTCGAAAATGGTCAGCGACAGATTGTTGACGGCGGTGAAGTCACCGAACTTCTTGGTGACGTTGTCGAACTGGATATAAGGCTTGGCGTTCGGGTCGTTCCATGGCGCGAAGTCCCTGCGGATGCTGCCAAGCGATTTCATATCCCACTCCGTACTTTTTCGTTCCCCAACAGAAATCGACCCCGGCAGTTGGCTGCCGGGGTCGCGTCGGATTGCCTACTGGCCGGTGACGATCTTGGTCCAGCTGCGCGTGATGATGCGCTGCGTCTTGGGATCGTAAGGCTGGGTGGTATAGAGCTTCTGCAAGGTCGCGGCGTCCGGATAGACGGACGGATCGTCGAGCAGCGCCTTATCGACGAACTGCTGCGATGCCTTGTTGCCGTTGGCATAAAGGACATAGTTCGACGATTTCGCAATCACTTCCGGCGTCATCATGTAGTTGATGAATTCGAGCGCCTCGGCGACATGCGGCGCATCGGCGGGGATCGCCATCTGATCGAACCACATCTGCGCGCCTTCCTTCGGCACGGAATAACCGATCTCCACGCCTTGCTTGGCTTCGACCGCCCGGTTGCGAGCCTGGAACACATCACCCGACCAGCCGACCGCCAGGCAGATATCGCCATTGGCAAGTGCGTTGATGTATTCGGACGAGTGGAATTTCCTGATGTAGGGGCGGATCTTGAGAAGAGCTTCCTCGGCCTTGGCGATATCGTCCGGCGAGGTGCTGTTCGGGTCCAGACCGAGATATTTCAGGGCCGCCGGCAGGATGTCTGAGGGAGAATCCAGCACATAGACGCCGCAATCCTTCAATTTGGCCAGGCTGTCCGGGTTGAAGAAGGTATCCCAGCTGTCGATCTTGTCGGTGCCGAGCGCTGCCTGCACTTTCTTGGTGTTGTAACCGATGCCGACCGTTCCCCACATGTAATTGACCGAGTATTCGTTGCCGGGGTCGTATTTGGCGGTGCGCTCCATAACCGTGTCCCACATGTTGGAGAGGTTCGGCAGCTTCGACTTGTCGAGCTTCTGGAACACACCGGCCTGGATCTGGCGGGCGAGGAAATTGCCGCTCGGCACGACGACGTCGTAGCCGCTACCGCCGGCGAGCAGTTTGGTTTCGAGGATTTCGTTGGAATCGAAGGTGTCGTAGACGACCTTGATGCCGGTCTTCTTGGTGAAATCGTCGATGATCGAACTGTCGATATAGTCAGACCAGTTGAAGACGTTGACGACGCGGTCCGCGGCGTGACCGGCGGGCGTTAAAAGCGCCAGAAATACCGAGGTTGCCGAAAGCCAGAGCGCTTTGCGGATCATGCTATTCTCCTTTGGTGAGTGTTCCATCGCCGGCGCGTCGCGACATGCTCGCGCGGCCGGGCATTTGCTTCAGACTATTGAGCTTTCCAGGGATCGACAAGCACCATCCGGCACGCCGCCTGCCGCCACCCGGTCGTTCGGGGCGGGAAGGAATTGCGGTGCCGTCAGAAGCTTTCGCCGCCGCGCGGAGAGAGATACAAGAATGTGGTCCGGTCTCGATCGAGCCGCCGGGGAGACTTGGCAAGATAAGCCTGTCTTGTTGTTGCCGTGTTCCCAGCCTGCCCGGGCGGCAGCGACGTTGTCAATGGGCAAAGCTTCGGCGCCGGCATCAATTAGGCGAAGGTACTCCGGTGACCCCCGCCCGCTGCGGTCGCGCCTGGCGCTTGAATTCGAGCCCAATATGGACAAGCAGCGCCGTGACCACCACCGCGCCGCCGATGATGGTGCGCCCGGACGGCACCTCGGAATGGATGAGCCAGACCCATATTGGCCCCAGGATCGGCTCGAACGTACCGAGCAGTGCCGCGATCGCCGCCGGGATCAGGCGCGCGCCGGTGGCGAAGAAAGCAAGGCCAAGGCCGAGATTGACCACGCCGAAGACGAAGAGAAAGCCCATGTCGCCGACCGACACCATGAAGATCGAGGCCTGCGAGGCAGCGAAGCCCGCCGCCAGGATCGTGCCGAGACAGGTCGCCGGCGTCATGCGCACGCTGGAGAAGCGCCGAGTGATGACGGTGGCGATCGAGAACATGAACGCGATCAGCAGCGCCAGTCCATCCCCTATGGGCGAGACGGCGCCGTCAAGAGATTCAGAGACCATGATGGCGACGCCGGCGATGACGGCGGCAATCGCCATCCAGGTTGCGACGGTTACCCGTTCGCGAAACAGCGCCCAGGCAAACAAGGCCGCCAGGAGCGGCACGCCGGCCTGCATCAAGAGGATGTTGGCGACGGTGGTGTAGGCAAGCGCCACGACGAACGAGGTCGACGCGATGGCGAAGCAGAATCCCACCGCAATGCCTGGCAGGCCCATGTGCCGGAATGACTTCACCATGCCGCGCCAGCCGTCACGCCAGACCATGAAGCAGAGCAGGAAGGCGGCAGCCCAAACGGAGCGCCAGAAAATAACGGTCCAGCTGTCACCGACGCCTATGAAGCGGGCGATGGTGCCGCCGAAACTCCACATCAGCGCCGACAGGAAGACCAGAAGCATGCCGACGCGTTCCTCGCGCGGCGAGACAGTCGGAGTAGCAAGGCCGGTCGATGCAACTAGGGTCGGAGATGATGCCGTGTCTGTCATGGCGCGACTGTCGAGCTTTTGTGGACGGGACGATGCGCAAGGGACGACAAAAAACTACTCTGTTCACGTAACGCAAAGGTGCAGACCGGGGATGATCCAGTGCGGCGCTCCGTTTGGCGCACTGCAAGGCTTGACCAACCTTACGAAGTGTTTTTCTTGCCGCGAATGAGGCTCCAGAGACCCGCCAAAGGGACTAGCAGGATCAGGCCAAATTTTTTCAGCGCAATGAGCGCCACAGCGATAAGACCTGCCTTTGCCGCCAATTTTCCGGCTATCAGGCCGCCAATGCCGACTGCCGCAACCGTATCGGCGCCCGGTGTGAAATCCGTGTACTTTTTTCCGTCATTGAAGACAGCAAGACCAAGGACTTCGTCCAGGCTCTGCCTTATCTCCGGCAACTGCTCCACCGTGGCGATATAGCTCATTACGAAAACGCCTTCCCTGCCCAGAAAACGGACGTCGTAGTTGAGCGTGTGAACGCTATCGTTTCCGAATTGCAATTCCTTGGCCCAGTGCAAACGCTTGTTTGCCGCATCATAGACCGGCGGTGAGGCCCAACCAATGAGCGTAATGGGCGGAAAGCCGTCCTTCAGCCTGTGGTCATTGCCCGACAAGGTGTCCGCCTGCATGCTGTGCAGCAGATCGCCATAATCGATTGATGCGGCATCGCCATCATCGACATGGCCTATCTTTTCCCATCGCAGTTCTATCCCCCAATTGCCGTCCGAGAGGGGATCGTATTTGGCTGGAAAGATCATGCCGACGGCATCGGAAGCCGAAGCGGGTGGATTGCCCCAAGCCTCGGTCAGGACCGAGACCGTATCTTTCTTGCTCAGAAAGTAGAACTTATCTCCGAGATTGAGATGCACACCTTCGGCAAGGTCCACCGCGCCGATCTTCGGATCAATCTTATCCAAGAACGCCTTGCCGGCATCATTGTATCCTTCATAGGACTTGAAGAATCCCGAGGATTTCTCCGCAAATGCGGGCGAGATCGCCAGGGCAAGGCCCAGACCAACCCAAAGAACCGTCCTGCCCATCAATACCCCCCGCCGATCCGCAGCTAGAGGTTTGATATCCTACTACCAATGCTCAATCAATATTGTTGCTCGCAATGTTGGGCGCGTGAAGGCTTGTTGTTTGCACAACCAAAGAAGAACCTGCCCCACCATGCTCTCCACCGGCGCCGATCTTACTGAAAATCGAACGCGCTCAGGCCGGTCACCATCTCGTCGAGGCCGAGGGGGCGGGTCACCGGCGGCTCGGCGCGCGCCAGGCAGCCGACACGCTCGCAAAGCCGGCAGGCCGGTCCGATGGGCGTCGCCGCGATGGTGACCGCCCCTACCTTCGGGCCGACTGCCGTGCCGGGCAGGGCCGCGCCATAGACGATGTCGTCGCGAAAACCGATGTCGCAGCCAAGCAGCAGTGCCGTGCGGCGCGGGCGTTCGGAGAATGCGCCTTGCGGTCCTTCCAGCGTGCGGGCGATGCACAGGAACTCGGCGCCGTCGGGCATTTCCACCGCCTCGACGAAGATCTGGCCGGGTTGGGTGAAGGCGACATGCACGGGAAGCTTGGGACAGCCGCCGCCAAATCGGCTTTGCGGAAAGCCCTGGCTGCCGGCCTTGCGAAAGCGATTTCCGGCATTGTCGACCTCGAGCATGAAGAAGGGCACGCCAGAAGCACCTTGCCGCTGCAGCATGGTCAGGCGGTTTGCCGCCTGCTCGAAGGAGACGCCAAAGCGCGAGCGCAGGACGTCGATGTCATAGCGTGAGCGAACGGCCGCCGCGTGAAAGGGCTGGTAAGGCATCATCAGCGCATGGGCGGCATAGCGGCCGAGTTCGAAGCGGGCAAGGCGGCGCGCCTCGTCCGTGGCCAGCCTTAGCGCCTGGATCTCGCCGGCGACCGCGACCGTCATGCGGATCAGGCAGGCCTCCATCGCGACTTCACGCAACTGGTCGAATGGCGACAGGCGCTCGGACAGGAACAGGCGCTGCGAGTGACGGTCGTAGCGGCGGCGCCAGTTCGGCATGGTGGCGACCGGCAGAACCTTGACCACGATGCCGTATTCGCGCCTCAGCCATGCCTTCAAGGCGCCAAACAGGTCGTCGCCGGGATCGAGCACCGACGTGAACGCCTCGGCCTCTTCCTCGAGCGAGGAAAAATGGTTCGGCCGCCGCTCGAAAATCTCGTGCACCTCGTCGATCGGCAGCCGGGCGCCGGAGAGCGCGGTCGCACGGCCCTCGCGCGCCAGAAGCTCGTTGATGTCGGACAGCCGCTCGGCCTGCTCGCGATAGGCGCGGAACAGTTTTATCACCGCCGCGGAGGCATTGGGCGCCGCCTCGGCAAGCTCGATCAGTTCCTGGTCCCCCGGCAGCTCGCCGACCAGCAGCGGATCGGTGAACACCTCCTTCAGGCCAGCGACCGACCCCCTCGCCTCGCCCTGAAGCTCATGCGGATCGACCTTGTAGACGGAGGCCAACCTCAGGATCAGCTGCACCGTCAGCGGCCGCTGGTTGCGCTCGATCAGGTTGAGGTAGGAGGGCGAGATGCCGAGCCCCTCGGCCATCGCCGTCTGGGTCAGGCCCTTGGCGTTGCGGATGCGGCGAATGCGCGGCCCGGCGAAAATCTTCTGGTCAGCCATCGACTATCCTTGACAGGAAATTACATGAAATCAGTCGCGATCCCGGCTTGCTTGCCTCTACAGGATTGACAAATTTACAATGCCTCCCTGTCAAACACAATACAGATTTTCCCTTATATCCGGTGGGATTTGCTGATTTTCCTGGCTCATTTTGCGGCGCAATGTAAATTCAGTCACATAGAAGTACCCACGACAACTGGCGCACGGACATCGCGCAGAAACCCTTCGGAGCGACCAATGACTGATTTTTACAACCTTGTCCCCTCGGCGCCTGAAGGCCGCTTCGACGGCATTGAACGCCCCTATTCGCCGGAGGACGTGAAGCGGCTGCGCGGTTCCGTGCAGATCAGACAGAGCCTTGCCGAAATGGGTGCCAACCGGCTGTGGAAGCTCATCCACGAAGAGGACTTCGTCAATGCATTGGGCGCCATGTCCGGCAACCAGGCGATGCAGCAGGTGCGTGCGGGGCTGAAGGCGATCTATCTGTCGGGCTGGCAGGTTGCCGCTGACGCGAACACCGCCTCGGCGATGTATCCGGACCAGTCGCTCTATCCGGCCAATGCGGCGCCCGAACTGGTCAAGCGTATCAACCGCACGCTGCAGCGCGCCGACCAGATCGAGACCTCCGAAGGCAAGGGGCTTTCCGTCGAGACCTGGTTCGCGCCGATCGTTGCCGATGCGGAAGCCGGCTTCGGCGGCCCGCTCAACGCCTTCGAGATCATGAAGGCGTTCATCGAGGCGGGTGCCGCCGGCGTCCACTATGAGGACCAGCTGGCGTCGGAGAAGAAGTGCGGCCATCTCGGCGGCAAGGTGCTGATCCCGACCGCGGCGCACATCCGCAACCTCAACGCGGCGCGGCTCGCGGCCGACGTGATGGGCACGCCCACCCTGGTCGTGGCACGGACCGACGCGGAAGCGGCAAAGCTGCTCACTTCCGATATCGATGAGCGCGACCAGCCCTTCGTCGACTATGATGCCGGCCGTACGGTGGAAGGCTTCTATCAGGTCAGGAACGGCATCGAGCCTTGCATCGCGCGGGCCATTGCCTATGCGCCCCACGCCGACCTGATCTGGTGCGAGACCTCGAAGCCCGACCTGGCCCAGGCCAAGAAATTCGCCGAGGGGGTGCGCAGGCACCATCCGGGCAAGCTGCTCGCCTATAATTGCTCGCCGTCATTCAACTGGAAGAAGAATCTCGACGACGCAACGATCGCCAAGTTCCAGCGGGAACTGGGCGCCATGGGCTACAAGTTCCAGTTCATTACGCTGGCCGGCTTCCACCAGCTCAACTACGGCATGTTCGAACTCGCCCGCGGCTATAAGGCGCGGCAGATGGCGGCCTATTCCGAGTTGCAGGAAGCGGAATTCGCGGCGGAAGCCAATGGCTATACCGCGACCAAGCACCAGCGTGAGGTCGGCACCGGCTATTTCGATGCCGTCTCGATGGCGATCACCGGGGGCCGGTCGTCGACCACCGCCATGCATGAATCGACCGAGCACGCGCAGTTCAAGCCGGCAGCGGAGTGAGCTCGCCAAAAAAGACGACCAACAGAGGAAACGCCCGAGAGGGCAAGGACATAGGAGAAGACCAATGGCATCGATAAGCCGTGTCAAGGAACGGGCGGAAGAGCAATCGACCACGATGAGCGTCGACCAGCAGGCGACGATCCGCATGCTGGCCAACGATCTGCACAGGCTGAACCAGTCGGTGATGAAGGCGGTCGAGGCGGGCGTCTCGGTGGAGCTCGTGCGCTCTGCAAGGCACCATGGCGGCGACGGCAATTGGGGCGATCTGCTGATCCCGGTGATCGTCACGCAGCAGAGCCATGGCTGATCGGAATCGTCCAAGCGGCCCTTCACCTGCGCAATGTATGCGCAGGTGAATTTTATTTTTACGCAACCGAACGATGGACAGAGCAGTACAGTACTGTTGCTTGAATCCACTGTTGTGGAGGGCGACAGCAGGTTCTTTTATTTCAACTTGACATAGGGTCCGATCTCACGCCAATTGTCGCCCAGATTCAACTCTGCATTGAAATAGGGGCGAACTTCTTGGCCGACTTGGGTGCCCAGTGAATCGCGATGGCGAGACCGCAAAACATGTGAATCTGATGACTCGGGATTCAAGCACGGAGACGATCCGCGATCTCTCGCGGGTGCTTGTTGTCGGGAAATCGCCGATCAACCGGGTCGTCGTATCGAAGATCGTCGAGCGGTCCGGGCTCAGACCAATCTCGGAATCGCCGGATATCGCGGCGAAAACCTTGCGGACGCTGGTGCCGGGAGCAATTGTCCTCGACGGCGGTCCCGACAACAAGGACTGCGACCATCTGATGCCCGGCATCGAAACGTTGCGCCGGGCTTCGGGCAAATCGCTTCCTCCCGTGATCCTGCTTTCAACCAAGAATGGCACGCCAGAGAGCCTTGGCCTGGCGAATGTCGTCGATGTGGTGGTGGCCAAGCCGATCACGCCCGAACGGCTGCAACCGGTGATCGATCGTCTGATCAGCCGCTGAGGCAATTCCGGGAAAGTCGTGCAGCGGTTTTCCGTCCGGAATTATGCAAAAGGCAAATAATCAAAGGCGCGATCAGCCCGACTTCGCGATGCTTTCTATCAGTTCCGGCAATTGACCGAGATCGGATATCTGACGGAAACGCGGCTCTGCGACCGGCGCCTCGACATGTTCGAGCACCCAGGTCAGTTCGTGCGGCACATGAACGCCCCAGCCGCCTGCCTCGATGGCTGGCACCACGTCCGACTTCAGCGAATTGCCAACCATCATGCTCCTTGCCGGGCCGTCGCCATGGCGGTTGAAGAGGCGCGCATAGGTCGCGGCAGTCTTGTCGCTGACGATCTCGACAGCGTCGAACAGGTCGCCCAGGCCGGAGCCGGCCAGCTTGCGTTCCTGATCGAACAGATCGCCCTTGGTGATCAGCACGAGGCGGAAGGTGCCGGCGAGTTTCTCGACCGTCTCGCGTGCATGCGGCAAGGGCTCGATCGGATGGCCCAGCATCTGGCGACCGGCGTCGAGAATCTCCGCTATGACCGAGGCCGGCACGCGCCCATCGGTGACCTCGATCGCCGTTTCGATCATCGAGAGCGTAAATCCCTTGATGCCGAAGCCATAGATCGCAAGGTTGCGCCGCTCGGCCTCCAACAGCCGCGCCGAGATCTGCTGCTCCTCACCATGATCGGCCAGCATGGCGGCAAAGCGCTTTTCCGTCATGCGGAAGAATTGTTCGTTCTGCCAAAGCGTGTCGTCGGCATCGAAGCCGATCGTGGTCAGTTCGCTGCTGGTTCGCATCGCCGGCTTCTCAAAGTGCGGGAAGACACCAATCCTAAGCCGACCGGCAGGCGATTTTCAACCTGCAACGGCAAATGCCGGCGGTGGCTCCCCTTCCCTTCCATCGCGCGGCACGGCTATACTTCGAAATCCGCAACCCAATCTGGTGAATGATGCCGCCTGCAAAAAAGGAAGTCCGTCCGTCGAGCCGCGGAGGACGGGCGCGCACGCCTGCCTTTGTGAAAAACCTGCGGGGTGTGAAGAACTGGAAGGAAGTCAGCGATTGGCTGGAATGGCGCGGCATCGAGGATATCGAATGCATCACGCCAGATCAGGCCGGCGTGGCGCGCGGCAAGATGATGCCGTCGAAGAAATTCACCTCCAATACCTCACTGGCGCTGCCCTCGGCCGTCTTCATGACGACGATTTCCGGCGGCTATCCGGAGGACGGCAACGGCTTTCACTACCCGGAAGACGACGGCGACCTCAAGTTGATGCCCGACCTGTCGACCTTGACCGTAGTGCCCTGGGAAGAAGACCCGACGGCCGCCGTCATCTGCGACCTCGTTCACCAGGACGGCCGCTCGGTCGAATTCACGCCGCGCAATGTGCTGAAACGAGTGCTGGCGGCCTATGACAAGCTTGGGCTGAAGCCGGTCGTGGCGCCCGAGATCGAATTCTATCTCGTGCGCAAGAATCCGGACCCGGACTATCCATTGACCCCGCCCGTCGGCCGCTCGGGGCGCGCGATCGGCGGCGGCGCCGGCTATTCGATCGCCGGCGTCAACGAGTTCGACGAACTGATCGACGACATCTACCATTTCTCCGAAAGCCAAGGGCTGGAGATCGACACGCTCATCCACGAAGAGGGTGCCGGCCAGCTCGAGATCAATCTGCGCCATGGCGACCCGATCGAACTGGCCGACCAGGTGTTCATGTTCAAGCGCACCATCCGTGAGGCGGCACTCAAGCACGAGATCTACGCGACCTTCATGGCCAAGCCGATCCAGGGCCAACCGGGCTCGGCCATGCATATCCACCAGTCGATCGTCGAAAAGAAGACGGGCAGGAACATCTTTTCGGCCGAGGATGGTTCCGAAACCGAGGCTTTCTTCCATTTCATCGGCGGCATGCAGAAGCACGTGCCGAACGCGTTGGTGATGTTCGCGCCCTACGTCAACTCCTACCGGCGGCTGACGCAGGCGGCATCGGCTCCGGTCAACAACAAATGGGGCTACGACAACCGTACCACGGCGTTCCGCGTGCCGCGTTCCGACCCCGCGGCGCGGCGCGTCGAGAACCGCATTCCGTCCTCCGACGCCAATCCCTACCTGGCGCTGGCGGCCTCGCTCGCCTGCGGGCTGATCGGCATCACCAGGAAGATCAAGGCCGAACCGCCGGTGCTGACGACCGCCAACGCGGATGAGATCGACCTGCCCCGCAGCCTGCTCGAAGCCGTCGACCTGTTCGAAGGCGACGAGGAACTCGGCGCACTGCTGGGCAAGTCCTTCGCCGCCACCTATGCCGCGATCAAGCGCGCGGAATTCGAGACGTTCATGGAAGTGATCAGTCCGTGGGAGCGGGAATATCTGCTGCTCAACGTCTGACCAGTCATGAACTATCAATCCCCAATTTCGCCCGGCCGCTCCTGGTATGAGGACACGGCTGGGCCACGGCCTGAATATCCGCTACTCGACGGCGACCGGACCTGCGATGTCGTCATCATCGGCGGTGGGTTTACCGGCCTGTCGGCGGCGGTTTATCTGGCCAAGGCTGGAGCGGACGTGGTGCTGATCGAGGCGCATCGCTTCGGCGATGGCGCTTCCGGGCGCAATGGCGGCCAGCTCGGCACCGGGCAGCGCGCCTGGGCCGAGGATCTGGAGGCCGAATATGGCCTTTCCCGCGCCAAGGCACTGTTCGATCTCGCGGAGGAGGCCAAAGCCCACCTGCTTGACTTCGCGGCCGTCAATCAGATCGATATCGACTACATGCCAGGCCAGCTTTCGGTCGCGCACAAGCCGCGCTATGTCGATGATTACAAGGCGCATGCCGAGATCATGGCCAATCGCTTTTCCTACCCGCACATCTCATTCATGGATGCGAAGGAGACGGCGGAGCGGCTGGGCTCGAGCGCCTATTTCGGCGGCACGCGCGACACCGGCACCGGCCACATCCATCCGATGAAACTGGTGATCGGCACTGCGCGGGTGGCGGCACAGGCCGGCGCGCACCTGTTCGAAGGGACGCCATCGACCGGCATCATTTCCGCAGGGGGCAAGGTCAAGGTTTCCACGCCGAGAGGGACGATCTCGGCGCAGAAATGCCTGATCGCGGTCAATGCCTATGGCGGTACGCTCGAGCCGGTCAGTGCCGCGCACATAATGCCGATCGGATCCTTCATCGGCGCGACCGTGCCGCTGGGGTCTGATTCGAAAGTGCTGCCGGGCGGCGAATCGGTCGACGATTCCCGTTTCGTCGTGCGCTATTTCCGCAAATCCAGGGATGGCCGGCTGCTGTTCGGTGGACGCGAGGTCTATGGCGTCAACGATCCGAAGGATATCCACATCCACATTCGCCGCCAGATCGCGGAACTCTATCCGGCACTGAGCGATGTCGAGATCACCCATGGCTGGGGCGGTTATGTCGGCATCACTGTGCCGAGAAAGCCGTTCGTGCGCGAAGTGATGCCGAATGTGATCTCGGCCGGCGGCTATTCGGGTCACGGCGTCATGCTGTCCAACTTCTTCGGCAAACTCTATGCCGAAACCGTCGCCGGCAACCGCGACCGGCTGAAGCTGATCGAGGGGCTGAAAATTCCGCCATTTCCTGGCGGCCGCCGGTTCCGCGCGCCGCTGCTTTTCCTCGCGCTCAACTGGTTCGCGCTGCGGGACAGGATCTAATGCGTCGTGCAAAAGTGACCTGCTCGGGGAAGAACGACCTGCATCAAAACAAGATCTAAAAGTGCGTTGTATAAGTCCGTTTCGAGGCGACGTGCTTTAGGCAGAGATTGGATGGCCGTTATCCCATGCGATCACGATCTCATGTAATATTGTAATATCCATGTAACATTTGTTGCCCGGGCGACACATTGCGGAATTGCCGGCAAAGGCGCAGAATCCTTGGTAATGGCGTACTGATGCCACAATCGCGGGCGAAAGGTCCGCATCTGGGCGATTGTTCGGGGATTGTTGCGGGCCTGTCCGCGTTTTTGGACCGATGCTGATCGAACGCATAATTTGCGATATCTGATCGAAAGAACACCGGCCCGCTTATGGAGGTGGCAAGAGTGAGAGAGCCCTTCAGTTTCGGTGCTCCGGAACGTCGGCGCTTTGCCATGCAGTTCGGCTATGACATGCGCCCGTCATTCTGGCAGGGAGTCCGTTCGAACTCGCACCTGGTTATTGCCGCGGTCGGCACCGCCGCACTGCTCGGCGTTGCCGCCGTGGCACTCTGGCTGGCATTGCCGACCAGCGAGAGGCAAGCGGCCGCCAGCCCCGCGCAGAGCATTCCAGCCATTCCGGTGAAGACGACGAAAGTTCCCCCCTCCGGGACGACGGTGACTGCGGCGGCCGTGACGCCGCGGGCGGAGCGCAAGTCCAGCCAGGTCTCACCGGCCATGGCAGCGGCGGCGGTTAATATACAAGCGCTTGCGGCCAATGATCCCCGCTGGACCGGGGCACAGCCGAAGGCTGCTGCCGCGGCAACTGATCCCGATCAAACAGCCGCCCCCGGCCAGGTAACCAAGCAGCCTGAGCCGGCGCCTGGCAAAACAGCGGCAGCATTCGCCCAATCGTCTGCCGATACCGATGCCACCGACGAGCTTGCCAAGGTTGCCGCGTCGAGCCCGCCTGCGAATAGCAGCAACCCCGATGGCGCGCAGACCGCAGCCATTCCGGAGACGCAGCCGCAAGCACCGGAACAAAAGCCCGCGAATGCACAAGGCGGGGATAACGCAGCCAAAGCGAAGCCGCACAAGGTGGCGGCGGCGGGCAGCGGCCATATTCTCAGGACTGTGACCATGCGCAGTGCTCCGAAGAAGGGCGCTACCCCCATCGGCACGGTGCCTGCCCGGACTTCAGTGCAACTGATAGGCTGCAAGAAGTGGTGCGAGATCGTCTACAACGGCAAGCACGGCTGGGTGTACAAGAGCTACGTCAAGCCCGGCGCGTAATATCCGAAGATCGCCGCATTCAGATGCAGCGCCCGCCATCGACTTCCAGCGCCACGCCGGTGATGAAGGCGGCCTCATCCGAGGCCAGCCATAGCGCCGCATTGGCGATATCGAGCGGAGTCGACAGCCGCCCGAGCGGGATCGAGGCGCGGAATGTCTCGCGGATCTCGGGCGTATCAGCGCCCATGAATTTCTCCAGCATGCCGGTCTCGCCGGCCACCGGGCAGAGGCAGTTGACGCGGATGTTCTTCGGCGCGAGCTCCACCGCCATCGACTTGGTGGCGGTGATCGCCCAGCCCTTCGAGGCATTGTACCATGTGAGGCCGGGCCGAGGCCGCAGGCCAGCGGTGGACGCCGTGGTCAGGATGACGCCACCACCCTGCCGCTCCATGATAGGCACGACGGCAAGCGCGGCGTGATAGATCGCCTTCATGTTGACTGATGTAATCAGGTCGAAGGTTTCCTCATCGACCTTGAGCATGTCGCCATTACGATGGGTGAACCCGGCATTGTTGACCATGATGTCGATGCGGCCGAAGGCGCTTTTGGCCGCATAGACCATCTCGTCGAACTCGGAGCGCAACGAGACATCGGTCTGCGTCCAGATTGCCGCCGCGCCGATCTCGCCTGCGACGCGTTCCGCCCCCTTGGCGTTGAGATCGGCAACGACGACCCTGGCGCCCTCTTGCGCGAAGCGCTTGGCCATGCCTTCGCCGAAGCCTGATGCCGCACCGGTTATAATGGCGACCTTGTTTTCCAAACGCATGCGTTTACCGCTCCCTGGGTTCATCGCGCAGCTTGCACGGAAGGGTGACAACCCGGCCGGTGCCGCGACGGGGTACGATTTCTCCCTTAGCTTTCGTCACATTCAGGTTCTATGCTGCAACTGCGAAAGCTTCCGGAGTCTTCGTTCACCGACAAGCCTCCAGGTGGCGCCAGTGTCAAGCGCACGGGTGGACCCATTCGATATCAAGCGATTGGTCCTCGATGTGACAGCATGGCACTGGAAAGTTTAAATCGATTAGAATATATCAGCCGCGTACTCGCGACCGGCGTCAAAGCGGACAGACCATGACCAGCCAGATCATCCCCGTCGACCCCTTCGACTTCATCATCTTCGGCGGCACCGGCGACCTGTCGGAGCGCAAGCTGCTGCCGTCGCTCTACTACCGCCAGCGCGACCATCAATTCTCCGAGCCGACGCGCATCATCGGCACGTCGCGCTCGAAAATGAGCGACGAGGAATTCCAGGCCTTCGCCAGGCAGGCGATTTCGGACCATGTCAAGCCGGCCGACATCGATGCCAAGGAGTTGAAGACCTTCCTGGCGCGGCTTTCCTACGTCCCGGCCGATGCGACGAGCGGCGCCGGCTTCGACAAGCTGAAGAAGGCGATCGGCGAAAGCGACCACATCCGCGCCTTCTACCTGGCCGTGGCGCCGGCACTGTTCGGCGATATCTCGCACAAGCTCAAAGAGCACAATCTGATCACGCCGAATTCGCGCATCGTGCTGGAGAAGCCGATCGGTCGCGACCTCGCCTCGGCGCAGGCGCTCAACGACCTGGTCGGCGACGACTTCCACGAAAGCCAGATTTTCCGCATCGACCATTATCTCGGCAAAGAGACGGTGCAGAACCTGATGGCGCTGCGCTTTGCCAATGCGCTCTACGAGCCGCTGTGGAACTCCGCCCATATCGACCACGTGCAGATCACCGTCGCCGAGACCGTTGGCCTGGAAGACCGCGTCACCTATTACGACAAGGCTGGCGCGCTTCGCGACATGGTGCAGAACCACATGCTTCAGCTGCTTTGCCTCGTCGCCATGGAAGCACCGTCGTCGATGGACGCCGACGCGGTGCGCGACGAGAAGCTGAAGGTGCTGCGGGCGCTGAAGCGCATCAACGGCAACGAAGCGCCCAAGCACACCGTGCGTGGCCAGTATCGCGCCGGCGCGTCGGCTGGCGGACCGGTGAAAGGTTATGTCGAGGAGCTCGGCAAGGACAGCAACACCGAGACCTTCGTCGCCATCAAGGCCGAGATCGGTACCTGGCGCTGGGCAGGTGTTCCGTTTTATCTCAGGACCGGGAAGCGGCTGACGACCCGGGTTTCGGAAATCGTCATCGAGTTCAAGCCGATCCCGCATTCGATCTTCGGCGACAGCGGCGCGGGACCGATCTTCGCCAACCAGTTGGTCATCCGGCTGCAGCCGGACGAAGGCGTCAAGCAGTACATCATGATCAAGGATCCGGGCCCGGGCGGCATGCGGCTGCGTCAGATCTCGCTCGACATGAGTTTCGCGCAGTCTTTCGACGGCCGCGCGCCCGACGCCTATGAACGGCTGATCATGGATGTCATCCGTGGCAACCAGACCCTGTTCATGCGTCGCGACGAGGTGGAAGCCGCCTGGAAGTGGATCGACCCGATTCAGAATGCCTGGGAAGGCGCCAAGCAGGAAGCACAGGGCTATACGGCAGGCACATGGGGGCCGTCGGCATCGATAGCGCTGATCGAACGTGACGGGCGGACATGGCACGAGAGCAATTGAACAGCGCCGGCTACAACTGGAATGCCTTTGCCGACCGTCCGCAGCTGGCCTCGGCGCTGGCTGGCCGCGTCGCCGACCGCCTGACGAAGGCGATCGACCGGCGCGGGGTGGCGTTGCTGGCTGTCTCCGGCGGCACGACGCCGGCAAAGTTCTTCGCCGCGCTCTCTGCGGCGCCGATCGCCTGGGACAAGGTGATCGTGACGCTGGTCGACGAACGCTTCGTGCCGGCCTCCTCGCCGCGATCCAATGCCGGGCTGGTGGCAGCAAACCTGCTGCAGAACGCGGCCAAGGCGGCCCGTTTCGTGCCGCTCTATCATGATGCCATCGGCATCGAGGATGCCGCGGCTTCCGACGATGCGGCACTGCGATCCCTGCCCTGGCCGCTCGATGCCGTGGTGCTCGGCATGGGGCCAGACGGCCACACCGCCTCGTTCTTTCCCGACGCCGACGATCTGCCGAAGCTGCTCGACCCGGCCTCCGGCCGGATCATCCTGCCCGTTCATGCCAAAAGCGCCGGCGAGCCGCGGCTGACCCTGACGCTCGCCCGCATCATCGACGCGGGTTTCCTCGCCTTGCACATAGAGGGTGAGGACAAGCGCGTCGCCTTCGACAACGCTATCGCGCCCGGACCGCGTAAGCCGATCCGCGCCGTGCTCGACGCATCGCCCAAGCCCGTGGAGGTTTTCTGGGCGCCCTGATTTCAAGTTTACAAATGGTCCCGGCAACGGCGGGAGGATGTTTCCGGGACCTCGGCTGAAAGGACCTGATGCCATGACTGCAAGACGCGATATCGAAGCCATCACCGAGCGGATACGCCAGCGCTCCAAACCGGGCCGTGAGCGTTACCTCAGCCGTATCGCCGAAGCGTCGAACCAGACCGCCAACCGGTCGGTGCTGTCCTGCGGCAATCTTGCCCACGGGTTCGCGGTGTGCAGCCCCTCGGAAAAGCTGGCGCTCGGCGCCGACAAGGTGCCCAATCTCGGCATCATCACCTCCTACAACGACATGCTGTCGGCGCATCAGCCCTTCGAGACCTTCCCGGCCCTGATCAAGCGGGCCGCGCACGAGGCCGGCGGCATCGCCCAGGTCGCCGGCGGCGTGCCGGCGATGTGCGATGGCGTGACACAAGGCCAGCCCGGCATGGAGCTGTCGCTGTTCTCGCGCGACGTGATCGCCATGGCAGCCGCGATCGGCCTGTCGCACAACATGTTCGACGCCGCCGTCTATCTCGGCGTCTGTGACAAGATCGTGCCGGGACTGGTGATCGCCGCACTGACCTTCGGCCATCTGCCGGCGGTGTTCATTCCGGCCGGCCCGATGACGACAGGCCTGCCCAACGATGAGAAGGCCAAGGTCCGCCAACTCTATGCCGAGGGCAAGGCAGGTCGCGCCGAACTCTTGGAAGCCGAGTCCAAGTCATACCATGGGCCAGGCACTTGCACCTTCTACGGCACGGCCAATTCCAACCAGATGCTGATGGAGATGATGGGCCTGCACACGCCGGGCGCGTCCTTCGTCAATCCAGGCACGCCGTTGCGCGATGCCTTGACCCGCGAAGCGACGAAGCGGGCGCTGGCGATCACCGCGCTGGGCAATGCCTATACGCCGGTCGGGCGGATGATTGACGAACGCTCGTTCGTCAACGGCGTCGTCGGCCTGCATGCAACCGGCGGCTCGACCAACCACACCATCCACCTGATCGCCATGGCGGCTGCCGCCGGCATTGCGCTGACCTGGCAGGATATTTCCGATCTCTCGGAAGCGGTGCCGCTGCTCGCGCGCGTCTATCCGAACGGCCTTGCCGACGTGAACCATTTCCACGCGGCGGGCGGGCTCGGCTTCCTGATCCGCGAACTGCTCGACGAAGGCATCCTGCACGAGGATGTGCAGACGGTGTGGGGCGAGGGCCTGCGGCCCTACGCGGTCGAGGCAAAGCTCGGCGCCGACGGCAGCGTGGTGCGCGAGGCATCGCCTCGTGACAGCGGCGACGAAAAGGTGCTGGCGCCGTTCAACAAGGCGTTCCAGCCGACCGGTGGCCTCAAGGTGCTTTCAGGCAATCTTGGCCATGCCGTTATCAAGACTTCGGCCGTCAAGCCGGAGCGACGCGTCATCGAGGCGCCGGCCAAGGTGTTCGATAGCCAGCAGGGGCTGAACGACGCTTTCAAGGCCGGTACGCTCACCGGTGATTTCATCGCCGTCATCCGCTTCCAGGGGCCGAAGGCCAACGGCATGCCGGAACTGCACAAGCTGACCACCGTGCTCGGCATCCTGCAGGACCGCGGCCAACGTGTCGCGCTGGTCACGGACGGGCGCATGTCGGGCGCCTCCGGCAAGGTGCCGGCGGCGATCCATGTGACGCCGGAAGCGGTCGAGGAAGGACCGATCGCGCGGATCCATGACGGCGACGTCATCCGCCTCGACGCCGATGCCGGGACGCTGGAGGTGCTGGTGCCAGGGACCGAAATGGCGCTGCGCCGCACCGCCGAAGCCGATCTGATCGGCAACGAATTCGGCTTCGGTCGCGAGCTTTTCGCTGGCTTCCGGCAGTTGGTGGGCCGCGCCGATCACGGCGCCAGTGCCTTCGGAACCGCCTGACGCATTCCATGCGACATGAAAAAGGGCGGCTCGTGGCCGCCCTTTTTGCTGGTCGAAATCGCAATCCTCATTGCACCGTCAGTTCAACCCGCTCTCCAGCCTTCACGGTCACGGTGCCTTCCTTCTTGCTGTTGTCCGCCTTCTCCGAGATCACCGCGTAGTCGCCCGCCGCTATCGCGGCCTGATACTTCTCGTCATAGGCGTAGCCGATCGACTTGCGATTGCCATTGATGTCCTTCTTCGTCTCGAAAATCTCGATCTTGGAGGTGCCGGGCGCCGTGATCGCCAGCACGCCGGCATTCATGGTGGCCTTGAGGTCCTGGAACTCGCCGACCTTGACGCTGAAAGGCTGTTCCACGACCGCGAGGTCAACCGTCGCGATCAACACATAGTCATCGGGCGGCAGGTCGAACTTGCTGTCGGGGCCATAGGCATACGTGACCTCGTCGCGGGTGCCATCGATCTTCTTCTTGGCCTTGAGCACCTTGAAGCCGATGCCTGAACCATCGGCCTTGTCGCCGCCGGCCGCATAATAGGCGTTGGCAACGATATGGCCGACGCCGACGATGATGTCCTTGTCGATCACCCTGCCGGCAGCGAGCGGAATCGTTTCGGTGACCACGCCCTGCCCGATCGTGACGGTCACTTTCTCGTCGCCGGCCGGCAAGACCACTTTCGTGTCTCCATAATAGGTCGGGGGGTTGTCGACGCTGGGATAGGCGATCACGACAGCCGCCCCGCTGGCCACATCGGCACCTTGGCTGGGGCGCGGATGCAGGATCAGCGTGCCCGCATTCAAGGTGAACAGCGGCCTGTAGACCTGGCCTGCCTCGATCTTGACCTTCTGCTCCACCTTGGCCTCGCCGTCGCGCGCGACGATGATGTAGTCGCCCGGTTCCAGAGTGGCTTTGTACTCGCCGTATTCGGTGGTGATGTTGTCGCCGCGCGTGCCGTCCGATTTGGCCTTGTAGACTTCCCAGGCATTGCCGTCGGTGACGGGATCGCCGCCCTCGGCCAGCACCACGGTCGGCATGAAATTGAACTCGGACTTTGCCGGCTCGGGCGCTGGAGCGGGGGCCGGTGCCGGCTCGGGCGCTGGTGCCGCGACGGTCTCGACCAGCGCTTCCTGCAGCGCCTTCTCGTCGGAAGCCTGGATGTATTTGCCGCCGGTGTTGTCGGCGAGGCAGGCGATCTGCTTGCCTTCGTCGGCGGTCAGGCCGAAGCCGACGACGTCGGCGGTGAAATCGACGCCGGACGCCTTCAACTCCTTGCCAAGCGCACAAGGGTCGCCGCCGCAGGTTTCGAGACCATCGGTGATGAGGACGACGGTCGCCTTGTCCTCGGTGTATTTCAGCGCTTCGGCCGCCTGCTTGACGGCTGCCGTCAGCGGCGTCTTGCCGAGGAACTTCATACTGTCGGCGGCGGCCGAGATCGCGCTCGCCGAGCCTGCCTGAGGCGGCACGATGAGTTGGATGTCGTCGCAGCTGCCTTTCTCGCGATGGCCATAGGCCATGAAGCCGATCTCGTCGTCAGCGGGAACTGATTGAAGCACGGTCCTCAGCGATTCACGGGCGATTTCCAGCTTGGGCTTGCCATCGATCTGCGCCCACATCGATCCCGACGCGTCGAGGATGATGATGACCTTGTTGGCGGCAAAGCCGAATGTCGTCATCGACAAAAGGAGGATCGCCGCAGCGACGCTCCGTGCAAGTCCCGCCATCGAAATCTCCTGAGTTAGCCCCCTCGTCCGCCGGCTGAAGCTATTTGAGCGCGTGCCGGGACACAAGCCACCGCTGTCAACGAAGCTCGCATAGGCTCCCGCGTACCAATTCAATAGGTCGTGCGGCGCTCTTCCGAGGGCGGGCGGCCAAACTGCAGTCGATAGCTCTGGGCAAAATAGGAATGCGAGGTGAAGCCGGTCGCGATCGCCACATCGAGGATCGGCATGTTGGTCTGGCGCAGCAATTCTCGCGCCCGCTCCAGCCGCAGCCGCATGTAGTAGCGCCCGGGCGTGACGTTGAGATGGCGCAGGAACAACCGCTCCACCTGGCGCACCGAAAGGCCCGCGGACTTGGCGAGTTGCACCGCCGACAGCGGTTCGTCGAGATGATCGGCCATCAGTTCGACGATGCGCCTGAGCTTCTCCGACTTGCCGGTCAGGTCGCGTTCCGGTCCGACGCGCTGACGGTCCCCGGCGGAGCGGATGCGTTCGTGCTGGAACTGGTTGGCGACGCCATTGGCGAGGTTGGAGCCGAAATCGCCGCGCACGATCTCCAGCATCAGATCGATCGAAGTGGTGCCGCCGGCGCAGGTGTAGCGTTTGCGGTCGATCTCGAAGACATTGCCCGTGCAATTGATGTCGGGAAAGCGCTCGACGAAGCCGGCGCGGTTTTCCCAATGGATGGTGCAGCGATAGCCTTCGAGCTGGCCGGCCTCGGCCAGCAGGTAGGATCCGACCGACAAGGCGCCAAGCGCGTTGCCGCGCCGGCCCCAGCTGCGCAACGCCGCCAGAACCTTGCTCTTGCCGGGAAATTCGGTGGTCAGGCCGACCGAGACGAAAAGAATATCGACCGGCGGCAGGTCGGCGACGGCGTAGTCGATCTTGAGCGGCAGGCCGTTGGAGGCCATCACCGGATCGCCATCGGCGGAGACCGTTGTCCAGCCGTAGAAATCGCGGCCAAGCAGGCGGTTCGCCGACCGGAACGTGTCGATCGCGGCGGCCAAGGAGAACATGGAGAACTTGTCGACCAGCAGGAATGCGAACTGCCGGCCGCCTTGAACGGGATCATTCGTGACCGGCCGTTCCGGGGAAACAGAGGGATTCGGCAAAGCTGCGGCTTTCAGGGTCAACCCGGGCTCAGAAGGAAGGCCGCTTCAATCCGGCCGCAAGGTAGGCCGAAGCTAACGTATTGGCCATCAACATGGCAATGGTCATCGGCCCCACACCGCCGGGCACCGGCGTGATGGCGCCTGCCGCCTTGGCCGCTTCGGCATAGGCGACATCGCCGACGAGGCGCGACTTGCCCTCGCCCTTCTCGGGGGCGGGAATGCGGTTGATACCGACATCGATGACGGTGGCGCCGGGCTTGACCCAGTCGCCCCTGATCATCTCGGGCCTGCCGACTGCCGCGACAAGGATGTCGGCCGTGCGGGCAAGCGCCGGCAGGTCCTTTGTGCGGCTGTGGGCGATGGTGACGGTGCAGTTGGCGGCAAGCAGCAGATTGGCCATCGGCTTGCCGACGATGTTGGAGCGGCCGACGACGACGGCGTTGAGGCCGGACAGGTCCTTGCCGCGCACGCGCTCGATCAGGAGCATCGAGCCGGCGGGCGTGCAGGGAACGAAGGCCGTGTCGAGTTCGCCGGTGCCGAGCTTGCCGACATTGATGAAATGGAACCCGTCGACGTCCTTCTGCGGCGCGATCGCCTGGATGATCTTGCCGGCATCGACATGGGCGGGCAGAGGAAGCTGGACCAGGATGCCATTGACGGCCGGGTCGGCGTTGAGCTCGGCGATGAGCTTGAGCAGTGCCGCCTCGGACGTCTCGGCCGGCAGCGTGTGCTGAAGCGAATGAAAGCCGCATTCCTTTGCGGTGCGGGATTTGGAGGCGACGTAGACCTGGCTCGCCGGATCCTCGCCAACGATGACCACGGCCAGACCCGGCTTGGCCTTGCCCTTGGCGACCAGTTCGGAGGTCAGCGCCTTGACCATCCGCACCACGTCTTCGGCGACGCTCTTTCCGTCAATCACTTCGGCCATGAACCACCCTCAATTTCGTTCCGCCTGCCGCCTTCGGAAAAACACAATACAGCGGCGCCGGCGATCTGCAGCGCGGCATTGTCACGAAAATACAAGCCCGCAATCCCGTCAAAGCGCCTTCCCATGCCGTTTACGCGAAACCGGCACGGTTTTGTTCGGCCTCCGCAACCTATCTGATAGCTCAGAAGTAGCGGCGGCGGGTGCGGCTTTCCGTGAGTTCGCGGACCGCTTCGCGAAATTCGCGCAGGCTGGCGCGAATCTCTTCGACCGATGATTGTTCGCCACCCTCCTCGACCGGAAGCGGCCGCGCATGCGGGGCGGCTGGATGGGCCAACGACTGCGTCGGAGCGGGGGGCGGCGGATACGGCATCTGCGCCGCATATGGCCCCGCCTCGGCTTGCATATAGGAATGGCCCGTCTGCGACCTAGGCTGCCCGGGATAGCCCAACGGCTGCGCATAGGGAGAGGACGGCAAGGGCGGAGCCGGATACGTTGGCTGTTGCGGCATCCGAGGCGAGCGTGAGGGCGACCCCATCTGCCGTCCATACCCGGCATCGGGGCCTGGCTGGAAAGGCGGCTGCGAATAATCCAGGCCGGCCGCCGGCCGAGGCCCGAAACCGGACTCCGGATAGCCAGGAAATGTCGGAGCATTGGCCGGCCGGCCGTTGTCGGCAAAGGCGGGTAAGGCGAACTCGCTGGAGATGTCGTCGTCGGCTTCGGCCGAGGATTTCCGGGACATGGCCTTGCGCAGTCTCGCCATGAGTGCGCCGATCCTCCCGGAGCTTTCGGCGGGAGCGGCCTCGTTCTGCGTGACCGGCGGCGGTGCTGGGGGCGGTGGTACGGGCGCTGCCGGCATTGGCGGCTCGGGCGGAGGCTCCGCTCGAAACGACTGCTCCTCAAGAGGCGCCCTGCGTTGATCTAGCATGCGTTCGTCCACCTTGCGCTCGTTCAGCTTGCGCTCGCGGCGGGAGCGCGAGGTTGCCGTCTCGCGCAGGCTGTCATAGGTCCCGCGCAAGGCGCCGAGGCCAACACCGGCAGCAAGGCCAAGCAGCAGGCCGGCCAATGCGACCAGTGCCCGCGACGGCCCTTTTGCCTCGAGCGGAGGTTGAGCGGGGGTCATCACATTGATGTTGGCGGTGTTGATCTTTTCCTGTTCGCCGGTCTCCTTGGCGCGCAGCAGATATTGTTCGTAGACCGACCGCTTGGCGGTGGCATCCCGCTCCAGTTCCCGCAGGGCAACCAGGTCGCTGTTGACGTCGCCGCTTTGCACCTTGGCCTGAGCCAGTCGTGACGCAAGGTCCTGTTCGAGCTGGACAGCACGCTTGAGGTCGACCTGCAGCGAAGAGGCGATGCGGCGCAGTTCAGCCGCTATGCGCTCGCGAGCGCCGGCAATCTGGGCGTCGAGAGCCTGGAGTTCGGGATGACGCGGCCCCAGCCGAACCGCGGCACGATCGGCTTCCTGCTTCAGCGTCGCATATTGCGAGCGCAGATCGCTCATGGTGTTGGAGTTGATCTCTTCCGGCAACGTGCCGGTCAGAATCGAATTGACGTCCACCGAACGCGCCGAGGCTGCGCGCGCATTCAGTTCCAGCGTACGGGCCCGGGCGACGGAGAGCTGCTCGTTGAGCCTCAGCATCTGATCGTCGCTGATCAGATGGCCCTGCGCGTCGACAAGATCGTGCGTGGCCCTGAAATCCTCAACTTTGCGCTCGGCCTGCTCGACGCTCTTGCGCAACCCGTCGAGCTTGGATGTCAGTTCGCTCGTCGCACGTCCGGCCATGTCCGACTGGTATTTCGCCGTCATCTGCTGGAACACGCTGGTCGTCGTGTTGGCGATGCGCGCCGACTTGGCGGCATCCTCGGTGGTGGCGCTGACGGAGACGGCAAAGGTCTTGCCTGCACGCTCCACTGACAGCCGCTCGGCCAGATTGCCGACGGCCAACGCCTGGCGGCGGACCTCGTCGGCACCGACCGATCCGTCCTGTCGCAACAGAATCGAGCGTATGAGCGACATGACGCCGAGGCCGCCGGAGCCCTGACCGTTGAACTCCGGATCGTTGACGAGATCGAGATCCTTGACGACCTGGTCGAGTACGGTCCCCGAGGTGAGCATCTTGATCCGGGTCTCGACGACAGCCAGCGCGGCATCGGGTTGCCCCACCGGCTGGGTGAGATCCCGATCCGAGAGCTTCAGGTCTCCCGGTTCGATGACCAATTCGGCGGTGGCTTCGTATTTCTTGGGCATCGACAGGGCGATGGCAATGCCGAGCCCGGCGCCCAGTATCGTGATCGCAACGATCAGCAGCTTCGACCTGGCAACGCCGCGAACGACCAGCATCGGATCGATCAGCGGTTTCCATTGCTGGCTGTCCGCACCGCCGTCGGAGGACGTATCGGCTCCGTTCGTGGCGCGGGATTCGATTGCATCATGAGCGCGACCCGTCCCTGAAGGTTCTTCCGGCGTCGGCCTTGCGCGCGACATGTCGGGTGGCAAATGGCCAGTGCCAGGTTCCCCCCGCGAACGCCAGGCGTCGTCGGCTTCAAACGGCGGCTCCTCGTCAGGCGGGGTCCGCGCAGCGTCACCGGCGGGCGGCGGGCTCGCCTTCGTCTCGCGCCGGGAACGGGCCAGGCGATGTCGCGTGGCGGCATCCTCGCGCCACGAGGGGTCCGCGCGGTCCCCTATCGACACAAGCGAAGCGTCGTCCTCGCCACGCACGGCCTGGCCAAGCGCCAGCAAGGAGCGCTCGCGCTTCCAGTCCTCACGGTTTTCCCTGTCGACCATTATCGTGGAGCTTTACTCTTGGCCGCTTGGAAGCGGCGGTCGGCCATTCGTTAAGCCACGCTAAACAGGCATAGGAAACAAAAGGTTAATTTCCGGAAGACGATGGCAGGAATTCACGCCATGGTTGCAAGAACTTTCAACACATCTGAAGGCTTCAAAACGGCACGTTAAACTTTCCGGCCTACGCATTTCCTTGACGTATGACTGAGGCCAGAGACATACCGCAAAGGCGGACCTTCGCGCGGATCGGCACCTTCATGGCCGAACGACGGGGGCTGGTGCGCGACTATTTTTCGGCGATCAGCGGTGCTGGCGGGCGACTGGTGTTTTCACTCGCCTATTTCATCGCGCTCGCCAATACGCTCTCGATCGCCGAATTCGGCATGTTCGCCACCGCTTCGGCGGCTGGCGTCATGCTGTCGCGGATTCTTGCCCTCGGTTTCATTTCGGCGCTCTATCGCACCGCCACCATCCGGCCCAATCTGATCGGCACCTTCACCGCCGGCTTCCTGGTGCTCGGCGCCGCCTCGCTGCCGCTTTTGGCCGCCGCCTCGTTCGGCGTCTACCTGATCTTCTTTGCCGGCACCGTGCCGCTGTCGGTATTCACGGCGATCGTCTTTGCCGAGGCGCTGCTGTGGCGGCCGGTGGAAGTGGCACTGATCGTCAACAACGGGCTGGGTAAATTCGGCCGAGCCGCGGTTCTTGCGATCCTGGCCACCGCATTGCGGGCACTTGGCGCGGTGTTGTTCATGTTTTCCGCACAGCACAGCATCTGGGTTTGGTCTTGGTTCTACATCGGCGCCAACGCAGCCTCGCTGCTTTTGGCTTTCGGCTGGTTTTATCCGCGTCAGCGGCTGCGGCTGCGCATCGAGCTCTATCTGCGGCGGCTCGCCGATTCCATCTATGTGGCCGGCGCGGAGGTGCTGTTCTACCTGCAGATGGAGTTCGACAAGCTGCTGGTGCTGGCGATCGGCGGACCGCATCTGGCCGGCATCTATGCCATCATCATGCGCCTTGTCGACTTGACGGCGATTCCCATCCGCACCTTCTCGATGATGCTCGTGCAGCGCATGATGCGCGCGCCCGAACTCCTCGCACGGCTGGCGGTCAAGAGCGGCATCGAGGGCGGTGTGTTCGCGGTCTCGACGCTGGCGCTGGCGGCGCTTGGCATCGTGCTGCATTTCTTCCCCAACGCGCTCGGCAGGAATGTCTCCGAGGCCGCCCCCCTGGTGGCGCTGGCGATCTGCGTACCTGGACTGCGCAATCTGGTCGAATACCAGGCCGAGCTTCTCTTCGCGCGCGGCCAGACGCTGGTGCGGGCGCTCAACCTCGGCCTGCTCGCCGCCCTCAAGGCACTGCTGCTGGCCTATGTTCTGACCACCATTTCCGATACATCGAATCTGGTGGTGTCGCTCAACATCGTCTTCCTGCTGCTCTATCTCGCGTCGATGCTGCTGACCTATTCGGCGCTGCGCAGGCCGGCGAAGGCAATCTAGCGCGGTTCAGCGTTTGATAGAATCCTGAACCGCTCTAAATCTTTGTTTTTACGCAATTCCGGACAGAACCGTTACACACTTTTCCTGGAATTGCTCTAGATCAAGTCAACGATCAAGCCCGATCAGGCGGCGGATGCGGCCGACATCGGTGCCGATAAAGGACTGCATGCCGATCGCCACCTGCTCCGGCGCCATGCTGGCGACGAAGCGGCGGAACTCGTCGTCCGACAGCGCCTCCCCCGTCCAATGGACACGGCAGAATTCTTCCGAACCGTGGAAGTGGCCGGCTCCGTCCAGCAGATCATCGACATAGCGGCCGTAGATCATGCATTCGGAGAATTTGCGCGCCGAACCGATCACCTCGACCCAGTCGCGGCCATGGACCTTTTCGATTCGGCCGCACATGGCAAGCACCGTGTCACGGCGCCAGGCGATCAGCGTCGAGATATAATCATGGACCGATGTCCGAGACGGGTCGATGCCGAGTGTGGCGCCGGCATTGCGCGACCACACGCGATGATTGTCATGGCCGTCACCGGCGAGCACGCCATCGCGGCGGAACAAGCGCGCCCTGCCATCGCGCCAGAAGGCACCGCAATCGAACGCCTTCAGGAAAGCGACGTCGGAATCGCAGAAGACCAGCACGTCTTCGCTGGCGTGCGCCGATATGGCGATGCGGCGCAGTTGCTGCACATGCCAGCCGCGCAGCGGCTGGGTCTTCATGCTGAGCCAGACGCGGCGGCGAAACAGGCTGAGCGGATCGTCGAAGGCGCGCAGCCAGCCCGGCAGGAGATCCCGCTCATCGACGATCGAGCGGCGGCTGGTCCCCAATTGACGGAAAAGCGCGAGGTCGCGATGTTCGACCAGAATGTAGTGGTGCTCGGCACCCGAGACATGGCGGTCAAGCGTTTCACACAGCAGGCGGCAGCGCTCGAAGTCAGGGGCATAGCTTGCCGTCACAATCGCTGCCGTCGGCATCTTCGGCAACAGGCCCGGGCCGGCCAGCGGATCTGGGACGAAGCGCTTGTTCAACGAAACTCTCCGGGAGCATCTCCGATGGCCTCGGCGCCGCGCGACCATTTCTGGTTGACGACCCGCCACAGGAACAGGGGATTGCCGACCACGTAGCGGCGCCAGAGCCGGCCGGGCTCGATCGCCAGCCTGAAAAGCCACTCCAGCCTCAGGCGGCGCATCCATAGCGGCGCGCGCGGCACCGAGCCGCTCAGGAAATCGAGCAACGCGCCGACAGCGACCGGCAACGTGCAATGGCGTTCGTCGATGTGGCGTTCAATCCACAGCTCCTGGCGCGGCACCCCCATCGCGACGAGCAGCATGTCAGGCCGTAGTTTTGCAATCCGGCCAATGATCTCCGGCTCCTGCGCGGCGGAGAAATAGCCATCGTGAATGACCACGAAGTTGTGCTGCACCGCAAGCGCCGCCAGCTTCACCGACGCCGCCTCGGCGTTGACACGGGTCGCACCGAGCAGCCCCACGGTCAGCGGCCTCTTGGAAGCCTGCAGAAAGGCCGGCACGAAATCGGTGCCGTTGAGATTGTCGGGAAACGGCGCGCCGTAGAGAAGCTTCGCGGCGAGATCGACGCCGATGCCGTCCGGCAGGATGAGGAAATCGTCGAGCGCCTCGGCGAAGACCGGGTCGGTATAGGCGATGTTGGCATTGTGAGCGTTGAGGAAGCTGACCTTGGTGAAGCGCCGCTCGGCGATCAATCGGTTCAGCAGAGCAATTGCATCGTCCCAGCGGATCCCGAGCACCGGGATGCCGAGGATCATTTTCAGACTGTCGAGTCCGAACGCGGCGCGGGCGTGCATGTTCATGCAAACACCTCCTGCCTGACGGCCCCTATCTTTTCGAGACCTACACGAATCGCGACGTCGAGTGCCTTGACCTGCTGGCGATGGAAGGTGCTGCCATCGATATCGTGGATATTGGCCGCGGCAGCCTGCAGGGCTTGGGCGAAGCCGGCCGGATCGTCGGTGACCACGCAATTGGCAGGCCGGTGGTCGATGCCGCGCAATGAGCGGCTGGTGGCGACCGAGGGCAGGCCAAGCTCGAAGGTCTCGATGGTCTTCAACTGCACGCCGCTGCCCGCGGTGCTGATCAGCGGGATGACGGCCGCGCCACAGACGAAAGCCCGGGCATCCGGAACGCGGCCGACAAATTGGACGCCCGGATGCGTCGAGGTGACGCCGGAAGGCATGTGGCCCGCGATGCGGATTCGGAAACCAGGCGGCAGATGCGGCACCACCTTGCCCAGGAACCAGTCGAGGCCGATGCGGTTCGGCTGCCAGGTCCAGGTGCCGATCAGGGCCGCGTCGCAGTCGATCGGGCGCCGGCCTTTCCGGGCTGGCGCCGTGGCGCCGGTTACCAGCGGCAGCGCCGCCGAGCGATCATCCGAGGCGACACCGAGTGCCACGCGATCCTCCTCGGCCAGCGCGAAGACAAAGCGCGCGCGGCGGCAGAGGCGCTCTTCGACCAGCTTGAGCAGCCTCGCCTCGCGCCGGAACAGCAGGCGCTGGAAAATGCCGCCGACGGCAGCGGCGTTCTCCCGCGCCGAGAGATGCTCGACATTGTGGGCGAAGAAAATCGAAGGCCGGTCTTCGAAGAGCCTTTCGAAAGCGCCGGCGAACTGCACCGAATTCAGCACATAGCCATCGAACGGACCGGCTCGTTCGATAGCGGCCTGAAGATCGTGGTCGGACACCGCACGCAACTTGACCGACGCGAAGGTGAGGCCCGAAACCATCGCCTTGCCGACCCAGGCGAGCTTCTGCAGCGGCGAAGCACTTTCGGTGCGCACGTCGATCGCACCAAGCACCACCGTATTTTCGGGATCTACCGCGGCTTTCCCGGGCCAGGTGAAGCCGATGACCGTCACGCGCGCGCCGGCGCGCCGCAAGGCGGCGATGATCGCTGCATTGGCGATCTCGTAGCCCGAGGCGAGAGCACCGTCGGGCACGATCGATGTGGCGAACAGCAGATGCATCTCACTATCCTGTGGTGTAGCCGGTAGCAAAGCGCGGTGAACCCTTGATTAAACGAGCACGATCAACGCCCCAAAGCCCATGCCCGGCGGGCTTCTCCGCGCAAGGTGATTAACGAAACCTTATCACCGTGATGCTACCAGAACGCGACTCACGACGCGGCTGGATACGGATGATCCCTTTGCCATTGGACGGTTCGGTATCGATCGCGGGACGGTCTCCCGAGCTCAAGGTGGAGGCGGTCGAAGCGATCGTCACCTTGCCGACCTTCAAGCGACCCGAACAGGTGCTGGAGACGCTTGCATCGCTGCGCGCACAGCAAACCGGCAGGTGCTTTGCCGTCATCGTCATGGAAAACGAGGCGGAGGCGCGTGAAGGCGCCGAAGCGGTGCTGCCGCTGTTCGAGCGCGGCGAGATACCAGGCATGGTCGTCATCGCGCATGAACGCGGCAATTGCAGTGCCTATAATGCCGGCTGGCAGACGGCGATCCTGCATTTCCCGAACTTCAGGCATCTGCTGGTCATCGACGATGACGAGATCGCAGATCCCCGATGGCTGGAGCGGATGTGCCGCGCAGCCGAAACGCTCGGCGCCGATATCGTCGGCGGCCCGCAGGTGCCTGTCTTTGCCGATCCCGCCCATGCGACCTGGGCCGAGCATCCTGTTTTCGCGCCCCCCTACCGGGAGACGGGACGGGTGCCCGCGCTCTATTCGTCCGGCAATCTTCTGGTCGGGCGCCACGTGTTGACCGCGATGGGGCCGCCCTTCCTCGATCTCAGATTCAATTTCATGGGCGGCGGCGACGCCGATTTTCTCAGCCGGTCGGCGCAACGGGGCTTCGTGTTGGGCTGGTGCGCCGAAGCCAAGGTGCGGGAGACCGTTCCGACCCGGCGCCTCGAGACCGACTGGATTCGTGCCCGCAGCCTGCGCAACGGTGTCATCTCGACGCTGGTGGAAAAGAAGAAGCGCGCCGGCACGCCCTTCGCCGGTGCCAAGGTGTTCGCCAAGAGCCTGGCCTTGCTTGCCGCCTCGCCGCTTCGCGGCGTGATGCGGCTGGCGCGCACGGGATCGCCGGCGATCGCCATCTATCCCGTCCATGTGGCGCTCGGCCGCGTGCTGGCCGAATTCGGATATGCCAATGAGCAATACCGCCAGCCTGAGAAAAACTGAGCGCGCCCCGCTCAGCGCCGCGTTCACGCGCGGGGGCGTGGCGACCGCGATCGCGGCGCTGCTGTTCACCGTCATCATGGTGTCCTTCCGCCCGTTCCAGCCGGCGGGCGCCGAACTCACCGGCGAAGGTGGCGACATCGTCAATCAGCTCGGCTTCGGTTCGCTCGGCGCGGTTTCGATCTTCGCGCTGATGGCCTTCGCCGATCCGCGTGTCGTGCGCTCGCTGCTCAGCCCTTCCTGGATACTGATGCTGGGCTTCTTCTTCCTGTCGGTGGTGCTGGCGACCGACCCGCCGTCGGCGATGCGCGCGGCGTCCTTCACCATGATCGGGATCCTGACGATGGCAACGATCCTGGCGCTGCCCCGCGACGCCGAGTCCTTCTCCAGGGTCATCATCTTCACCGCCGTCGTGGTGATGGGCCTGTCCTATCTCGGCCTCGTCGTCTTTCCACACGAGGCGATGCACACGGCCGACTCGCAGGAGCCCGAACATGCCGGCCTGTGGCGCGGCGTGTTCACCCACAAGAACATCGCCGGACCGATCATGGCATGCTTCAGTTTCGCCGGCCTTTATCTCTACCGGCGCGGGCAACGCTGGTGGGGTGCGGGTATCTTCTGCGCGGCGATGATCTTCATGCTGCACACCGGCTCCAAGACCACCGCCGGGCTGGTGCCGTTCTCGATCTTAATCGTGATGTTTCCGAGCCTGATGGGCATGCGGCTCGGTACGCCGATCCTGTTTACGCTGGCGATCATCGCCACGGCGGTCGGCACGCTGGGCATCGTCTTCCTGACGCCTGTGAAGCACCTGGCGGCGATCTACTTCCCTGATCTGACCTATACCGGCCGCACGACGCTGTGGGAGTTCGCCGGCTCGATGCTGGCGAAGAAGCCGTGGACCGGCTACGGCTATGAGAGCTTCTGGGGCACGCCGCTGCTGCTCAACCAGGACCAGCCCTTCGACCGCCCGTGGGACATCAGGACCATCGTGCACGGTCATGACGGCTATCTCGACATCGCCGTGCTGATGGGCATTCCTGCTCTTTGCGTGGCGGTCTACACTTTCCTCATCGCACCGTTGCGCGACTACATGCGCATTCCGCTGCGCAAGGAGAACATCTATCTCGGTGATTTCTTCATGATGGTGGTGCTGTTCACCGCACTCAACGCATTCCTCGAGAGCTTCTTCTTCCATCGTGGCGATCCGGTCTGGCTGTTCTTCGTGCTTGGCGTGCTGGGCCTCAGGCAAGTGTCGCTGCGGCCGATCGCGGTGCGCATGCCCGTCCAGCGCTCCTGAGAGGGCTTTCCCACCGACCCGCGAGCGTCTATGTCATGGCCTTTCTCCTCGGAGGGCTCTCGATGACGATCAGGCTTGTTCTCGCCGGCTGCGGCAATATGGGTTACGCCATGCTCTCGGGCTGGCTGAAGTCCGGCAAGCTTGCACCGTCGACCGTTTTCGTGGTCGAGCCCAATGCCGACCTGCGCAATCGAGCCGCCGCACTCGGCTGCGGCACGGCGGCGGAAGCCGAAGCCATTCCGGCCGATGCCGTGCCTGAACTCGTCGTCATCGCCGTGAAGCCGCAGGTGATCCGTGACGTCACCACCGCCTACAAGCGCTTCGGCGACGGCCGCACCACTTTCGTCAGCATCGCCGCCGGCACGCCCTCCGCCACCTTCGAGGAAATCCTCGGCAACCGCGCGCCTATCGTGCGCTGCATGCCCAACACGCCCGCGGCGATCGGCAAGGGCATGATGGTGGTGTTTTCCAATCCCCTGGTTTCCGACGACGCCAAGCGCTTCGTCGCCGACCTCTTGTCGGCCAGCGGCGAAGTGGCCACCATCGATGACGAGAGCCTGATGGATGCGGTGACCGCCGTGTCCGGATCGGGTCCGGCCTACATCTTCCATTTCATCGAGGCGCTGACCGTGGCTGCCGAAAAGGCCGGCTTGCCGACGGCAACCGCCAGGCTGCTCGCCATGCAGACCGTCTACGGCGCCGCATCGCTCGCCGCCGAAAGCCGCGAGGACCCCGGTATGCTGCGCCAGCAGGTGACCAGCCCCAACGGAACGACGGCAGCCGCGCTTGGCGTGCTGATGGGCGAAGACCGGCTGACCAACCTGCTCACGCAAGCAGTGGAAGCGGCGCGGCTAAGGTCGATCGAACTGGGGAAGTAGAGCGGACATCTCGCTAGGCGAGATCCGTGTGCGAAAAGTCGTTGCCTTTGTAGAGCAACGCGGAGCCGTGGCTCTTTGCGCAAGCGTAGGACAGGCAATCGGCAAGATTGAGCTGCGCGGGATGCCCACGTCCCTTTCCATAATCCGAAAACGCCTGGATCGCCAGTTTGGCATCGCCGGCGTCGATCGGCACAATTTCGATTTCGGCCTCGCTCAGCAGCGCCTCTATCGCCATTTCCGCGACCACCGGTTCGACAGCAAGCATCGTAGAAAGCCGCATCGACGCTTCGAGCACAACCAGCGCGGACGTAATCTTGTGAGGTGCAGCCGCCATCCGATCGCTCCACTCGCCGGCATCCCCTTCTCCCGAAAGAATTGCGACGATTACGGAGGTGTCAACGAACATCAGGGATGTCCCCACATGTCGTCGATTTCATCCTTGCTCACAGGTCGGCCGCCGGGGCCGGCCTTGGCTTTAAGTTCATCCGCGATGGCAGCCAGCCGTTTCGCCAGGGGGATGTGTCCGCTTTCCCGTTTCAATTCAGACTCAAGCGCTTCGATAACCGCTTCGGTCATCGAAATCTTGCGTTTGGCGGCCAGCCGCTGTGCCAGTTCGCGTGCACGCGGGTCTCTGATCTGGAGGTTCATTGGTCGATCCTCGGCGACGTTGCCACTACAATATAGTGCATTTGTCATGACTACGCCACGACGCACTATTTTCCGTACAGCATCTCATCCTGCAGCCGGCGCAGCGCGAACAACCTGGTCGTCTGGTCGGGCGCCGCATTGTCGGCGGTCAGCAACTCGCCTTTCCTGACCGGTTTCAGCACCTTGCCACCCTCGAGCAGGCCGACCGGGACGGCGCGCCGGGTGCGAGCCTCTTCGACAGTCATCGTCCAGGAACGATAGCAGGTTTCGCCGATCGCATCGAAGGTCTCGCCGGCGGCGAGGTCGCGCTTGGCGACGGCGCAGACCTCGGCAACCGGCCTCGGCAGCGGCACCATGTCCGGTTTGCCGAACAGCACGATGCGGGCCGCGGTCAGCGGCACTTCCAGCGACGTCAGATGGTAGGGCCGGAACAGGCTGTAATAAGGGCCGTGGCCGATATGCAGGTCGTCCATGCGCTCGATGATGCGCGGATGCGTCGCCTCGACGATGACGAAGACACCAGGCGCCACACCCTTGCCGACGGTGTAGTCGACGACGCCCTTCTTCAGCAGGAGGCCACCATCCTCGCGCGGGATCAGCACCTTGACGAGGTCGTCGCGGTCTGCCCTGGGACCATGCATGCCCGGCACGTCGGGCACCAGCCCGGTGGCGTTGGCGATGGCGCACATCTCGACCATGGTCTTGGAGCCGTCGACGAACTCGACCAGCATGCGCGGGTTCATGTTGCGACGGATCGCTTCGTCGCGATAGTCGTCTGGCACGGCATCATGGTTGAGCGGATTGTTCTTGCCCTTGCCGGCCGAGACGATGGTCAGGCCGAGTGCGGACGCGAACTCGATCAGCTCCATGCAGCTCGACGGCTCATCGCCGGCGCCGACCGAATAGACGACGCCAAGCCGGTCGGCCTGCTGTTTGAGATAGCACCCGATGGTGACGTCGGCCTCGACATTCATCATCACCAGATGCTTGCCGTGCTCCATCGCCATCAGATCGAAGTCGGCGGCGACGCCAGGTTTTCCCGTGGCGTCGATGACGACGTCGATCAGTGGATTGGTGACCAGCATCTCATTGGAGGTGATGGCGATCCTCCCGCCCTCGATGGCACCGGTGACTTTCGACGCGGTGTCGGCTTCGACCGCCATCGCCTCGTCGCCATAGGCGATGCGGATGGCGTCACGCGCGGTGTGCGGACGACGGGTCGAGACGGCGCAGACCGCAATGCCCGGCATCAGCATGCCTTGCGTGACGAGGTCGGTCCCCATTTCGCCGGAGCCGATGACACCGACGCGCACCGGGCGGCCCTCGGCGGCGCGTCTGTCGAGATCGCGGGCAAGTCCCGTCAAGGCGACATTGGTCATGCAGGGATGTCCACAGCTTCTTGATTTGGGGCCGGATTAGCAGGGACTGGTCCCCTGTGCCAACGAAACCGCCCGCGACCGGCGATTTCCAACGGAATCGCCGGGAAAAGGCGCATTTGCCGCGAATTATTGGCCCAAAGGGTTGCCAATTGACATTGTCGTGACGGCTTCAGACCACCCTGACGTAGCTCGTCATGCCTGATTTCTGGTGCTCGATGATGTGGCAGTGCAGCAGCCAGTCGCCGGGATTGTCGGCGACGAAGCCCAGGCTCACCTTCTCATTGGGCTGGATGAGATAAGTGTCCGAAATCAACGGCCGCACCGGACGCGTCGAGGACGACAGCACCTTGAAGCTCATGCCGTGCAAATGCATCGGATGCGATTGCGGCGTCAGGTTCTCCATGTCGATGATGTAACTTTTGCCAAGCTTCAGTTCGGCCAAAGGCGCGGTCGGATCGGGCGTATCGCCCGGCCATGGCACTTTGTTGATCGCCCAGAAACTGTAGCCGAGCGAGCCGCAGATGCCGTCGCTCGGGACGTTCTCCGCCGTGGCGCTGAGCGCCAGCGAAATATGCTGGGCGGCGGTGAGATCGACCTCGGCCACCGGATTGGCCTCCAGCGGTGCAAGATCGCGACTATCCCGCTCGAGCGAGTTGCCCGTCGCGCCCAGCGTTGCGAGCACCTTGGGCTTGGTGCCCCTGACGTCCCGCAGGCTGACGATCGCGCCCTCTTCATCGGGCATGCGGATGACGAGTTCCATGCGTTGCCCCGGCCCCAGCAATAGGGCATCGGGTGCAAAACGCTGCGGCACCGGGTTGCCGTCCAGCGCGATGACATCAGCTTCGGCGCCGTCGACGCGAAAGGCGTAGATTCGGGTGACATCGGTGATTGCAACGCGCAGCCGCACCAACCCGCCGGCGGGGGCGTCATATTGCGGTTGGTCGAGCCAGTTCGCGGTGCGCACCGTGCCGTAAGTGCCGGTCCTGGCAGCATCGCGCGGCCGGAACTGGTCGATGAACTGAGCGTCGTCGCCAAGGCGCCAGTCGCGCAGATTGAGGACAAATTCGGCGTCGAATTTCGGATCGTTCGGGTTTTCGACCACGATCACGCCGGTCAGGCCGTGCCCCATCTGCTCCAGCGTGTTGCAATGCGGGTGGTACCAGAAGGTGCCCGCGTCGGGCGGCGTGAAGGCATAGTCGAAATGGTCGCCGGTGTAGACATAGGGCTGCACCAGGAAGGGCACGCCATCCATCTTGTTCGGCAGGCGAATACCATGCCAGTGGATGGTCGTCGGATCATCGATGGCGTTGACGAGGCGCGCGGCGAAGGGCTCACCCTTTTTCATCCTGACGACCGGAGGCATTCCGGCGTTGCCGTAGGTCAGCACATCCCTGGTCTGGCCGACATCCATGAGCTTCGCCCGGATTTTCGCCGTCTGCAGAACCACCGGCTCAGGCGTGGCCGCGGCCCAGCCGCCAAGCCTGCTCATCGCGGCAAGCCCAACCCCGCTCGCGCCGGCGCTGGCGGCGGTTTTCAAAAGCCCGCGGCGTGTGATCATGTTGCGCTCCAACGGAAAAGCTGACTGCCATTCGCATCTTTTACCGTCAATAGCCGGACTGGCATCCGTTTGCCAACGACACCGGTCAGGGCGTCGGCTTCTCGCGTGCCAGTGAACGGATGCCTTCGAGCTTTATTTGAAGCTGGCGATGGGCAGGAATTTCACCGCGGAGCCGGTGAAGCGGCGGTGATCGGACGCCTGTCGCCGTGGCTGGAATCCATCGAGATAGACCTGCTCCGGCGCCGTGCGGATGAAATTGGCGGCAATGATGGTTGCCGCTTTCGACCCGGCTCCGCCGGTGATGCGGCGACCCGTCTCGAGCGGCACGATGACGGCGCTGGCTTCGGGATCGAGACGCCGCTGGACACGGTCGGCCTTGGGGCTGGTCCTGACACGATCTTCGGGCTTCGATGCGGGGAGTGCAACCCGCTGGCCGGCCAGCGGATCGAGACCATCGTCGGCGTGACGCATGGCCAGCAAGGCACCGATTGCATCGGCGGGTTTGGCCGCCTCCGGCCGAGGCGCCGGCCCCGTCTGGTCTTCCGGCCGCCATGTCGGGACCGGGATGTTTAGCGCTACTATGTCGGGACCAGCAATCGGGGGAGCGGCACCGGCCTTGCTCAAGGGAATCTCGGTGTTGGTTGCCTCCGGCAGTTCGGCCTGCGTCATAGACCCGGCGCGCGGCGCGAAGGCCGGCAACGGCACTGCGCTGGGCGCCATCGCCATGACGATCGCTTCAGGCGTCTTGCCGCCCTGTCCAGCCGGCGATTCCTCGGCCTGATCGACGGAAGCGATCTGGATATCCGTGCGTCGGGCTGCCTCCGGCGCCACGATGGCGATGCCCTGTCCGGCCTGTTTGAGTTCAACTGGCTTGGCCGGCTTGCGTGGCGCAGGCACGGCTTGCGCGGCATCATCCGCTTCGTCCGCGCTGCGCCCACCCAGCAGCGACGCCAGCAGGCCGCGAGCCGGCTTGGGCTGGCCGCCGACGGCGCTTGCAAGTTCGATGTTGGGCGTGCCGGCGGCCTTGCGGGATTTGTAGGCGGCAAACGCCTGCTCGTAGCCAGGTAGCGGCTTGCCGTCGCTCGGCACATGCAGCGTATTGCCGTCCGGGAAGACCCTGGCCAGTTCCTGGCGGCTGATGCCCGGCCAATGCCGCACATTGCCGACATCCATGTGGATGAAGGGCGAACCGGAGGTCGGGTAATAGCCGACGCCGCCGCCCTGCATCTTGAGGCCGATGTCGCGCAGCTTCTTCAGCGGCACATCCGGCAGGAAGAAGTCCATGGCGCGGCCGACCATGTGCTGGCTTTCCCGGGCCACTCCTTTCGAGCGGCCGCGCAGCATCGCGTTGGTTGCCGGCGAGCGATAGGCGCTGACCACGTGGATATAGGCTGTCGAGCCGCTGGCGCGGTAAGCCTGCCAGACAAGGTCGAGCAGGCGCGGATCCATCCTGGTTGGCTCGTTGCGGCGCCAGTCGCGCAGCATGAAATTGATCTTCTTCAACCCCGTCTGATCGTAGCGCCCGTTGCGCTTGAAGACGATCTCGGCCTTCTCGCCGGTATGGAGATGCTGAATTCGCAGAGCGCGCGTTTCGGCGAACGCATCGGTGATGCACATGCAGAAGAAAGCGACCACGAAGGCCGGCAACCGGGTCCACCAGCGGAAACCGCCGGGCGCGCTCTGTTGGCTTTCAATCACACTCATGCCTTGCACATCGTTCCTGTTTCGGGCGATTCAACGTCCTCGCCGGATGCGGAGCCTTCTTTTCAGCACTCTCCTTCGCGCCGGCTTGACAAGGCGCACAGTCAGCCATCCCACAACACGTCATGTCGAAGAACAGCATCTTGGTTAACGAATCGTGTCATGCGGGGAACGCGTTTCGGCTGGAGATTGCCGAACGCCCGCCTTTGGGCGAAGCCACGTTGTCTTCCGGCTGAACGCGCCAACGGCAGATGCTATCGGACTGTTGCTGACCGAGACGACTCCGCTAACGTTGAAGTAGGTCAGCCTCGTAGCAGATTTGTCCGCCTTTGCCTCTGGCACAGCTTGCGTTAGCATAGGTACAGATTAGCTATGCCTGACGAATCGAATTTCGCTGAGAACTGGGCCGAGCACCTGCTGTGGTCTTCGCTGTTGCTTATCGTGCTGACACGCGGCGCCGGCGCCTTCTCGTTAGACTGCATTGCCGACCGGATTCTCGGCCGGGGCAAGTAACAACCCCAACGATGCGCGGATATTTCTAGCACTTCGAGGGACAGTAGCGGGGAACGCAATCGCGACTGGAAGCCGGCTTTCGAGCAGCGCCATTTTGAACGCTGGTCCTCTCCTGTCCCATTTCAGCACTAAGGTGCTGGTATCGTTCTTGCACATGACACATTGCCGGTTGATCCCGGCCCTGGTCGCATAATCCGATCAGGTTGTAGGCTCGCCGGGCCAGATGGCGGGGTCTCCGCCCGGCGAGTTCTACCCATATCAGCCGTGCCATTGACAGCGGCTGCTGCCCGACAGGCTGTCGAGGTGTGTTCGACTGACCGTCGGCCTGACAGGCTTGGGCCCTTGTTGAGGCAAGCCGGCGTGTCGAAGCGGCTGGATGCCGGGATCGTCAAAGTGCTGTTTTGCCAGCCGCGCCGCGACGCTGGGGCCTTGACCGCAAGATAGCGTTTCACCAGCCATCCGCAGACATCAGATCAGCGGGCGTGAACGGGCGGCCCAGCGGCGTGGGTGCTAGGGGGACTGGCAGCGTCAGGCCGCTGGGCCTAACCGGCGGGGCTTTGAGGAGCGGGCGGCACGCCGGCTGACTTAGAAATATATGGTCCAGCTAATATAATGGGAACACATCAATACGAACGAAGGAACCGGTAAAAGGTGGAACATAGGCCGGTGGCGAAGTGTGTCACGAGCGTGTTCGAGAACGGGCGTTCTGCAAAGCCGATGTGCCTTGCATTGGGTCAATATGTCTGGCTCCGCTGACATCTCCGCACAGCAGATCAACTCGGCACGTTACATTGCGCGTTGATCTCCCGGGCTCCATGCCCCGACGAACCGGTCGCCATCAGCGCTGCAGCTATCACGGGGCTCGTCGCAATCTGATCGACGATCCTGCTATTAATAGCGGCCGTCCCCGAAAAAGCAGATATCGATTGCGTCCGGCCGCGAGATTCATGCCCTCTTGTTACGACTTTTGTAGCGGAATAATGGGCGCAACGCCTTGCGTGTCAAATGGTTGAGGGATTTCAACAAGATAGACTGGTGCTGCGAGAGAGGATTGAACTCTCGACCTCTCCCTTACCAAGGGAGTGCTCTACCACTGAGCTACCGCAGCCGCCGATGGCGGGGCTTCTGCCATATCGAACCGGTAAGCGCAAGGCCAAGAACAACGCTTCTGTGAAAGCCTTTGCCGGATAGCTTTCCATGACATGGCGGCGCCACAATGTTGGCTATCCCTGAATGGCGGGTTGGCTGGTCGCCAGCCGGGGCGGGACGATGAGCGACAAGACAAATCCACCGAAGAGCAGCGAAACAATCCGCAAGAACCGGCTCGCCGAGCAATTGCGCGCCAATCTGCAGAAGCGCAAGGCGCAGTCGCGCTCGCGCCGCACAGGTGAGGCCGACCAGCGACCCGACGGGCTCACTGCTTCAAAGGAAATGCAGAAAGATTAACTCAAATCGGCCACTCTTGGACCGGGGTGGGCGAAATCCTATTTCTTGAACCAGATTGGCCAATGGTCTAGACGGGCCGATACTTAAACGATTGAACCGGCCTTTTCTGGCCGAGAGGGACGTTCTCCAATGGATCGCATCAGAATTGTCGGCGGCAACAAGCTTGCCGGAAGCATTCCGATCTCGGGTGCGAAAAATGCCGCCCTGCCGCTGATGATCGCCTCGCTTCTGACCGACGACACGCTGACGCTCGAAAACGTGCCGCATCTGGCCGATGTCGAGCAGTTGATCCGCATCCTCGGCAATCACGGCGTCGACTATTCGGTCAACGGCCGCCGCGAGAAGCAGAACGAGGGCTATTCGCGCACCATCAACTTTTCCGCCCGCAACATCGTCGACACCACCGCTCCTTACGAGCTGGTGTCCAAGATGCGCGCCTCGTTCTGGGTGATCGGGCCTCTGCTGGCCCGGATGGGCGAGGCCAAGGTCTCGCTGCCCGGCGGCTGCGCCATCGGCACGCGCCCGGTCGACCTGTTCCTCGAAGGCCTGCAGGCGCTGGGCGCCGATATCGATGTCGACACCGGCTACGTCATCGCCAAGACGCGGAATGGCCGCCTTGTCGGCAACCGTTACGTCTTCCCCAAGGTCTCGGTCGGCGCCACCCATGTGCTGATGATGGCGGCATCGCTCGCCAAGGGCGAGACGGTGCTCGAAAACGCCGCCTGCGAGCCCGAGATCGTCAATCTGGCCGAATGCCTCAACGCGATGGGCGCCAGGATTTCCGGCGCCGGCACGCCGACCATCACCATCGACGGCGTCGAAGCGCTGTCGGGGGCGCGCGTTCGCGTCATCCCCGACCGCATCGAGACCGGCACCTATGCCATGGCTGTCGCCATGACCGGCGGCGACGTCGTGCTGGAAGGCGCACGGCCGGAGCTGCTGCAGACGGCGCTCGACGTGATTTCGCAGACGGGCGCGGAGATCACGCAGACCAATTCCGGCATCCGCGTGAAGCGCAACGGCGCCGGCATTTCGCCGGTCGACGTGACGACGGCGCCCTTCCCGGCCTTCCCGACCGACCTGCAGGCGCAGTTCATGGGCCTGATGACCATGGCCAAGGGCAAGTCGCGCATCACCGAGACGATCTTCGAAAACCGCTTCATGCACGTCCAGGAGTTGGCGCGGCTCGGCGCCCACATCACGCTTTCGGGCCAGACGGCGATCGTCGACGGCGTGGCGAAGCTGAAGGGCGCTCCAGTCATGGCGACCGATCTTCGCGCTTCCGTCTCGCTGGTCATCGCTGGCCTGGCGGCCGAGGGCGAGACCACGGTCAACCGCGTCTACCATCTCGACCGCGGTTTCGAGCGGCTGGAGGAAAAGCTTTCCAATTGCGGCGCGGTGATCGAGCGTATTTCGGCTTAGCGATCTGCGGTCGCTTGGCGAAATCATCTGCGAAGCGCCCTTCTCCCCTCGCTATACGGGTAGAAGTGCTTGGCAGCGGCCGATGAGGGGTGCGCAAAACCTGAGGCAAATCCCTCTACAGCATGTCGCGGCGAATAGGATTCGCCCGACCTGCTGTAAGTTTCTGATTTTATGCATGTCGTTATCCCGGAACCGAGGACACTTCCAGGCGACATGCATCAGCAGGATCCCTGTCGCGGTTGCACCGATCGGAAAGACCGCCTAACAGAAAGGCTGATTGCCAACCTTCAGGTGTGAAATCCGCATGGCCTTGAAACTCATTGCGCTCGACGACCAGGATCTGAGCATCGTCTCGGCTCATCTCCAGGACGCCGTGATGAAGGTCGCGGACCTCGAATTCCTGCCCAAGGCCAAACGGTTCGTGCTGACCATGAACCGTTTCGTGTGGGAGGCCAAATCCGGCCTGTTTCGCCAGCACAATGAACGACGGCAGGCCGTGCTGCATTTCGACCGGGTGCTGGGCGCCAAGACCAACGGCATCGCCCGCGACAAGCCGGCCGAAATCCTCTCCCTGCTGGCGATCAGCTTCATCGAGATCAGCAAGCCCGCCGGCATCGTCGAACTGATCTTTTCGGGCGGCGGCACGATCATGCTCGATGTCGAATGCATCGAGGCCCGCCTTGCCGATATCGGCGGCGCGTGGGAAGCCACGTCACGCCCCATACACAGGGCTTGAGCATACGATGGCCATCACGCTCCGCCAGTCCGACGCCGATTTCGAGCAGCGTTTCGCCGCGTTCCTCCTGACCAAGCGCGAGGTATCGGCCGATGTCGACGCCGTGGTGCGCGACATCATCGCGCGCGTGCGTGCCGAGGGCGACGCGGCACTGATCGACTACACGCAGAAATTCGGCGGAGGCGACCTCGCCGATCTCGGCATTGCCGTCTCGGCGGAAGACATCGCCGGCGCCTATGCCGAGGCCGATCCGGCCACGGTCGAGGCGCTGAAATTCGCACGTGACCGCATCCGGTCCCATCACCAGCGGCAAAAGCCGCAGGACGAACGCTACACCGATGCCGCCGGCGTCGAGCTCGGCTCGCGCTGGACCGCGATCGACGCGGTCGGGCTCTATGTGCCGGGCGGCACGGCAAGCTATCCAAGTTCGGTGCTGATGAACGCCGTGCCGGCCAAGGTAGCCGGCGTCGAGCGCATCGTCATGGTCGTGCCGGCACCGCACGGCGTCGTCAACCCGCTGGTGCTGGTGGCGGCGGATATATCGGGCGTCTCCGAAATCTACCGCGTCGGCGGCGCGCAGGCGATCGCGGCACTTGCCTATGGTACGCAGACGATCAAGCCGGTGGCCAAGATCGTCGGCCCCGGCAATGCCTATGTCGCCGCGGCCAAGCGGCGGGTATTCGGCACTGTCGGCATCGACATGATCGCCGGGCCGTCGGAAGTGCTTGTGGTGGCCGACGGCGGCAATGATCCGGAGTGGATCGCGGCGGACCTGCTTGCCCAGGCCGAGCATGACGTGTCGTCGCAGTCGATCCTGATCACCGACGACCCGGCTTTCGGCAAAGCGGTCGAACAGGCGGTCGAACGCCAGTTGCAGAGCCTGTCGCGGGGCGAGACGGCGGCGGCGAGCTGGCGCGATTTCGGCGCCGTCATCCTGGTTCCGACCATCGAGGCGTCGCTGCCGCTGGTCGACCGTATCGCCGCCGAACATGTCGAGCTGGCCATCGACGATGCCGAGGGCTTCCTGGCGAAGATGCGCAACGCGGGCGCGGTTTTTCTCGGCCGCCACACTCCCGAGGTCATCGGCGACTATGTCGGCGGCTCCAACCACGTGCTACCGACAGCGCGCTCGGCGCGCTTCTCGTCGGGCCTGTCAGTGCTCGACTTCGTCAAGCGCACCTCGGTCCTGAAGCTCGGGCCGGAGCAGTTGCGCATGCTGGCACCGGCGGCGATCGCACTCGCGCAGGCGGAAGGGCTCGACGCGCATGGTCGCTCCGTCGCCATACGGCTGAACATGTAGGCCGGCATGACGGGCCACCATCAAACCCGCGCAAAACTGATCGATGTCGAACTCGATGAATCGATCGGCCGTTCGACGCCCGATATCGAGCATGAGCGGGCGGTGGCGATCTTCGACCTGATCGAGGAGAACAGTTTTAAGCCTGTCAATGACAGCGGCACAGGTCCTTACCGGCTGAAGCTGTCGCTGGCCGAGTCCCGCCTGGTCTTTGCCGTGGCGCGCGAGGACGGCGCCGCCGTCGTCACCCACATCCTGTCGCTGACGCCGCTCAGGCGCATCGTCAAAGATTACTACATGATCTGCGAGAGCTATTACGACGCCATCCGCTCCTCGACGCCGAGCCACATCGAGGCGATCGACATGGGCCGCCGTGGCCTGCACAATGAGGGCTCGCAGACACTGATGGATCGGCTCTCCGGCAAGATCGACATCGACTTCGACACGGCGCGACGCCTGTTCACGCTGGTCTGCGTGCTGCACTGGCGGGGCTGATCCTGGTCCCCGGCGCCCTGCCCCACTCGGTCCTGTTCCTGTGCGGCATGAATGCCGTGCGCTCGCCGATGGCCGAGCAGCTGGCGCGCCGGGTGCTGCCCGCCACAATTTTCGTCGCCTCGGCCGGCGTGCGCGCCGGCGAGCGCGACCCGTTCGTCGACGCCGTGCTTGCCGAGGACGGCCTGATGCTGGGCGAACGCCATCCACGGAAGCTGGACGATCTCGAGGACGACTATTTCGACCTGATCGTGACACTGGCGCCGGAGGCGCACCATGCCGCGCTCGAACTCACCCGCTCGCTTGCCGTCGAGGTGGAATACTGGCCGACGCCGGACCCGACCGGTGCCGGCGGCACGCGCGAACAGATCATGGCCAGCTATCGCGACGTGCGCGAGCGGCTGAAGTTGCGCATAAGCCGACGTTTTTTGCTTCCCGAAGCAAAAAACGCGACGGATTAAGCGTGTTCACAAGCGCACGATTATCATATAGGTTCCGCCGAAATTCCGGCTAGAGTCGGATGATTTCAGGTCTGTCCGACCTGAAATCATCCGACTCTAGGTCAAAGAAGTAGAGCATGATGTCGTCGGAAATCCGCTTCACACTTTTCGGCATCATGCTCTAGGCGCCGGAACTGTCATCCAAGCAAAGGTATCGAATGCCGAAGGAAGAAGTCCTCGAGTTTCCGGGTATCGTCACGGAATTGTTGCCCAACGCGATGTTCAGGGTGAAGCTCGAAAACGAACACGAGATCATCGCCCATACGGCCGGCCGCATGCGCAAGAACCGCATCCGCGTGCTGACCGGCGACAAGGTTCTGGTCGAGATGACGCCATACGACCTGACCAAGGGCCGCATCACCTACCGTTTCAAGTAAGATCAAGACCCGAGCGCGATGAGCATTTCGCAAAAGCTGGTGCTTGCCTCGGGTTCGCCGCGCCGCATCGAACTCTTGCAGCAGGCCGGCATCGAGCCGGATCGCATCCTGCCAGCCGATATCGACGAAACGCCGCTGCGTGCCGAGCATCCGCGTTCGCTGGCCAAACGCCTGTCGAAGGAAAAGGCCGAGAAGGCGTTCGCGTCGCTGAAGACCGAGACGGACTATGCGCCGAGCTTCGTGCTGGCCGCCGACACGGTGGTCGCCGTCGGGCGGCGCATCCTGCCCAAGGCCGAAACGCTGGATGACGCCGCCAACTGCCTCGGGCTGCTGTCCGGCCGGTCGCACCGGGTCTATTCCGGCATCTGCCTGATCACGCCGGGGGGCAAAATGCGCCAGCGGCTGGTCGAGACGCGGGTGCGTTTCAAGCGGCTGCCGCGCGAGGAGATCGACGCCTATGTCGCCTCGGGCGAATGGCGCGGCAAGGCCGGCGGCTATGCCGTCCAGGGTCTCGCCGGCTCCTTCGTCGTCAAGCTCGTCGGCTCCTACACCAACATCGTCGGCCTGCCGCTCTATGAGACGGCGGCGCTGCTCTCGGGCGAAGGTTTCAAGGCCCATCAAAACTGGCTGTCCGCGCGGCCATGAGCCTCGACGACAAAGTGACGCCGTTGCGGCCCAAGCGCCCTTGCCCCGAATGCGGCAAGCCGTCGGCGCGCGAGACCTATCCGTTCTGCTCGACGCGCTGCAAGGACATCGACCTCAACCGCTGGCTGAAGGGCGCCTATGTCATCTCGGCGCGCGACGACGAGGAAGAACCGGACACCGACGAGCCGAAATGAAGCCAGGGCCGAAATGAAGCCAGGGCCGAAATGAAGCCAGGGCCGCCGGTCAGGCGGCCTGGTTCTTGCGATTTCCACGCGTCCAGGCTGGCAGCCAGTCGCCGTGAGCGGCCAGGAGATCATCGACCAGTGACCAGATCTGGTCGAGGTCGAGTTCGGCCGCAGTGTGCGGGTCCATCATCGCCGCGTGGTAGATGTGTTCGCGGTTTTCGCTCATCAGCGCCCGCACCGTCAGTTCCTGCACATTGATGTTGGTGCGGATCAGCGCCGTAAGCTGCGGCGGCAGGTCGCCGATATTGGTCGGCTGGATGCCGGAAGCATCGACGAGGCACGGCACTTCGGCGGCACAATCGCGGGGCAGCGAGGTGATGCATCCATTGTTGCGGACATTGCCGTAGATCACCGACGGCTCGCCGGTCCAGACCGAATTCATGATCGATGAGGCATATTCCTTGGACTCCTCGACCTCGATGCGCTGGGCCGAGTTATAGGCCTGCGCCTGGTCTTTCCAGCGCTCGATCTGCTCGATGCAGCGCTTGGGGTATTCATCGAGCGGAATGCCGTATTTCTCGATCAGATCGGGGCGGCCGTCCTTGATGAAATAGGGCGTGTATTCGGCAAAATGTTCCGAGCTTTCGGTGACGAAATAACCCAGCCGGGTCAGCATCTCGTAGCGCACCTTGTTGGGGCAGCGGGGGTTCCAGCCGGGCTTCGGCGCGCGGCCTTCGCGATAGGCGCGCACAAGATCGGGATAGAGGTCGCGGTAGGATCCGTCCGGCTGGCGATGTTCGAACTTCAGGTAGAAGGCCATGTGATTGATGCCGGCCGAGCGGTAACGAATCTCGTCGTAGGGAAGGTCGAGATCGTGCGCCAGTTCCATCGCCGTGCCTTGCACCGAGTGGCACAGCCCGACCTGCCTGATCTCGGGGTATTTCTCTGAGATCGCCCAGGTGTTGATCGCCATCGGGTTGACGTATTGCAGCATGATCGCCTGCGGACACACGGCAAGCATGTCCTCGCAGATCTTCCAAAGATGCGGCACGGTCCTCAGGCCGCGCATGATGCCGCCGACGCCGAGCGTATCGGCGATCGTCTGGCGCAGGCCGTATCTCTTCGGCACCTCGAAATCCGTGACGGTACAGGGCTCATAGCCGCCGATCTGGAAGGCGACGACGACGAAATCTGCGCCCGCCAGCGCCTTGCGCTGGTCCGTGTAGGTTTCGGCCTTCGCCTTGACGCCGAGTGTGGCGATCAGCTTGTTGACGACGACGGCGCTTTCTTCCAGCCGCTGCGGATTGATGTCCATCAGCGCGATCGTGGCGCCCGAAAGCGCCGGGCGCTGCAGCACGTCGCCGACAATGTTCTTCATGAACACCGTCGAACCGGCACCGATGAAAGTGATCCTGGGATGTCTTGCCAATGTAACCTCCGGCATGTGTTCAGGCCACGTCGAAAGCGGCCCTGACGAGCCGTTCGGTGTAGGCGGTCTTGGGATTGGTGAGGACCTCGTCGACGGGTCCCTGCTCAACGATCTTGCCGTGCTGCATGACGATGACGCGGTGGCACAGCGCGCGCACCACCTTGAGGTCGTGCGAAATGAAGAGGTAGCTCAGGCCGCGCTCATCCTGCAGCTTGCGCAGCAGATCGATGATCTGCGCCTGGACGGAGAGGTCCAGCGCCGATGTCGGCTCGTCGAGCAGGATGAATTCGGGTTCGAGCGCGATGGCCCGCGCAATCGCGATGCGCTGGCGCTGGCCACCGGAGAATTCATGCGGAAACCGCGACAGGATATCGCCCGGCATGCCGGCGCTGACCAGCGCCTCGCGCACCCGCTCGACCCGTTCGCGCCGTGTCGCGCCGATGCTGTTGACGATCAGCCCTTCCTCGATGATCTGGCCGATCGTCATGCGCGGGTTGAGCGAGGAGAACGGATCCTGGAAAACGATCTGCATGCGCGAACGCAGCGGCCGCATCTGCGCTCGCGACAAGCCATGGATAGGCTGGCCATCGAAGCGGATCTCGCCGCGTTTGGCGTCGGTCAACCTCAGCAGCGCCTGGCCGAAGGTGGTCTTGCCGGAACCGGATTCGCCGACCAGGCCCAGCGTCTCGTGGCGGCAAAGCTTGAGGTCGAGATCGTCGACGGCGACCAGTTCACGCCAGTCGGGCTTCAGGAACGTGCCGTGGCGCAGCATGAAGCAGACGCGCACGCCATTCGCCTCGAGGATGGTGCCTGAGCCCTCGGGCAGCGGTTGCGGTCGGCCGCGTGGCTCGGACGCAAGCAGCCGCTGCGTGTAGGGATGACGCGGAGCGGCGAAGAGCCGTTCGGTGACGTTGTGCTCGCACATTTCGCCATGCTGCATCACATAGACATAGTCGGAAAACTTGCGCACCACGGTGAGATCGTGGGTGATCAGGATCACCGCCATCCGCAGCTCTTTCTGCAGATTGCGGATCAGGTTGAGGATCTGTGCCTGGACAGTGACATCAAGCGCGGTCGTCGGCTCATCGGCGATCAGCACGTCGGGATCGTTGGCGAGCGCCATGGCGATCATCACGCGCTGCCGCTGCCCGCCCGAGAGCTGGTGCGGATATTGTTTGAGCCGCGCCTCGGGTTCGGGAATCTGCACATGCCGCAGCAGTTCGAGCGCCCGTGCCCAGGCTTGCCTGCGGCTCACCTTGCGATGCACCCGGATTGCTTCGACGATCTGGCTGCCGACCGTATAGATCGGATTGAGCGAGCTCATCGGCTCCTGGAAGATCATCGAGATGCGGTTGCCGCGCAGCTTGCGCCGGGCGCTTTCGGGGAATTTCAGGATGTCCTGACCGTCGTAACAGATGCTCGATTTCGGCGACACGGTGGCGCGGCGCGACAGCAACCCCATGACGGTGCGCGCCGTCACGGACTTGCCGGAACCAGATTCGCCGACGATCGCGATCGTCTCGCCGCGATAGAGCTGGAACGAGATGTCCTTGACCGCCTCGACGACGCCGTGCTCGACCTTGAAGGCGACCTCGATGTTGCGGGCATCGATGACGGGCTCTCCCTGGCGCCCATCATGGTCAAGGCGGAAGGCTGGTGCGAAGGGCTCCGCGAGTACGACGGTCATCCCGGTCCCCTCAATATGGATCGACGGCATCGCGCAGGCCGTCGCCCAGCGCGTTGAAGGCAAAGACGGTGATGAGCACGAAACCGACCGGCGACAGGATCCAGGGATAGGTGCCGATGACCGAATAGGTCGCGGTGTCCTGCAGCATCAGGCCCCAGGAGATCAGCGGCGGCTTGACGGCAAAACCGAGGAACCCGAGGAAGGATTCGAGCAGCACCACCGTCGGGATCGCCAGCGTCACGGCGACGATCACGTGGCTCATCACATTGGGGAAGATGTGCTGCAGAATGATGCGCCGGTCTGTCGCACCGACGGCCATGGCGGCGCGCACATACTCTATGCGCGCCAGCGCCAGTGTCTTGCCGCGCACCTCGCGCGACATCTGCGCCCAGCCGAGCGCCGACATGACGATGATGACGAAGGCGAGGAACACATCGGTCGGCGCGGTGACCGGGATCAGCGTCGTCAGCGCCAAGTAGAGCGGCAGTTGCGGGAAGGCGAGCACCAGTTCGACGAAGCGCTGCATCCAGACATCGAACCGGCCGCCGAAATAGCCGGAGACCATGCCAACGGTGGTGCCGATGACGGTGATGATGAAGACAACCGTCAGCGCGATCATCAGCGAGACGCGCGAGCCGTGGATGGCGCGCGACAGCACGTCGCGGCCGAACTTGTCGGTGCCGAGGAAATGCACCGGCTGGCCGTCCGTCGAGGCGAAGAAATGCCGGTTCGCCGGTATCAGCCCGAAGAGCTTGTAGGGTGCGCCTTCGACAAAGAAGCCGAGCAGCCTCGGATGGTCGTAGTCGGGGCCGACGATGGGCTGGAAAGTGACCGGATCGAGGTCGGCCGAATCGGCCAGCGCGTAGACCCTCGGCCGCGCGACGAAATTGCCGTCCTTGTCATGGAAGGACGGCAGCTGCGGCGGGGCGAAGCCGACATCGGTCGCCTTCGGATCCATCGGCGCCAGGAATTCGGCGAACACGGCCATGACCAGGAGCAGCACCACCAGCCAAAGCCCGGCCATACCGGTCCAGGAGCGCTTCAGCCGGCGCCAGACCAGCGCCATGTAGCTCTCATTGCCGCGTGTGGGCGCCACCGTGGCTCGCTCGGCCGGCAGTGGCGGTGGTGAAGGGTCTCGTGCCAGCATCTAGCCCTCCCCGAACTGGCGCACGCGCGGATCGAGCAGGACGAGCAGCATGTCGGCGATGATGTTGCCGACGATCAGCGTCGCCGACAGCACCATCATGAAGGTGGCGGTGACATAGACGTCGCCGACCGCCATCGAGCCGACGATCGCCGGACCGACGGTCGGCAGCGCGAAGATGATGGCCGTCTCGATCTCGCCGGTCAGCATATAGGGCAGCACCACGCCCTGATACATGACCAGCGGATGCAGTGCGTTGGGCACCGCGTGGCGCATGACGACGGCTCCGCCAGTCAGTCCCTTGGCTCTCGCCGTCTCGACATATTGCGCGTTGAGCGTGTCGAGCAGATTGCCGCGCATGACGCGCATATTGTAGGCGAGGCCGCCGAAGGTGGCGATGGCCACCACCGGCCAGACATGCTTGACCAGGTCGACGAATTTGGCCCACGACCATGGCGCACCGCCATATTGCGGCGAGAAGAACGAGCCGATCTCCGACACGTTGAACTGGAAGACCAGGAGATAGACGATGATCAGCGCCATCAGGAAGCGCGGCACCGTCATGCCGAGGAACGAAATCGCCGACAGGGTCGAGTCGATCCAGGTGTATTGGCGGGTCGCCGCCCAGATGCCGAAGGTGATGCCGAGCACCGATGCAAGCAGATGGCAGACCAGCGCGAGCAGCAGCGTGCGCGGCAGCCGCTCGCCGACCACGTCGGCCACCGGCTTGTTGTAATAGAGGCTGTAGCCGAAATCGCCGCGGGTGACGATGCCGCCGACCCAGTTGAGATACTGGACGGGCAGCGGCTTATCGAGGCCGTGTTCGACGCGATAGGCCTGGGCTTGCGCGTCGGCCTCGGCGAAAGAGGCTCCGCCCTGGTTGATGAGCTGCGAGCGGATGTAATCGGCATAGTCGCCAGGCGGCGCCTGGATGATGGCAAAGGTGACCAGGCTCAGAATAACGAGAACCGGTATTGCCGACGCTATGCGCGTGAGCAGGAATCGCAGCATGGACGGTCCGCTTCCTCATCTCGCCGGGTCGCTCCCTTGGAGGGGCGTTCGGAGGGTTGGTTTGTCCCGGCCGCGCCAGCGACGCGGCCGGGTCTCTCTCAGTCAGGGGAGGTAAACTTACATCGGGGTCCTTAAACTTACATCGGCCCCTTGTCTCCGGGCTTGCCGGGAAGCTCTTCGGGGAAAAGTTCGTATTTGGCCTGCTTGTCGGCCGCGACGAAGACCCGTTCGCGTATGATCGAATCCTCGGCCCAGTTGAACATGAAGATCGGGGTGCCCTGCGGAATGTTCGAGAAGCGCTTGTTGATGATCAGCGCGCCGGGATATTCCGTCAGGCCGATATTGTAGACGTGTTCGGTCGAGATCTTCTGGAAGTCCCGCATCAGACTGGCGCGCTGGTCGTTATCCGCCGACGAGACGAACTTGTTGACGATGTCGACGAGGTCCTTCTCGAAAGGCATCAGATCGACCTCGCCGCTTTCCGGCGCGCGGTGATCCCAGCTGGTCTTGGGGCCGACTGGAGCGAGCTGCACGGTGTTCTGCACCACGGAGGTCAGCTCCTGCTCATTGCGCCGGATCAGCCAGTCGAAGCGGCCTGAGTATTGCGTGGCATCGCGCTGGGTGCCGTTAAGCCCGTTGAGCACGATCCGCAGGCCAAGCTTCTCCATCTGCGCGACCACGCCTTCGGCGAGGCTCTTGTCGGTCGTGTAGTCGTTGTTGACCAGCATCACGATCTCGACATTCTTGCCGCCGGCGGTACCGGCCGGGAAGTTGACGAAACCATCGCCGTCGGTGTCCTTCAGGCCGGCCTTGGCGAGTTCGGCCTTGGCGCCCTTGAGGTCGAAAGGATAGTAGACGGTGGATTTGCGGTCATAGAAGCTGGTGCCCGAGGAGAGGCCGCCCGGATAGATCGCGGTGAACGGCCCCTTGACGAGGGAATCGCCCAGCGCCTTGCGGTCAAGCGCCATGGTGACGGCCTTGCGGAAATCCTCGTTGCGGTTCAGTTCGCGGATCGCCTGGCCGCGCTCGTCCGGGTTGCCCCAGCCATTGGCGGAAAAGTTCAGGCGCAGATTGTAGCCGATCAGCCGCGGGCCGAAGGCCAGACGTGCCGGCGCATTCGGCTCCGCCGCGCGCTTCAGAGAGGCAACGAAATTTTCCGGCTGCTCAAGATTGGAGAAGTCGCCTGCACCGGCGACAGCCTGAACGTCGCGGTCGGCCCAGGTCGACAGCTTGTAATGCAGCTCGTTGAGATAGGGCAGTTGGTTGCCCTTCTCGTCCACCTTCCAATAGTACGGATTGCGGCGCATGACGATGATGTCGTCGGCCCGATATTCGACCGGCACCCAGGCGCCCATGACCGGCATGTTCATATATTCCGGCGGGAAGGCGTTCTTGAACTGGTCGTAGGTGTTCTTCGAATATTTCGGGTGCTGCGGCTTCAAGATGTGCGAGGGACCGGGGCAGAAGGTGCCATAGGCCATTGCGTAGAGGTGCTGTTTCGGGAACGCATCCTTGAAGGTCCACTCGACGGTGTAGTCGTCGATTTTCTTGAGCGTCGTGCCGACGCCGAAGGTCTCCTGGGTGGCGCCATTGAGCGGCGAGACGTTGGGATCCATGACCTCGTCGTCCCAGTAGAACATGAGATCGTCGGCGTTGAATGGCACGCCGTCGGACCATTTGGCACCTTCGACGAGATGCATGGTCAGCTTGTGGCCATCGGTTGACCAATCCCAGCTTTTGGCGAGGTTGGGCAGCGGCTCGGTGTCCTTCGCCTCGACCTGGAACAGCGGCGCGGTGCGCGTCAGGCATTCGGAAAGGCCGATGTCGATGCCGCCCCAGCCCTGGGTCTGGCCGGCGCCGTAGTTCCAGCCTTCCGGCCGGCCGCCGATGACATGGCGCATCGTATCGCCGTACACGCCGATGCCATCAGGCATGTTGCCGGTCTTGAAGACCAGCGGCTCCTTCGGCAGCCGATCTTTCACCGGCGGCAGCTTGCCTGCCTTGACGTATTTTTCCGTGACCCAGTCGGGCTCGTGATACTCGGGCAGCGCCTTGAACTCCAGGATGGAGTCGCGCGCCACGTACTTGATCTTGCCCTCGGCCGGAAACGTCGCCGGCACCGGCGCGACGGTCGGTTCGGAAGCGAAAGCGTTGAGCGCCGGAACGGAGACGCTCAGCGCCAGTCCAGCGGCAATGCCAATGCTGCGTAGGTTCCTCATTGTCTCCTCCCTCGTGTTCAGACGTCTGCTGCTGCTCGTCTTGTTTATGCCTCGACGCAATTGCGGATGGAAAACCGCTTCACACTCTTCCTGGAACTGCTTCCGGACGACTGACTGCGATGGACCTGCCTCCCGTGGGTCCGCCGCCGCGCCCGGTTTTTCAGCCAGCCTGTTTCAGTGCGGCTTTTTCGGCGCGCAATTCCTCGATCGAGCGCACGTTCCGCCGCGCGGCACCCGCCCATTCGCGGGTCTTGACCGCTGATTTCGACAACCGCTCCTTGGCCGCCGGAATCGCATGCGCATATTGCGGTAACCACTGCGCCTGAGCGACGACCATTTCGTCGACCATCTGCCAGACCTCCTCCGGCGTCGAGACGGCGCCGACCAGCGGGTCGTGCAGCACGGCGAGCTTCAGAAGATCGATGTCGCCTGAGATCGCGGCATGGACCGACATGCGCTGGACGTTGATCGAGGCCATGCAGGTGGCGGCACAGGCTTCCGGCAGCGTGATGCCGGCGGCCATATTGATGCCGAAGCGGTCGACGAAACCGGGTGACTCGATGATGGCGTCGCGTGGCAGATTGGTGATGACGCCGTCGTTCTTGACGTTGAAGTGGCCACGATAGACGCGGTTGGTTTCCAGCGCCTCCAATATGTGGCTGGCATGCTCGTTGGAGCGCTTTGACGCATCGATCGGCTTCGACGCCGCTTCGAGGAATTGCGGGTATTCGGTCTCGAACCAGTTGCGGGTCTCAGTGGAATAACGGAGGTAACCGCCCGTCTCGCCATGGATCCAGTCCGACATGTCGATCCAGCGCGTGATCTCGTCGGGACGCTTGCGGTACCAGGGCAGATATTCGGAGAGATGCCCGTTGCTTTCGGTCGAATAGACACCGAAGCGCTTGAGCACGTCGATGCGCAGCTTTTCCTGCTGGGAATAGACCGGGTGCGCCTCGAAGGCGGCGACCAGTTCGTCCTTGCCGATTTCACGGCCGTTCAGCCGCAGCTCGACGAACCAGGTCTGGTGGTTGATGCCGGAACAGACATAATCGAGTTCCCGCGGCGATTTCGCGCCCAGCACCTCGGCAATCTGTTCGGCGCCATGCTGGACTCCGTGGCAGAGACCGACCGTGTCGACCTTGCCGTATTCGATCGCCGCCCAGGTGTTCATCGCCATCGGGTTGGCGTAGTTGAGGAATTTCGCATTCGTCTCCGCTACCTCGCGAATGTCCCGGCAGAAATCGAGGATCACTGGAATGTTGCGCTGGCCGTAGAGGATGCCACCGGCGCAGATGGTGTCGCCGACGCACTGGTCGATGCCATATTTCAAGGGAATGCGGATATCGTCGGCATAGGCTTCGAGGCCGCCAACCCGCACGCAGCTGATGATATAGCGCGCGCCCTCGATCGCCTTGCGGCGGTCGGTCGTCGCGGTCACCCTGGTCGGCAATCCGTTCGCCTCGACGATCCTGTCGAGGATCGCCTTGATCATCCCAAGATTGTGCTCGCTGACGTCAGTCAGCGCGAATTCGATGTCCTTGAATTCCGGCACGCAGAGAATGTCGGTGAACAGCTTCTTGGTGAAACCAACGCTGCCTGCGCCGATAATAGCGATTTTGAAACTCATCACCTTCACCTCGATCCAATCGAATGCTAGGCAAGGAGCAGCAAGGGAGGAAAACGGCCACACGCCTTGGCGTGCATGCCATTCAAGCCGGAAACCGGCTTTCTCTCCTCCCGCCCGCTCCTCGATCGCGGGTTATTCGCGTTCTTCGAGGCGGGATTATGCGCATATTCGCGGGCACGGCCAGAGAAGGATTATGCTTTCAGGGGTAATTTTGTGCTGCGGGATTTGATCGCCAACGGACAGTCGATGCGGACGGTCTCGCTGCCGCGCGGCCGCCAGCGCCTGCATGCCATGCCGACAAGCACGGGCTATGAGGTGCGCGAGGACGTGACCTATGACTGGGACGGGCGAAAGCGCGGCCAGACACCGTTCACCGTGCTGCAGCATACGATCAGCGGTACCGGCCGGCTGCGCTACGAGAGCCGGGATTACCGCCTGCAGACGAACGACACGCTGCTGGTGCTGGTGCCGCACAACCACCGCTACTGGCTGGCGAAGGGCGACCGCTGGGAATATTTCTGGATCTCGATGAACGGCGAGGAGGCGTTGCGCATCCACAAATCGATCCTCGACGTGTCGGGACCGGTCTTTCGGCTGCAGCCGGCGACGATCGATCATCTCGCCGATTGCAGCCTTCGCCTCATCCAGGGGGCCGCTTCGCCAGGCGCTGCTTCGGCCATCGCCTACGAGGCGGCGATGGCGCTCTATGACGATGTGTTCGGCTCGCACGCCTTTGCCGAAAAACAGAGCGCCATGCAGCCGGTCATCGATCACATCAACGCCAATCTCGACAAAGCCCTGCCGGTGGCGGACCTCGTCCAGATCAGCGGGCTCAGCCGGGCCCATTTCTCGCGCTGCTTCGCCGAGAGCGAGGGCCTGCCGCCCGCCGAGTTCGTGCTGCAGCAGCGGCTGCAACGGGCGGCGAAACTGCTGACCAAGGCGGACTTCCTGCCGGTAAAGGAAGTGGCCATCCTGTGCGGTTTCGAGGACGCGAATTATTTTTCGAAGGTCTTCCGCCGGCTTTACGGCACGACGCCCAGCCAGTTCCGCACGACCGGCATGTATGCCAGCCTGCAAATGCCGGCCAGGCGCGGCGTCAGGCTGTCGGACGACGAAGCCTGACGCCGCTTGGGACCTTGTTTTGTCAGGCCGCGTGCAGGCTGCCGCCGTCCAGCCACTCGAGTTCGGCAGGCGAAAGCGCGATGTCCAGCGCACGCAAGCTGTCGTCCAGTTCGCCCAGCGTGCGGGGCCCTATCAACGGAACCGACGGGAAAGGCTGATTGAGCACATAGGCCAACGCAATGTGGATCGGGCTCTTGCGCAGCCGTGCGGCGAGTTCGATCGCGCGGTCGCGGCGGCCGAAATTGCGCTCGGAGTACCAGACCCGAACCAGTTCCTCGCTGTCGCGCCTGTCGCGCCCGGCGCGGTCGGTGAAGAAGCCCCGCCCCTGGCTCGACCAGGCGAAGTTCGGCATCTGCCTGGACGTCAGCCAGGCTTTCCAATCATCGGTGGAGGAGGTGACGCAGCCGGCCCAGATCGGCTCCAGCATTTCGGCCAGCGAGAAGTTGTTGGAGAGCACGCCGGGCTTCTGCTTGCCGGTGCGCTCGGCATAGGCAATCGCCTCGTCCATGCGCTGCATCGTCCAGTTCGAGCCGCCGAACGGACCGCGAATGCGCCCGGCCTTGACCTCGCGGTCCATGGCGTCGACGAATTCGCCGACCGGCACGTCCGGATTGTCGCGATGCATGAAATAGACATCGACATGGTCGGTCTGCAGGCGGTCTAGCGACTGGGCAAGCTGCTTGGCGATCACGTCGGGATAGCAGAGCGGCGAATGCGCGCCCTTGGCGATGACGACCGACTGCTCGCGCACGCCACGGTTCCTGAGCCATTGGCCGAGCAGCGTCTCGGTGTAGCCGCCGCCATAGACATAGCCGGTGTCGAAGAGATTGCCGCCAGCCTCGAAGAAGGCGTCGAGCAGGATCGACCCGGAGGAAAAGGTGCGAAAATCCTCGAAGCCGAGCGCCACCACGGAGGCCGGTTTCGCCAAGCCCGGAATGATGCGCTTGGTGATCGCCGTGCCGCCCGGGCGCAAGGGTCGCCCGGAGATGGTGTTGGTGCGTAGCGAGGCCTTCTCGATCTCATATTCCAGCCCCACCGCCGCGCGCCATCTGTCGAGCACGCGCAAGGTGCCGAGGCTGTCGGCCCAGCTCATGCCCGGCCAGGCGAATTCCTGGCTGCCGGCACGGATCGCCTCGCCGGCGGCGTCGACCTCGAAGGAATAGACATGGCGCATCTCGTTGACGCTGATGGTCTCGCGCGCGCCGTCGGCACCGATCACGTCGATCCGGCCGAGGCCGACATCGCGGTCGCCGCCGGCGAACCAGAAGTCCGGCACCTCGATACGCCCCTTGGTGCCGAAGATGCGCAGGACATTGTCCTGGTTGAGCGAGATGCTGCAGGAAACCTCGGCGACGATGCCGCCGGGAAAATGCAGCAGGGCCGAGGCCCACTCATCGACGCCGGACTGGCCAAGATGGGCAGCGCCAGCGACCTTGTCGGGTTCGGCGAATGGCTTTCCTGCGGCAGCGCCGGCAATCAGCCGCACCATCGAAACGGGATAGCCGCCGACATCGAGGATGCCACCGCCGGCGAGATCGTTGGCGTAGAGCCGGTGCTGCGGCATGAAATCAGGCATGGCGAAGCCGAAGCTCGACTTGATCATCCTGATCTCGCCGATGACGCCGGACTTGATCAGGTCGACCAGTTGCAGCGTCTGCGGATGCAGCCGGTACATGAAAGCCTCGCCGAGGAAGGTGCCGGCCTTGCGCGCCGCATGCATCATGGCGTCGGCCTCGAAAGCGGTCAGCGCGAGCGGCTTTTCGCACAGCACATGCTTTCCGGCTTCGGCCGCCCTGATCGCCCATTGCGCATGGCCGGGATGCGGGACCGCGATATAGATCGCATCGATCTCAGGATCGGCGAGAAGAGCGTCATAACCGTCGAGAATGCGGGCGCCGGGGAAGCTCTCTGCCAGCCCCGGCTTGCCGGGGTTGCGCGCGCCGATGGCGACCAGTTTCCCGGTGCGCGAGCCGGCGACGCCGCCGGCAAAGGCCTTGGCGATGCCGCCCGGCCCAAGAATGCCCCAGCGAATGGGTGTTGATACAGTCATGTCATTCTCCTTGCGGGCTGGGAAAGGGGCGGCCGGTCAGCGCAGCCGCAGCCCTTTTTCGTCGAACAGGTAGGATTTGCGGATGGAAACGGTGACATCTGATGTCTCGGGGACCTTTGCCGCGTCGCGCTGGATCACCACGTCCTCGCCATGGGCCGTCCTGGCATAGAGAAAGCTCGTGCCGCCCAGGTGCTCGACCACGTCGATGGCGACGACAAGGTCGGCGTCGCCTTCACCGGCACCGCCGAAATGCTCGGGCCGCACGCCGACGATGACCTTGCTGCCGGGTTCCGGCGCGGTATCCGTCAGGGGCTGCGTGATGCGGGTTTTCTCCTCGCCCGCCAGCTCGATCACAACACCTTTTGCATCACGCCCGACAATGTGGGCCTTGATGAAGTTCATCTTCGGCGAACCGACAAAGCCGGCCACGAAAATATTGTCGGGATTGTCATAGAGATCGAGCGGCCGGCCGATCTGCTCGACATGGCCGCCGCGCAGCACGACGATCCGGTCGGCGAGCGTCATCGCCTCGGTCTGGTCGTGGGTGACATAGACCATGGTGGCGCCGAGTTCCTTGTGCAGCCTTGAGATCTCGACCCGCATCTGGACGCGCAGTTCGGCATCGAGATTGGAGAGCGGCTCGTCGAAAAGGAACACTTGCGGCTCGCGCACGATGGCGCGGCCGATGGCGACACGCTGGCGCTGGCCACCGGAAAGTTTCTTGGGGCGCCGCTCCATCAATTCGCTGATGCGCAGGATCTCGGCCGCGCGCTTCACCCGCCGCTCGGTGTCGGCCTTGGGGTTGCCGGTCATGCGCAGCCCGAAGGAGAGGTTCTGTTCGACGCTCATATGCGGATAGAGCGCGTAGGACTGGAACACCATGGCGATGCCACGGTCGGCCGGCTCGACATCGTTGACCACCTTGCCGCCGATGGCGATCTCGCCGCCGCTGATGTCCTCCAGCCCGGCGATCATCCGGAGCAGCGTGGACTTGCCGCAGCCCGACGGGCCGACGAAGACGACGAACTCGCCATCGGCGATGTCGATGTTGGCGCCATGGACGACCTCGAAGGCGCCGAAGCGCTTGGCGACATTTGTGAGTGTGACGGTGGCCATTCTGCTCCCTACTTGACCGCGCCGGCGGCGATGCCGGCGATGAAATGACGCTGCAGGAGCACGAAGACGATGAGCATCGGCACGGTCAGCATCACCGCGCCCGCCATGATGCCGCCCCACGATACTTTGGTCAGGCCGATCAGCGTGCCGAGCGCCACGGGTGCTGTCATCGAACCCGGCTGGCTGTTGATGAGCAGCGGCCACAGATAATTGTTCCAGGAGGCGAGGAACAGGATGATGCAGAGCGCGGCCAGCATCGGTCGGGCCAACGGCAAGGCGATGAAGACGAAGATGCGCCACTCCTTGACGCCCTCGACGCGGGCGGCATCGAACAGGTCATCGGGCATCATGGAAAAGCTCTGGCGCATGAACAGCACGCCAAGCGAATTGAACAGCGGCGGCACGATCAGCGCTATCCATGTGTTGGCGAGCTTGAAGTCGCGCGCCACCATGATGAATTGCGGGATCAGCACCACCGCATAGGGCAGCGTGATGGTGCCCAGGATGATGGCGACGACCACGCTTTTGCCGAAGAACTGGTAGCGGGCCAGCGCCCAGCCGGCCATCGAGGTCAAAAGCACCGACAGGACGGTGTAGGTCACCGCCACGCAAACGGAGATGATGATGGCGCCGACGAAGTCGGTGTCGCGCTGCAGGTTGTTGAAATTGTCGATGAAATTGCCGTGCGGCAACAGTTCGATGCCCGGACTGAAGATGCCGTTGTCGGGCATGGTCGAGAACACCACCATCATCCACAGCGGAAACAGCCAGATCAGCGCCAAGGGCGTGAGGAAGAGGTGCAGCGCGATGCTTCGTTTCAGCCTTGCCGATGAGAGCGAGCTCATTTCGGTTCCCTCGTCAGCCACAGCTGCACCAGCGTGATGGCGATCGCGAGACCCGCCATGGTGTAGGCCACGGCCGAGGCATAGCCGAAGTTGAGCGAGCGGAAACCCTGGCGGTAAAGCAGCAGGCCGAGCGTCTCGGTGCCGCCGCCCGGCCCGCCACGCTCGGTGATCAGGAACGGCTCGGTGAACAATTGCATGGTGCCGATGATCGACAGCACGGCGCAGAAGACGATGACCGGCTTCAACAGCGGCAGGGTGATGTGGAAGAATTGCTTGAGCTTGCTCACCCGGTCGAGCGTCGCCGCCTCGTAGACATCGTCGGGAATGGATTGCATGCCGGCCAGCAGGATAATGGCGTTGTAGCCGGCCCAGCGCCAGGTGACCGCGATCATTATCAGCGCCATGGCCGGCGTGACATTGGAGAACCAGTCGACCTTGGGCAGACCGATGCTGTTCAGGAGCTTGTTGACGATGCCGAAATCGAGGCTGAACATCAGCCGGAACACCGCCGAATAGGCGACCTCGCCGACCACGACCGGGGCGAAGAAGGCGAAGCGGTAGAGGCCGCGCGCCTTGAGCAGCGGCGAATTCAGCAGCACCGCCATCACCATGGCCAAGGCGATCATCACCGGAACCTGGATGACGAGGATGAGCAGCGTGTTCTTCAGCGCGTTGAAGAAGGCAGGATCGCCGATCAGCCGGCCCCAGTTGAAGCCGGGTGCGAAGCGCCACGGCACGGTGCGCGTCGCCTGGAACGAGATCAGGAACGAGGAGATGATCGGCCACACCCAGAAGATGGCGAAGATCAGGAGATAGGGTGTGAGGAAGCGATAGGCCGTGGCATTGCGGTTGCGCATCTTTTCTCCTCCTCCTTTCTGCTTTTCTGGTTTGTGCAGGCGGCAATTGCCGAAGTAGGCGCCGCCCCTCATCCGCCTGCCCGTCCTCCGCAGCAGCTGCGGAGAGTGGACCGGCACCTTCTCCCCGTATAGCGACGGGGAGAAGGAAGCTGTCAGCACCTCAGGATTTGACAGGCAGCCCAGTCGCCGAGGCGATCTGGCTGGCGGCATCGTCGAGTGCCGCCTTGGCGTCGGGATAGCCGCCGGCCAGATATTTGGTCTGCACGGCGCGCACGATGATCTCGGCATCGCTCTGGAACTGCGTGCCGCGGCTCGGAACGACCTTGGGCAAGGTGCCCAGAATATCCTTCCACACCGCCTGGCCACCCCAGTAGGGCAGGCCCTGGCTGACATAGGGGTCGTTCAGGGCCGAGACCAGCGAGGGGACGAGACCGAACTCCTTCAGCATGGTGATCTGGCCTTCATTGGTGCCGAGCGTGTATTTCAAATACTCGTAGGCAGCTTCCTTGTTCTTCGACGCCGAGGTGATGGCGAGCGAGGAGCCGCCGAGATTGGCGGCGCGCGGGCCGTCCGCGGTCAGGCTCGGCATCAGGTAGACGCCCCACTTGCCGTTTTCGCCGGCCGACTCGGTGCGGATGGTGCCCTCATACCAGCCGCCATAGACCTGGGTGGCAACGGTTCCGGCGGTGTTGTTGGTGATCTTGGTGCTCCAGTCGGCCGACGAAACGATGCCGGCGTCCTTCATCTCCTTGACCTTGGTCATGGCGTCGACGCATTTGGGCTGGTTGACCGTGATCGACTGGCCATCCTCGGCAAAATAAGCGCAGCCCTGTTCGTTGGAGATCATGCGGAAGAATTCACTGTCGCCGTTGAAATCGGCGTTGGTCATCGAGACCCCCGGATTGGCGGCCTGGATCTTCTTGCCGGCGGCGATGAAATCGTCCCAGGTCTTGATAGATGCCGGATCGACGCCGGCCTTCTCATAGAAGTCGCGGCGATAGAAGGCGGCGACCGGGCCGGAATCCCACGGCATCGCATAGGCCTTGTCGCCGACTTCGAGTTCGGTGCGCTTGAAATCGGGGAATTTCTTCTGGTCCTCAGCCGTGTAGCCCAGCGTGTGCAGGTCGACGAAACAGTCGGGGAACTGGCTCCAGTAATTCTCGGCCTCGCCATTCTCGATGGTGACGATATCGGGCAGGCCGACGCCGCCGGCCGCGCATCCGGCGATCGACTTGTCATAGGTCGGCTGGTTGCCGAGATCCTGGACCGTGACCTTGATGTCGGGATGCAGCTTGTTGAAGCCGGCAACCGTTGCTTTCAGGGATGAAGCGGCGATATTCCAGCTCCAGATCGTGATTTCGCCGGATTGTGCGAAAGCCGGGGCGGAGCCCAGGGCAAGCGCTAGCGCGGCGCAGGACAGTGTGATGCGCATTGAAATCCTCCCATTTCATTTGCTCTCTCTGCGAGCGTGGCTAGACTAGGCACCGGCAAAGGCCTGTCCCTGACAGAGGGAATATGAAATTGGCGGAAAGTAAGATGTCTGACAGGCCGTTTTACCAGCCCGGCGCCAGCAGCGTGGAAGGCCTGCCGCTGCTGTTACAGATGTTCCACACCAATCCGCTGGTGATGCTCAAGCCGCACTGGCACGCCCAGGTCGAGGTGAATTTCATCGTCCGCGGCACCGTCCACTACCGCATGAACGAGCACCAAATAGCGCTTTCGGCCGGCGAGATGTGCCTGTTCTGGGGCGGCCTGCCGCACCAGATGGACGATTTGAGCGACGACGCCGTCTATGCCGGCGCGCATCTGCCACTGGTGCACTTCTTTCGCCTGCATTTGCCGGCGGACGTACGCCACCGGCTGATGACGGGTGCGACGCTGGTAACCAGCGCCACCGATCAATCCGACAACGACAATTTTGCCCGCTGGAACCGCTATGCCCGCTCTGGCGATCCGGCCAAGGCCGAGCACGCCGTCAACGAACTCCTGCTCAGGCTGGAGCGGGTGCGGTTCGAGCCCTACCGGCTGGTGCCGGGAAACGCCGCCGGGCAGGAAGGGGGCACTCCCTTCGACCAGCAGTCGTCGCGCAATGTCGGGCGTATGTGCGATTTCATCGCCGAGAATTTCCTCTACGACATCGATTGCATGAACATAGCGGCGGCCGCCGACATCCACCCGAAATACGCCATGAGCCTGTTCAAGAAATCGACCGGCATGACGCTCAACGAATATGTCAACCTGTTGCGGCTGAGCTACGCGCAGGCGCTGTTGATGCATCAGGACGCCAATGTGCTGCGCGTCGCCATGGATTCAGGCTTCGGCTCGCTCAGCGCCTTCAACAAATCCTTCCGCAAGCTGGCCGGCATGACGCCGTCCGACTTCCGCAAGGGACTGGCAAGCGCCAGATAGGCGTGCGCACGGCATGGAAACAGGCCCATCGGACGGCATTTCTTTTCCCAAAGGAAATCCACATCTGGGCGCTGGACAGGCCGAATTCCCGTGCTATAACCCACGCGCTTTCAAGGGGCGCCACGGCGTCGCCATGAAATCCGGAACACGAGTTTTCGTTAGCCGGAGCAGGCCCAGATAGCTCAGTTGGTAGAGCAGCGGACTGAAAATCCGCGTGTCGGTGGTTCGAATCCGCCTCTGGGCACCACTTGCCTTTCCCACGGCTTCCCACCACTTCTCACACTGTCCTACTAATCCATAGAAATCAATTAGTTGTCTGGTCTGGCCCGCTCATGGCGACCCGCCGTGTACCGTTGCAACGCATCAGTTTGTGGGTAACGATCCGGGTATTACCCATGCCCAGGAGGTCCGTTACCCATGTCGCTCTCCGATTTCGCCTGTAAGAACGCCAAGCCTAAAGACAAGCCGTATCGCCTTGCTGATGGTGATGGGCTCTATCTCGTCGTCCAAAGAAGCGGCTCGAAGCTCTGGCAGCTGCGTTATCGCTATCTGCAAAAGGAAAACATCCTCTCTTTTGGCAAGTACCCGCTTGTTTCGCTTCTCGACGCGAGAGTGAGGCGGGACAATGCCAAGAGATTGCTGATCGCCGGCATCAACCCTTCCGCCAAGCGCAAGGAGGAGAAGGTTGCGGCCCTCACAGAAGCGCGCACCACCTTCGGGCTGATCGCCGAGGAATACATCACACGGATGAAGGAACGGGACGCCGCGGCAGCCACGGTGACCAAGACCGAGTGGCTCCTCGAAGACTTGGCCAGCCCGCTCGCCAACCGTCCCATCCGAGAGATCACTCCCGCCGAGATTCTCCAGATCCTTCAGAAAATCGAGAAGAGCGGCCGACGGGAATCGGCTAGGCGTTTACGTGGCGTCATCGGCAGTGTCTTCCGGTTGGCGATTGTCACCCTGCGAGCCGAGACCGATCCCACCCTGGCACTCCAGGGCGCACTTCAGGCGCCGAAAGCCAACGGCCGTGCCGCGATTACCGATGAAAAGAAATTTGGCCAGCTCCTCGTGACGATCGATGAGTACGACGGCTGGCCAACCCTCAAAGCCGCCGTCCAGTTCCTTGCCCTTACCTGCGTCCGTCCCGGAGAGGTGCGGGGCGCGACGCGCGGCGAGTTTGACCGAGATAAGGCTGTGTGGCGCATCCCGGCCGAACGCATGAAGATGCGTGCTCCGCACGATGTGCCGCTATCCAAACAGGCGCTTCGGGTCTTGGAAGAGATCTGGCCGCTTTCCGAGCACGGCGGCCTGGTCTTCCCTTCGATTCGTTCGACCAGGCGTCCGCTTTCCGAGAACTCCATGAATTCTGCGCTGCGGCGTATGGGCTACGGCAAGGACGAAGTGACCGCCCATGGTTTTCGGGTCACGGCCAGCACCATCCTCAATGCCCGCAACTACGATCCAGACGTAATTGAGGCGGTGCTGGCGCATCAGGATAAGAACGCAATCCGGCGGACCTACAACCGCGCCACCTATTGGGAGCAGCGGGTGACTCTGATGCAGGAGTGGGGAGATTTGCTGGATAGACTAAAGATGGCCCGTTAGTTTTGTCCGCATTCCACGGCAGAGCCGCTCTTTCCAAGTTGGCGTAGTCCGTCGCCAGAGGCAAAGGTACTTAAGCTGCTTACTGGCCGGCCACCTTGCGTTTAGGTGCAGGCTCTAAGCAGGGTGATCGCATTCGTCGGACCTCACGCGTTCGAATCCCGCTCTCTCCGCCATATCATCAAAAAAATCAACAACTTACAGTGAATTTCAGAACTTACCCGCCAAAGAGCCCATCATGTAGGATGCTATTGATTTAGGCAGCATGCGACGGCATGAGCCATCCGGCCGGGGCGCCATTCCCATCATAAGACGATATCTTGGACCCGGCTGCGCTATTGACGCGGCCAGCGTTGTTGCCGGAACAGCCGGTGTCTGCCGCAGAGCACAGGCGCGTCACAGGTTTCCTTCCGAGGCTGATTGACTGAGTAGTTTATAGCAAGCTAATGCTACTGAGTACGATCCACGTGTGAAGTCACCGTCTCAGACGCCCATGGACTGAAAAATACAATCGGTCCGAAACGAAATCGGGGGCATAGACATGATTGATCACCTGTTTGCAGCCGCCATAGGCTGGGCTGTACCACTAGCCCTTGCGTGGCTTTTCGCGCAAATTCCTGCTGTCAGGCAAAGGCTCAATGAGCGGCCTCAGTTGAAGCTCGGCCTTTTAACTGCTGTCTTTTCAGCGTTAGTCACTGTAACGGCAATTTACGTCTATGACGCTATATACTTCAGCGGCAGTCTACCTAAAAATGGAACCCCTGCAGCAACAAATGGCGGATATGGTCCAGTCACCACAACTTGCCCGGATGGCTACTATGCCGTTGGCCTGACGTCTTGGGGAAACAGCGCCGGTTCGTATTGCATTGGCTGCTTGGTCAAGACCCAACTCGTATGTAAGAAGCTTCAGTCGCGATAAAGGACCCAGTGGCTAGTTGTGGTAGGGACGCCGGATTTCGGCGCTGACCTCCCACACTGCCGTCAGCGCTGGGGCTCCGAAACTTTTGCGGCGACCTGTATCAGCACGGCAGACGATAACGCGTAATCTTCGCCGGCCCCGACCCGGCACCTTTCCCGACGATCTGAACGCCGAGCGATGCACGGCAAAAGGAGTCTGCTATGGCGGAAGACTATAATATATCAAGAATTGGCGTGGATGGACGCCCCTGCCGCAGCGGTCACAGACTGGTCTATTCGATCGTCGCGGCAACCGGTGCTTCCCGGTCCACGCTGGCCAAGTTGGCGAAGCGTTAGGGCGGCCTTGCGCTGCACACGCCAGGCGCGCATTGATCAGTTAAACGTAGCGCCTCAATGCCATTCCATCCAACTGGCGATCCGGCGCAGATTCTCCAGGTAGAGATCAAGATAGGATGCGCTCCCGTGAGCAAAACCCGCTTGTAGCAGAGCCGTCCGCCTTTCTGTCGATTTCAGATCGTGCTCAATCGGTCTGAGTCCTTCACTCCGCCAGCCGAGCCGGCCCGTGGACATGCGCACCTTGTTGTCATGCCGCGAAAGCTGTTCTTTCAGACTCTCTTCACTGTTTTCTTCAAGATGTGCCAGACCGCCCAAAGCTTCGAACCAATCGAAGAGAAGCTGATCATCCGCCGCGACCCCAATGAACGACGGCCCCCAGTCTTTGAACACATCGTATAGATGATCGCTGAGTGGCGTTCTCCTTTTGGTAGTGTTGTTAGGGGTGGTGGTAATGAACCCGGCTATGTTGTTCCATATATCATCGCCCGAGCCCTTCCATCCCCATAGGAATAGGTAATTTGCGACCCGCTTGGGTTCGCGGTCTTCCCTCGCGATTTGGAGGGAGAAGAGATCGTGCAACGGCTTCCAGCGTTCAGATCGAACGAGTCCGAGCCCATACGCTGTCATCATCAAAACGGCAGGATATGTCCGCAGGCCCAGCCAAGCTGTGAGGCCGCTTCCTTCCTTATTTGCCCTAACTACCATGGCCCGGATGGTTTCGGCGACGATGACGAGTTCGGAGCCGTCGCCCCATCGACCGAGGACCCCAAAGCTCTTTGCTAGAGATTCTGTTGCCGCCTCGTAACGCGCAACTCGCTGACGAAATTCTTCGCCAGACCAACCTCCTTGCGGTGACAGTTCTGGCACGTCGAGGCTGTCAAACAGTTTGTTAACCTCCTGCGTCAGCAATTCGTCGAGGCGGATGCGAAATTCCGGTTTGGCCACATATCGCTTTACCGATCCAATCAGCAGATCGATCGTGAGTGGATTTTGTTTCTGCGTTGCTCCTAATGTCGTGACCCGCTCGCTCAGCGTGGTGAAGAAGCCATCTGCATCGGGTATCGAGATCGAAACAGCTCTACGCTGATCGATTATCGCTTCGGCTCCCGCTCCCATCTTACCTCGTGCGGTCCAGAATGTCGGATAGCGCCTGTTTGGCGCCCTCAACATTGCAGCGCGCAGAGCATGGTCCCATTCGCCTGACCACCCACACACAACCAAGCCGTGCTCATCGAAGATGCGATCCAGCAGGGCATTATAGGACTCTGGATAGGTACTCAGTTCTTCGTCGGTGTTTAGGATACGTGCGTCCTTGTAGTCGCCGTGCAGTTTCAGCACGTAGCAACTGCTGTGCGTTATCGGCTCGGCTCCCAACAACGTGTCCGGTGACGAAACGACGGTTGGCTCGACACCAGCTTCGCGCAGTGCGTTTTCCAACAGTCGGTCGAAATTGGTTGTGACGATGACGCGAACGTAGCCGTCGCGCACGAGTTTCGCGACAGCATGGTGCGCAGCAGTGGGCAACTTCTTGCCTTCTGCCCGGTCTTCTTCATCGGGCTCGATATAGGAATGCAGGATCGACCTACGTTCGGCCGGGAATATGGCTAATTCTGCTAGCAGCGCCGAATAGTCGGGCTCGCCACCAGTTTCCTTCCGATACCACTCAGCCCAATCCGCCTGATTCTCGATACCCTTCGCAAGCGCGATACGTCGGACCAGATCAAGTGTGATTTCCCAGCCGGTCGGAACCCCGGCAGTGCGGGAAAGGCCAGATCCGAGAAGCAAGGCATAAACGCCTTTGTTTTCGAACATTGAGAATGCAAGTTGCGTGAGAGGATCGCCTGCGAGAATACTCATCTGACTTATTGTACCTCATTGCTTATGCGTCCAGAGAAATAGCTGATTCTGCCCCTCTGCGCAGGTGTAATGAGGGGCTTTAATGATGCTACTTTCCAGCCTTCCGCCTTGCTCCCGGCATTGTCCGTTTGGCTTTAGAACTTCTTGTTCGCTTGGGAACAAACCATCGGTTTCCAATTTGATCGAACGAGACTTCGAAGCCTTCAACTCTGTACGGTGCGCAGTTGATCACATTCGCATCGTCTGGATTGAAAAGGGCTATATTATAACCTTTTTCGCCAAACTGACTCTTGTAGACAATACCGTCATAGCCCGCATTCTTGAAGACTTCAGCTAGTATCTGCGTTGGCACGTAATCGGCAGTATCGTCAGACAAGGTGACCGGTTGCGAGAAACCGTTGTCTATGTCGATCCATACTGCAGCTTCCTTCTGCTCAAGGGTTAGCGGCGTGCCTTCCAAGAAATGCCCTAGCGGAATTGAACCAAAAGCCGAACGACCATGCCCACGTGAAAGGTCCACCACTTTCAATCTTCGCTTGAGCTTAAGTTGCGCAACTGAGATGTCTGCGCCGACCCAGGGCCGAACTTCGGAGATCACTGTCTGCAAGGTGCTGCCGAGATATAGAACCGAAACCCCCGACGCGTTCGCCCGGCCCTCCGTTGCTCGATTTGGTCTCGGCTTCATCCGCGCAGCAGAGTAACCAGATGGTTCGTCGGGGTCGTGTTTCCGGAATCTCACATATTCGATACCCCGCTGGGCTCTAAAGAAAACGGTACCCCTTCTCAGGAAAACATCTCGGTCTTTCAGCGTTGCAAGCACGGTTGCGATGAATGCTTTGACGTGTTCGTCCCAAACGTATCGCTGTTGAAAGCGAACGCGCTTCGCAAAGTCCCAATAGCTGCGGTAGGAGGCAAATTCTGGCTTCTCAGGGTTATCAGTATCCATTTCACCAGCTCACGCGCCAACAGAAAAGCTTAGGAACGCTTTCCTGTACGAATCATTGTTCGCCATCTTTTGCGAGTATGTCTCGCTTAACCCAATCGGATTGAAGCTCAGCAATATCGTCCCGCAGGCGATTGAAGGCAGCCGCGATATTTTGAAGGTCTTCGACCCTTAGATGCTTCGTCGTACCCGAGAACGACTCGCCTTTCCAGAATCCACCGGAGGCATGATGATCGAACTGCCTCTTGTGGTAATAAGGAAAAAAGTAAGCGTGGAACTGGTCTTGATCTCCCTCTCGCGTAACGACCACGGACCCGTGCGCGATCTCTGCTCGCTTTCGGCTTTTTGCGTGGGACCTGTTGTTGAGTGTATCCCATCGGAGTTTGAAGTCTTCATTCCGAGAGCCACGCAGCGCATAGGAAATCATCGCATTGCATAGCTTCAATCTCGCGTCGAAAGAGACCACCATCCAATAACCGGCTGCGAAGGTTGCATCCCGATGCCCGCCCGCCTCGAGAGCGAATTGGGTCAAATGCAGGATTTGGTCCTCAACCTGATTCCAAGCTGAGAGGCAGCGGCCCACATTGAGATAAAGCGCATCACGAGTTTCATCATCGAACATGAGCGAACCTGAAAAAGATCGGGTGCGCTTGGTCAAAACGCCCCACACCCAGCACGGTAAAGGGGGCACGGCACCGAATCCAGTACCGCGCGGCTCATCTATGCCGCGATTGGCCTCGCCTGCGCGCCGCGAACCAGAACATTTCCAACGCGATGAACTTCAACGGCGTGAAGGATGCCGACACGTTCCGCGCTTCGAAGAACCAGATGCGGCATTGGCGGCTGACGCTGGACGGCGCGCTATGCTTCGGAACGGGTGAGCCGTGTTTCCGTGCTCACTCTTGTGCTCACTGAATCGCCGTAAACTGCCGTAAAGCGACGTAAATCGCCGTCAGCGGCGTGACTTTTTCACGCCGCTGATTTGGATTCAATGTATTGATTTAATTGACGAATTTGGTGATAGCGGGAGACCGCTACATCGCGAGACCCACTATCGAAGAAGCACTCTTCTGCTATCGGCGGCGCTCTTTCGAAGACGCAAACGTTGAAGGGCGTGTGAGATAAGGCAGCAGGCGCCCCAGCAGTGGCCGGTAGGTCGTTTTAGGCGAAAAACCGGAGCGCCCGAGGTGGGACGCTCCAGAAGTTTGCCGCCACTAAGCGTTTGGCTTGCGCTTGGCAGGAGCTTTCTTGGCTGGGGAAGGCTGTGGTTTGCGTCCGAGCCCCGCCGCCTTCGCGAGTGTTGATCTTTGAGCCGCATAATTCGGAGCGACCATCGGGTAATCCGGTTTCAATCCCCATTTCTCGCGATAGTCGTGCGGAGTGAGCCCGTAGTGTACAGCGAGATGCCGTTTCAGCGATTTGAACTTCTTCCCGTCTTCCAGGCAGATGATGTAGTCCGGCGTAACCGACCTTTTGGGATTTGTGGCCGGCTCCTGCTTCGTTAGCTCGGTCACCTTGCGCTGGCCAAGGTTTGTCAAGGACGAATGAATCGACGCGATGAGATCCGGCAACCCAGCAACGGGTAGTGGATTTTGGCTGACATAGGCAGAGACAATGTCTGCAGTCAGCCCGACGAGATCGGCAGTTTGGGCTTCGTTTTGATCGCTCAAGTATTCGCTCCTCGAGTGGGGATAAAGCTCGCTTCACGCATCTGTCCTATACCGCAATTTTGAGCGATGCCGAGATAAATCCCAAGAGCGGAAGCTGTGAGAGGGCTCTCGCAGAGGCCAAGCTCCTCGGAGTTCAATTAATTCGCCTGAGATCGCGTACCGGTGAAGGAGGTCGAGATGCATGCGTCTTCTATCGGACAGGTTTCATAGAAGGCATCCGCCAGATTTCAGCAAGGGCGGGCCACTGGTCTGTTGAGACGACCGATCATGCGCTGCACCAACGTACTACGGTGATACCTGCCGCCGCGTCGCCTTGGCGTCGCGCTAGCGTCTCCGTCCCCTATAGCCACTCGATCTTCAGGATCGGGTGCAACTCGATGCCGTTCAGCGGCGAGGTGCCGGTGGCGCCATGGATGCGGTCGAAGAATCCGACGCCAGTAATGCGCGCCGCGGTCGGCTTTACTTGCGCCTCAAAGGTCGGCATCTCCAGGGCTTCGTCCAGCGGCGTGCGGAACGAGACCGGCAGCCTCTCCAATGCCATCGGCTGCAGCAGGAATTGATCGTCGCTGACGGCGTCGCGGGGTACCAGCGTGTCGTTGAGCTGCACGAAGTCGTGCGGTGACAGCGGCGCGATCAACTTGTCGTCAACCGCCTGCCTGACGTCCTTAATATTTTGCAGCCACGGCGCGGCTGCGTCGATAAACGGCGGACGCGGCGTCGGCACTTCACCAACCATCATCTTGCTGCTCGCACCTTGCAAGACTAGGTGATAGTCGCCGTCCTTCTCGAGCTTGACGCCAATCACGACGCATTCGATGCGCCACACGGTGAACTCCACCGGCCCGCGCCGGCGTTCTTGGTAGTTCGGAAAGAGGCTGGTCGGCGGACGCATATCCGCCGGACGGCCGATCAGGTTGAGCTCCTCGATCGTCGTCTCGACGATGCCGGTGGCGAGCTTCTTGCCGCCGATCACATTCTTGCCGACAAGTGCCACGTCGCGATCGGTGCCGGTCTTGATCGACCAGCGCTCCACACCAGGCTTGGTGACCATCTTCAGTCCGACAACCATGTCCTGATCGGCCGGCATCGCCTGTTGCCCCTCGGCGGCGCAAGCCGTCTTGATCGCGATCGCGACCGCCGTCGACACCGTGGCGAGTGTGTTGACATCGCCGAACGGCGCTTTGAGGTCGTCGATCCCTGAAGGTGGTATAGCCGGCGCCGGCGGGGGCGGAGACGGTACCGGTGGGATGCCCAGGCCGCCCACGCCGTTGCGTGCGCGTCCGAATGTTACGAAGCGCGGGGTGACATCGCGGTTCGAGCCATTGCCCGTGCCCTTCATCGTGTAGCCGGTGGCCGCAAATAGCTTACCGCCAGGATGCACGGGACGCACCGCCAGATAGTCACCCCATTCCCCCTTACCGGTCGAGGGATCGCCGATCGGGCTGCGCTCGCCATTGGCAACGATCAAGTGTTTTTCGGAACCGGTCAGGATCCCCACGACGTGGCTCGGGAACTGTTGAGGACCGCCGATCATGTAGGAGATGCCGATCTCGCCGTCCGCGTTGGTCGACAGCGCGCCGTAGCTGGTGGCGGCATTGGGATCAAACACGTTGACGTTGTCGATCAGCGCAAAGCCGGGAAGGCCGATCCTGGCGATCTGGATGAAGGGACGCGCCCTTCGGTTGGATCTGGCATCGACACTCCAAGCAAACCAAAGCTCGTTGCCAGAACGCGTGGCGCCGGTGATGCGGGGGTCGGCACGATCCAGCCATCGGCGGTCGTCGGGCGTCCGCGAGATGTAGCCGTTGCCACCCAGCCAGCGCGCCACCGCAACCTGCGTCTTGGTGGGAGCCGCCGCATTCTCCGGCCAGGCAAAGACCGCGAGCGTGCTTGTGTCCTGGTGGGCTGCGAAATAGCCGACGTTGCCGGTGTTCTGCGCGACGCGGAAGCTCTGCAGCTCCATCGAAACGAAATGGGTTTCTGTCGGGCTGCCGACACGGATGCTAGCCAAGCTAATGCGCACGACCGCCGAGCCGACGTCGTTGGCCCTGAAGATGTTCGTTGTCATGTAGAGATAGTTCTGGCCGATGGCGAGGTCGGGAAAGTCAAGGAAGGCGCCGGGCACGCCGAGCATGCTGGTGGTTATGTCGAATACCTTCCAGCGGCCTTTGGCGACATCGGCGGATTTGGCAAAGGCCAGCCGCTGGATATTATCGCCTGACTCAGGACCATACTGCAGCAGCCACACGAACATATCTAGCTCAGGCACGTACTGGACGACCTGGTCGCAGCAGAACCGGATGTTCGGGCTTGGCAGCGGGAATGCACTTTCCGGATCCATGTATTGGAAAGTCGCGCCGCCGTCGGTAGAAACCGCTGCGTACCAGTTGCCGGTGTAGAGCACGATGTCGCCGTTGACCGCGCAGCTTGGCTCGCCGACGTTGGATGCGGTGCTGTTGGTCGCCGGGCCAGTCAGCTCTGTGTTGTGCGACAGCGCTATCTCGTCGCCTGCGGCGCGCGCCGCCATGAACGCAGGCGCCAGTCGGATCTCCTTGGATACGCTGTGAATATCGCGCTCGACGCCTTCCGCGATCAGCGGCAGCAAATGCCGCGGGTGAATCCGCTTCGGCCGCTCTATCGCGGGCGGGGTATCAAGCAGTGCAACGGCCCGAACCGGCGATCGAGCGGCCGCAGACGTACGCCTGCCTCTGCCTGAGCCTTTGCGGCTGCTGCTTGACTTGGCCATCTCGTCCCTCCATTCGGCGGCTCTTAATCTCGCGGGCGCGTTCGGTAAGCTGCTGTGCTTCTGCTGGTCCTATTCGATCAGGCTTTCACTTCTTTTCTGGAACCGGCGGCAGCGGTCGGCGCTGGTGGATGGACCGCTCTTCGCTCGGCGGGGGAGGCATCGGCTGCAGTTGCACTTGATGCTCGCCCTGTTGGCGCAACGGCTGAGGCTTGCTCTTCCCCGGCTTGCCGTCGTCACGCGCCTTGCCGGGATCGCCTTTTGAATCCTTCAAATCCTTGTCGGGCATGCCGGACCTCCTATCGCTGGAGTGGCCAATGGCGCCCCGGGGCGGCTGGATCGCCGCGTCTATTCGAAAGGCGCCTCAGCCGGACTTTGCGCGCTTCCATGCCACCAGCACAAGGCCTGCGATCACGATAGGGACCATGATCAGCGCCGCTTCGATGGAGCCAGAACCCCCGTCCGGAGATACGCCGAATATTCGCTCGATGAAGTCCATGGCCTGATCCCTCTTTAGATGTGCCAGTATTGATCCGTTTGAACTTCAGTTCAAGCTAAATTTCGATCGATGGATACTTGCGCCAAATAGGCGATGGTGAGAATACAGTCTGCAGTCGCCTCACTTGGCATCAAAATCTAGCTCACAGCCTCAGATGCCCCCGGTAGACGTCGTTCCTAGCAATCGAGTGGGTAACGCGAATAAACCGCATGATATTACGTGAGCGGCCTACTGAAGACCGTATCAGGGGCACGCAAGAATTGTTCGAGGTGGCCAGTCGAGTGGGGAGATTGGACTGCCTGCGGGATTTGTCGGCAAACGGTTATTTCCCGGATTACGAGTCTTGCCAAGATGCTGTGAGTATGAATGCTCACTGACGTCACTTTGCCCGAGCGAGGTCGACTTGGGGACCGGCGATGGCCGTTCGTCGGAGCCGTGATGACTTGTGGCAGAGATTTGCGACGGGTGGGCGGGGCCGTAGATGGCTGAGGCCGATCCACCTCCATCGTGGGTTCCGGCCAATTGCCTTACTAGTGCACTGCGTGCGCCGCAGGCAATGCCCGGGCCACGTACCTCGAAGCTGATCGAAACAGTGAGGGCCGCTGCACTCGACGCTTCCGGCAATGTCATCTTCCGCGGCTGCCGCTAGCGTTGTGGCTCGATTAAACTCACGCTATATGTCGACCCCGCCTACAGCGGGGGTCAGCATACTCGGGCGTGCCTGGTCACCGCGATCGACCAGGTGCAATCGGCGCAGAAGGCCTAAAGGCAGAAATGGAAGCCAAGCGGCTCGATGATCGGGTCGCGAAGCTGACAGGATCATGTGCAAGTGTTGGCTGCGTCCAATTGACCTCGCGAGGCGATTGCTGCCTCAACTCGACTAGCTACATTGGAGGGCAACACGTAGCGTTTCCTTCCTCTCCTCCCGGCCGTGCGGAGGCGACTGCGAACGCCGCAAATAACACGAGAACGACGATAAGGAATCTGGTCTTCATGTTCTCCTCCGAGTTAGACCGCACAATCCGCTGATGTCAGCCACTTCGTCAGATCGGCCCTTTGTTCACGCGACAGCATGCTCGTCAATACGCCCGACTCATAGCCGAACTCTTGCGCCGTAATAGCTGACGCCGAAAAATCTCCACCCTCAAATCTATTCTCGAGTATTTTTTTTATCTGATCATCATCGCAGTATGCATCCTTGAGATATACGTTAAGATCAGGAGTATATTTTCTACTCTTCTTAAGGTAAAATGCAAACTGCAGGAGAGCATATTTGGACTTAAAGTAGCTTGCGTGGAACTGATATCCGTTTGGAATTTCTAATCTGTCAGATTTGTCTTGAATTGCTAAAAGATTCATATGATTGAACATGTACGGATCGGTAATTTGTTTGCAATTTATAAGTCTGTTTGAATAGGATAGTCCATCCTCAATTTTTCCCAATGGTATATCGAATGCGGCAATTGAAGCTATCGCAGACGCTCGATGTGGTTCACAGTCGTTTGATCCGGGGTACAAGGCTTCCATGTCCTTGTAAAGGGCTCTTCCTTCGACTAACTTGCCGGTAACAAAGTAACTTGTCCCTAGTTCGTGACGTACAACATCGTCTCGCGGGTTGTTCTGAAGATAAGGGGTGGCGAGAGTAATTGCCTGTTTGTAGTCATGTCGAAGTAGCAATGATTGGATGGTGTTACCCATTATCATTGGTCCGACGACGTTACTAAGAAGCCAGGCAGATACTCCTACTATAAGAGCAACCAGAGATAATAGAAATGCGTACGTGAAAATTAGTTTTAAAATGGAAATAAGTCCAGATTGACCAATGGCATCAATCTTAGCCCTATTGATCAGAAGGGTGACGGCGCCGAAAAACAATGAAAGCCCAAAACCTGCCAAAGATAGAGGGTTCGCAATCTTTGCCGCAGCCTCAATCGTTGAAGAAAGCCAAGAATAGTCGGTCACTGATTCGTCTCCGCCCTAGCCTGGTTGGCCTATCGCGCAAATTGGATTGCTGCAAAACGCTTTACCGGCGACCCAATAAGCCTTGATCGTACACGAAAAGACAGAAGCGGTCGATATTGTATCTGAAGGATCGAACAAGCTCGCGTTCGAAGAAGAGGGTGCGCATGATGCTATTGATATCAGGCGTGCTGAAGAGAAAGCCGTCAACGGCTGATGATGGCCGATTGAATTTGCCCGAGATTGAGCTGGTTTAGGATATCCTTGAGCCGCTGATTATCGGACGGTGAAGCTTTCTCCCCCTTTTTGGGCGGTTTTCCTGGCGCAAAGCCAAAGGTTATCTTGTCCGTGTTGATGCGTTGGAGCATCGCCAAAGACCCTGGGCCTTCGAAATGGGTGAGCTTCCAGCTCGGACCGGCCGCGTTGACGTTCTTGGTGATGACGAAGTTCACAAAGCCTCCAAACTCACCAGCAGCTCCTTTAAGCTCAGATGGTTGGCGATTGGATGACGCCAGTGCGAGAGCGACTGACTGCTTTATGCCCAGGTCACCAGCAAGCGTTCCCACGTCATTCGGGCAATCCTCCATCGTGTTCTTGCCAGTGGTAACCTTAACCTTTTCGGCCTCTTGCCACAGTTTGTATTGGTTGTGGAGATCGAAGTATAGGTTTTCCGTAAAATGCTGTGTCCGCGAGTTGCCGACTTTAAACCCCGCGTGGAAAGCGAATGTCGGATCGATCGGAAAATTCATTTGTGGGTTCAATTCGCCACTATCGTTGACATCCAGTTCCAGCTGGACACCGACCGCATAGTTGCTGTCGAGAAGGTCTTCCTGGGAATCTGCGCCGTCTTTCACGAGATCGGTGAGCTCGCAGCCGAGGCGCTTGATGACGTCGGTGATTTTTGGGTAGCCGTAGTCCGTTCCTACATCGAATTTGGGGGTAGCACAGCCGTAAAGAACAAACGGAACCGCTAGAAATGCGCTCGCAGCCTTTCTCATGTTGACCTCCCGGCTCACGTACAAGCGTCGTGTATGCAGGTCTCGTTTGTGCCGACTTTGGCGTAGTAAGACGCATCGACATGCGTCTTCAGATACTCGTCCAGTTTTTCGCAATCCGAAGCGGGCATTGCGCAGCAAACCGTCTTCGTGCCCGGCTCCCGATGGATGGTACAGGCGTGTTTCCCGGTACCGGCAAGCTCATGGAGAGCAGCGGTGACATTGGCGATATTCTCACCGAGAGTGGCAGGACGCGCTTCTTTGGCAAATTTGCTGATGAGTGCCTTTGCCTTACGCCGACTGAGAACTGGAGCCATTGTACCGTCCTCCTTGGTTATCGAGGTCAAGACCCCTCTGGTCTGTTGCGGCTCCAATGTTCGGCTGATTCTTCGTCGCTTTGCTTAGGCGGCAAGAAGAATGCACAGCTTTATTTTTATAGTGCGGCTGATATCTTCTTCCGCCACTTCTTCCAGCTGCGGCTCTTGCTGCGGCCGACCACATGGGAGGTCTCGTCGCCGAATTCCTGCGCCATCCTGTTCACCTGAAAAGGTTCCTTGATCCGCCAAAGCCGCCATTGGTTTTTTCGACAGCATTTAAGAAAGAGGGCTCGAAGCGGACATCAATTACGCGCCGTTTGGATGTCCGGTTTGAGGTCGGAGACCTGCAGGTTTCTGTAATCCAGGCCCGAAACCTGACGGGCCGGTCACGGCCCAAAACCGTCGTGAAGGTTCTATAATTCGGCGTCGACTTCGGTTCTGGAAGCTTCCGAACTTTCTGGGTGGCGCGTCTGCCCGAGCTGCGAGCGCTCTGGCCTGCTGCCGGTTTTTCGGACACCAGGTTAAGCTAGCATAGCTTGCTCCTCGAACTCGACGGGGCTCAGATAGCCCAGTGTCGAGTGCCTACGCCGCGGGTTGTAGAAGCGCTCGATATAATCGAACACATCCGCCCTGGCGTCCTCTCTCGTCCTGTAGACCTTGCGTGTGAATCGGCGTGCAAAATTGGACGCCGATCTGGAGTGCGCCCCTGCGGGTGGACAGATTGGGTTTCAGGGATTTACCAGTGCTGTCGGGTTTTCGGAGAGAGAACCATGGCAAGACACCGCAGCTACAGCATCACCTTTAAGCGTCAGGTTGTTCAGGAATATCTGTCGGGCGATACGTTTCACAGCTTGGCGCAACGGCACGATATCACCCGCACTCTGATCCGGATCTGGGTTGGCAAGTATGAAGCAGGCGGCTTGGATGAAGATGTGGCCTCAGCAGCTCTGATCACGGAATACGAGGCGCGGATCGCCGCGCTTGAGCGGCTTGTCGGCAAGCAGGCTCTGGAACTGGAGTTTCTAAAGGGGGCCCTGAAAAGTGCTCCGCGGCCGAAAAGCGGGATTACATCCGTCGTCACCGGCCCCGTGGCCTCAGTGTCGCCGAAGGATGCCGGCTGATGGGCATGGCGCGTTCCAGCTTCTATGACCGTCCCGAACGGCCAGCCGACGACACCGCCATCGTCGAGGCGATGGTTTTGGTCCGCGGCGAGTTCGAGTTCTACGGCTATCGCCGCGTGGGCGCGGCGCTGCGCCAGCAAGGCATGGTCGTGAACCATAAGAAGATCCGCCGCCTGATGGCCGAGCATGATTTGCAGCCCGTGATGAGGCGCCGATACGTCGCCACCACCGACAGCGATCATGACAGCCCGATCTTCCCCAACCTGGCCAAGGACGTCGTGCCGACGGGGCCGAACCAGCTTTGGGTGGCCGACATCACCTATGTCGCGCTGCCGGCTCGCTTCGTTTATGTCGCCATCGTCCTCGACGCATGGTCACGCATGATCGTCGGCTACGCCATTGGCCGATCGATCGACGCCCGCCTGACGATGGCTGCCTTGGGCGCTGCAGTCGAGCGCAGAACGCCGCCGCCAGGCTGCATTCATCACTCCGATCGAGGTTCCCAGTATGCCGCCGAGGCCTACCGGCAGCTTCTCGCCAGCCATCGTCTGGCAGGCTCGATGAGCCGCAAAGGCAACCCTTATGACAACGCCAAGGCGGAGAGCCTCAGGAAGACGCTAAAGGTCGAGGCGATCTACCCGATGGCGCTCGAAACATTCGAGGACGTTGCAGCGCAGCTTCCCCACTTCATCGACGAGGTCTACAACAAACGCAGGCTCCATTCGGCGCTGGGATATCTCAGCCCGCAGCAGTTCGAGGATCAACACATCCGGCACACCGGCAAATCAGCGGCCTGAAATCTGTCCACCCGCAAGGGCGCACTCCAATCGGGGGTCAGTTTTGGAAGCCGTTGACACCCCATCTCTTCCGCGAACCGCTTTCGCTTCATCTGTCCGTCCTTCTTGGAGGTCGGACTCTAACTCCAGGTGGAGGAAAAACTCAGTGGCAGGTCAGCAGCGGCGGCGACTGCGCCCAGACCGGACTTGGGGTGGATGATCCCATATGTCGCCCTTCTGGTCATAGCAATCATCGGAATTGCGTTTCTAGGCTCGATATGGGTGCTACTGGTGACCAAAGACACCCCAGAAAACCAAGCGTGGCTGAAGGCCGCGTCTGACATGGTCAAGATGTTTGGCGGGTTTTTTATCGGAATCGCGACGACGCTATTAGCGCCGCACTGAAGCCGCCGAAACTACATAGATAAGTCGCCGTTATTCTTAAATCGTAAAGCGAAGATACTGGTAAGGAAGCTAAATGCAGCGACCGCGATCGCTATCAGGCGACCACGAGCTTCTGTGGTACTCTCCCACTTGGTAGGGTTGGCACGGGCGCTGTTCCGCCACAGCAAGTCCGCCGTGCCCGTGAAATGAATGCGGCCGTTGTTGTCATATGCGCCATCCAGGTTTCCGACAGCGACGTAGTCATCGGTATCGAGGACTTTGTCTGCTTCTTGGTTCACCTTGACGCTATGGACACCGTGGCCAACGGCAATCATTTCGGCGTGCGTGGGTGGTAGTTGACCCAATGCCTCTGTCTTGAGTCCCTTGAGAGTGATCCACCCGCTCTCAGCATTGACCTCTAAGCTCTGTGTGGGCGTTAGGTAGTGAGCACTACCAGGCACCGCACTGGCTTTCACCAAAATGCCAAGTAAGCCACCAATGGAATCCATATCCACGGAGGATCGAGACACGGCGGCCCCTGCACTTAGCTGCCTACAGACCAACGGCTCGGACCCCTTGAGCGACCCAGCCTTTGTTTTTAGCTGGAGTAGCGTTTCTTTCCCGTCCACAACAAGATGCAACGTCTTGGCTTTATTTGTGACCACGTCATTGTCGATAGAGAATGCCGTCGTCGCTGCATAATAGCTGAGTCCGGGATCGGAAGTCCTAATCTCGAGTGCCGCTTTGCCGGCAACAAATTGCTGAAAATCAACGGCGTCCTTTTCCTGCCCTCTCGCCGTGGAAAAAAGAGACACACGTTGGTGAGTAAAACTTAGTTCGTCATCCACTTCGCCAGACCGATCAACAGACAGGCGGTCGACGCCCCCGTCAACCCAAAGATCGACCGCTCGCACATTGGAGAGCACGTAGCCTGTTCTCTGACTGACGGCCTTCGCTTTAGCTAGGTCCCAGCATCCCCCGAAGAGCACTAGCTCGACGTCAAATTTGGCGGGAGTGCCTAGCGCTTTCCACTGTAACTTCGTTGGCCCTTGCGGACTTTCCCATTCCACCTCTGCGCCCTGTGAAACGTTGGGCGCGAATGAAAATGGCTGCCGTGTAGCCTTCGTGCCATCGAACTGGGCCACAGGGCGAGGGTCAGTCGGATCCGCAATTATTGTTCCGCCGGATGGGTAGTCCAGCGCCAATTCTAAGCGGACTGGCAACGGCCGATAAAAGAAGTCGAAGATATAGAACGCGGCCGTAGATGTGAGAATACCCACGATGATTGCCACGCCGCCCGAAAGCCAGATGCCGAGGAAACGGGACCGATCTGAGAACGATCTGCAGACGTATTCGCACGCGGCCAATATAATTGCTACGAAGAAGGCCAGCGCGATGCCTCCTATAAAATCCGCTACGATGTTCTGGAAAAACTCATCAAAATTTCTCGGTCCCAAAATGGTAAGTATAGATACATCAACTATAGCAGTCACAAGGAAAGTTGAGAGCGCTAACATATGGACAATACTTCTAAATGAACGAGTATAGAACGAAATTAGGTAAATTGCAGCGGCCTCAAGCCAAAATTGGGCATTGATAGCTTGCGCCAGCCAAGTGCTCAAATTTGGCCACTTGATTAAATCAGTCTGATATGACGACTCGTAAATTGACGGATTGTCGCTGTTGACTAGTGCGAAAAGGGAAATTTGGATGTCTGGCCCGATGGAAAGAAGGAAGGCTATCGCTGCGATCAGCGCAAAACTCATCCAAGCGAAACCGCCGGCCAGATAGCGGCGGGAGAGGTTTTCCCAAGCAACAGATATCCATTTCGGGAAGTGCAAATCTTTGTCCGCGATTCGAGTGGCTTAGCGTCAAGCAGTCGAAAATCGCGTGATCAGTGTCAATGGCGCACCCGTGCCATTCCACCGTTAATTGTATGGGGCTGAACTACCAAGCCACAATGCCGACCGCATCCAGCTCCTCGGCGATCGCTTTTGCTGCGGCATCTCGCCGTCTACGAAAAGTCGGGTAGGCCCACCCGTGGCGCTGACATTCCACCCCTGTGTGGCGGCTTAGTAGGGCCACCACCCAGTAGGAGAGAACCGGAATCCAATGCGGCCATCGCCGCGTGTTGTTAACACTCGTCGAAAGGCTTGGCGGAACTGGGCGCCGAGGGCCTTGCTTCGATAGAATGGGATCGTAAGTTGAGTATCGTACATGTAACCTTTGTCGGAGATCGCGATAAAGTAAGGATGGCAGAATTCGAATACTTCTTCGCAGATCCCACTCTCTCTCCCATGGTGAGAGGCAATCAGAACCTGTGTTTTGCTTAGAGCATCCCGAAATGAGGGGTCTTCGAGTAACCGAAGCCAGCCCGGCCCTTCAAGGTCGCCGGGGAACAAGACACCAATGCCGTAACACGATAGATGCAAAGCCATGCTCAGATTGTTTTCATCACCAAATATCGTCGGAGAATTTGAAAAGGACGTGCTCTTCAGGCCCAGGAAACTTGGGCGAGCAGTTGACGAGGCGGTCCCTGTAAACTCGAAGTCGATCATGTCAACTAGCGTGTCGATCCCAGCGCCCATCCCATCTTCGGATTTGAGGTAACGAATATGTTGGGAGGAGACCTTTTTGTTCCGCCACAGCCAGCCGATATCCACGCTGTTGCGTAGGTCCGGAAGCCCGTCAACGTGGTCTTCGTCATAGTTGGTAATCGCAAGCATATCGAGGTAGCTAATGCCGAGGCGCCGCAGATAGCCCCCAGGCGTCCACCCGGTAGCGGCATTCTGCCCGCAATCGATCATAAGGCGGGTATTGTCATCACAGGTCAGCAGGGCACAGGCACCGTGCTCCACGTCAAAGATCTTTAAATCCATAATTTCCCCCTCGGGCGCGGTTGTGACTCCAAGTATTCGGTGAATTTCGGACAAAAGCCAATTGGCGACGGGCTAGTTTCGCGTCTACCCTTTCCGAGGGTTCAAAGTGGCGAGGCTGAAATGGCTGACTACTACGAAATCGACTTCTTGGACGTGGAAACGCAGAAAAGTGGAGATGCGATCTCCATTCGATACGAAATTGCGGGCCAGACGTACATTCACGTTGTCGACGGCGGCTACGTCGACACTGGTGAGAAGCTGGCCACTCACATCAACACGCATTACGGCAGTCCGAAGAAAATCGACCATGTTGTTGTGACCCACAATGATCACGATCATGCAGGGGGATTGCGTTACATTCTGGAAAACTACGAGATAGGACGCCTGTGGATTCTCCGGCCATGGCTTTATGCCGGTGAGATTATCAATCGTTTTCAAAGGTTCAGTAACGTCGAGAACCTGGCGAAAGAGCTGAAAGAGAATTTCTCCAATCTGGCGGCGCTTGAAGAAATCGCCGTTGCCAAGGGCATTCCGATGTCGGAGCCGTTCCAAGGGGCCCAGATCGGGGCGTTCACGGCGCTGGCGCCGACTAAAGCTCGCTTTCTGGATCTCGTTGTCGAATCGGAGAAAACGCCAGCCGCGAAGTCCCCCCTCGACACTTTGGTGGAGGGTATTTTGGCCATCGCAAAGGCCACCGTTAAGTTGGTCACAGAGGGATGGGGTTACGAAAAATTCTCATCCGAACCGACCAGCGCCGAGAACCGAATGTCGGTGATCCAGTATGCATTGCTGAACGGGCGGAAAATACTCCTCACCGGTGATGCTAGCGTGGACGGTCTTCAAGAAGCGGCCGCCTTCGCACCGCTGGTCGGTCTGTTCCTCCCAGGGATCGACCGGTTTCAAGTGCCGCACCACGGATCACGCCGTAATCTTTCCACCGAAATCTGCGACACCTGGCTAGGAGCCAGACTTGGCAGCCAGCCTGTAGCGGGAAGCGAAACATTCCACGCCTTCATCAGCTCGGCCAAGGAAGATGAAGACCACCCTCGCAAAGCGGTTATCCGCGCCATGATGCATCGAGGGGGGAAGGTGTACACCACCGAAGGGCGCAGTCTCCATTCTTTTTCTTCCGCTGCGCCTTCTCGAGGCTGGGGGCCAGCAACTAGCGAACTGTATCCGGACGAGATTGAGGAATAGGCGCAATTTGAGCGAACGTTACAAACACCTCGCGGGTATAGTGCATGTAGAATTTCAGAAACCGGCGGAACAGGATGAAGCCCGCGATCAGCAGTAGGATGGCAACAGTGAAATGTTGATCTGGCAGTGGGGCACTGTGGCGAGCTGCCCATTCATATTGCGCCAGGATCACCAACCCCGCTAAGCCGCTGACGAAAGCCGCATTGCGACAAAATCCATAGAGGTTCAAGAACATCTCGAGCCGTGGGGCTGCCTTCTCGTCACGCTTGACCAGCGGATATGCTTTCCAAAACACTACGTCTCCCTCTTCCCGCCCGACGGTAAACATGTCGAGGCGGGCCAGCGCATCTTCCTTCACGCTTTGTGCAAGTGGGCGCGAAAACTCGGCGAAGGCATAGTTAATGAATGTTTTCTGGCCGCCTTGAAAAAGGTGATAGGAGGGCGGCTTCATCCAGCCGTGCACGATCCATCTTTCAAGAATCGTCGAGGCAGGCATGGCCACCACATGGCCCATGATGTAGGCCGCGAAGACCACCAACGCACCCTTGGGCACATCCCAATCAGCAGCCAGGACAACCGTGGTGCCGAAGATGTAATCTATCGCCGCCAGGGCCATGAAGCCTTGCGGCAGATATGCAAAAACATCGTAGTTGCTGAAGCGACTAAGCGGATCCATATCTTACCCCAAGTCCCGGGGCACCATTACCACGGCGGCACAACGGCAGCATTCAGTTTTTCAGCGATCATCTTTGCGGCGTTTTCCCGGCGCCGGCGGAACGTCGAATACGCCCAGCCGCGGCGATCGCATTCGACCTCAGTGTGACGGCCGCGAATTTCCCAGAAGCACCAAGTCACCAGCGCTCGACGCGAAGCGGGCTCACTCTCAACAAAGCGGCCCCAATTCGGCAGGTTGTTGCTGCCGATCAGCACCTTTTCCATACGAGAGATGTCGCGCGCGGTGCGCGGTGCGCTGTACGCGCACCCGCGTCGTGGTGCGAGCGGTGCCAGCCTGATGCTGGTTGACCTCGTCGGAGAACTCGACCCGATATTCCGGCCGGTTGTTCTTGAACCAATCCGGCCCTGTCAAGCAGCACCTCGAACGCGTGCACCATAGCGTTTTTAACAAGGGTCGGGGTCCAGCCGGACATCAATCGAACTGGCCATCTGTGATTGCATCGTACATGTCGTCTCGAATCGCGCAGACGTTGATCCGGCGAAGATATTCCTCGCCTGTTAATCCGCGCTTCTTCGCCTGGCGGGCCAGCTTCGCGCGCTCATGGAAAGTCAGATTGACCGCAATCCGGCGATGCTTCGGGCCGCCGACCTCATGCAGCGGCAAGCCCCAATTCTTCCACTGCCGGCGCACCGTGGCGGCACTCGTACCGTCAGCCATGCGCTTCTCGATCTCGGCTGACGAGTACCCCCTCCGATCCCGGCCCGACGATGGACCTGCAGGAGCGGGCGCGAGGCGCACGCGCCCGAAGCCCCTTCGCGTCTTCGCCCTTCGGGTGACGATCCCTTGCAGCGTCGGCTGCATGGCGCACCGGCTGAGCCACTGCTCGGAGCCTTTGCGCCGCCCACCGCTCCCGACAACCATCGCTACGTTCGTTGACCCTTTTTCTCCTCATCCCGTTCCGCATTGAATGCCTGCTTTCCCTTCGCGGCCCAAAGCTCCCGCGCATGCTTTCCGTCATGGGCCTGCAGCTTGGCGGCGATCCAAAGCAGCGCCCCGTAGATCATTTCGCGATCGTCGGCAGTAAGATCAACAATGCCTGCCTTGACCACGAGACCGCCGAGTTCGATCAGATGTCGGGTGCGTTTGCGGCGCTCGACCTGCCACGCGCGCATGTCATGCCGAGCCAGTGCCGCTTGCCGGCGGTTGAGTGCCGCCCGGTTGCGCTGGAACGCCACGCGGGTTGCTTTCAGATGCCGGAGGAGTTCGCCGTGTCCGGCTCTCGAAAAACATCACCCCACGCTTGGCCCATGCATCGCGCTTTGCGGTGTCTTTCGTTTCGGCGATTGCGGCCAGCGCCCCGGCAAGTTCCTCGGTGCTGAGTTGATCGGCTCCGGTGGCGATCACCAGTTCACCAAGCTGTTGAACCTTTCGCGTTTTGAGCTCGCGCGCCTTGTCTTCCAGCGCCTTCAGTTCCGCGTCGAAGTCGCGTGGTTTGCGCATGGCTGTCTCCATCGGTTTGTCGATGCTGCCATGATAGGGGAGCGTCTGCCGGAAGGCTTCAGGGTTGCCGAGACAGTCCGGGACGGGCTGGTCCATCCCGAGAATTTTTCGAGGGAGGGCGCGCTTATAGGTCGTGCCGACGTACGCTTTGACGTGCAAATGATCTGGTCGCGATGGCGATCTATCATCTTCACGTCAAGGTCATTGGCCGCAAGGCTGGGAGCAGCGCTGTGGCGTCTGCCGCCTACCGCTCAGCCTCGCGGCTGCGTGACGAGCGCATCGAGCGCACGCATGACTTCTCGGCCAAGCGTGGCGTCGTTCATTCCGAGGTCTTGCTGCCGGAGAATGCACCGGAAGCCTGGAGCGACCGCCAACGGCTGTGGAATGACGTAGAGGCCTTCGAGTTGCGCAAGGATGCGCAACTGGCTCGTGAGGTGGAGTTTGCCCTGCCACGCGAACTGAACCAGGCGCAGGGCATCGAGTTGGCACGCGACTTCGTGCAGACGGAGTTTGTCAGCCAGGGCATGGTCGCCGATCTCAATGTGCATTGGGACAGGGCAGAGGATGGCAGTCCAAAACCTCATGCCCATGTCATGCTCACCATGCGGTCCGTGGACGACAATGGCTTTGGGTCAAAGGTTAGAGACTGGAACCGAACCGAACTGGTCGAGCGCTGGCGCGAACGTTGGGCGGAACTGGCCAATGAGCGCCTGGCCGAACTCGACATCGACGCCCGCATCGATCATCGCAGTCTGGAAGCGCAAGGCATCGCCCTGGAGCCGCAAACCCAGATTGGTGCTCCGGCGCATCGCATTGAAGACAGCGGCCTCGATGCTGCCGGCATTGAGGCCGATCGCGCCGAACTGCATCGCGAGATCGCGCGCAACAATGGCGCGCGCATCATTGCCGATCCATCCGTGGCGCTGGACGCCATCACCCATCAGCAATCGACCTTCACCCGAAAAGACATTGCGAAGTTCGCGCATCGGCACAGCGACGGAATCGAGCAGTTCGACGCGGTGATGGCAGCCGTCAGCAACGCCCCGCATCTGGTCGAACTCGGCAAGGACGGGCGCGGAGACGATCGGTTCACCACCCGACAGATGATCGAGACCGAACAGCGCCTGCACCACGCGGCGGAACGCATGGTCGGGGATGGATTTCATGCAGTAAGTGATCAGCATCGCGAGGCTGCTCTGGCACATGCCAAACAGCTCGGCCTTGTCCTGTCAGGCGAGCAGGTCGAAGCGCTCGCGTATGTCACCGACGGCAGCGGTCTTGGCGTCGTTGTCGGCTTTGCCGGAACGGGCAAGAGCGCCATGCTGGGCGTTGCGCGTCAGGCGTGGGCAGCAGCCGGCTACGAGGTTCAAGGCGCCGCACTCTCCGGCATAGCGGCTGAGAATCTCGAAAGCGGATCAGGAATTGCTTCGCGCACCATCGCCAGCATGGAACATGGTTGGGGACAGGGCAGGGATCTGCTTACAGCTCGCGATGTCCTGGTGATCGACGAAGCCGGCATGGTCGGCACGCGCCAGTTGGAGCGCGTGCTCTCCCATGCGGCGAACGTTGGCGCAAAGGTCGTCCTCGTTGGCGATCCGCAGCAGTTGCAGGCGATCGAGGCCGGCGCTGCATTCCGTTCGATCCACGAGCGCCACGGCGGCGTCGAAATCGGCCAGGTGCGACGGCAGCGCGAGGACTGGCAGCGCAACGCCACGCGCGATCTGGCAACCGGCAGGATCGGCGCTGCGATCAGCGCCTATGAAGACAGAGGCATGGTGCACCAGGCTGCCTCGCGCGATGAGGCGCGCAGCGATCTTGTCGAACGGTGGGATCGCGACAGGCAGGCAGAGCCCGAGGCAAGCCGGATCATCCTCACCCACACAAACGACGAGGTGCGCGCGCTGAACACGGCAGCGCGCGAGCGCATGCGCGTTGCCGGAGATCTCGGCGGCGATGTTCAGATAGGCGTCGAACGGGGCGAGAGAAGTTTCGCACGCGGCGACCGCGTGATGTTCCTGCGCAACGAGCGCGGCCTCGGCGTCAAGAACGGCACGCTCGGTGTGATCGATGAGGTAAGCACGCAGGGCATGACGGTTCGCACTGACGACGGCAGTTCTGTGCACTTTGACCTGAAGGACTATTCCCAAATTGATCATGGCTATGCCGCGACCATCCACAAGGCGCAGGGCATGACAGTCGATCGCACGTACGTGCTGGCGACGCCAGGCATGGATGCGCATGGGAGCTACGTTGCGCTGTCGCGGCATCGAGACGGTATAGACCTGCATTACGGCAGCGATGATTTTGCTACGCGCGAAAAGCTCGTCCGGTCGCTGTCACGAGACCGCGCCAAGGACATGGCGTCGGATTACGACCAGATCGACCCGGCGCAGACTTATGCCGAGCGGCGCGGGATCACCTTCCGCGAGCGTGTGGTCGAGATCGTGCGCCGGATCGTTCCGGAGAAGCTTCGAGACAGGATCGACGGGCTGCTCGACGGATTGCGCTTGCCCGCCGACGCCGAGCCCAGTCAGGATCGTGGGCATCAGCCGGGAAGGGAAGACGGTCGAGCTCAAAACGGCGATGCCGTGCCTGAAAGAGAAGCTTCCGCCAGGGGAGCGCAGCGCGAGGGGGATGCGCCGGTGGATCCGGAAGCGGCGCTGCGCAGCGCTCGCACGAACGCGCTTGTGCGCCACGCGCGTGCCATCGATGCGATCATTAGCACTGGAAATGCGGACGGCCAGGGCAGTCCCGAGCAGATGCGCGAATTGAGGGATGCCCGCCGCGCTTTCGAGAAGGTTCGGCCCTATGGCTGGCGCGATGCTGAAGCGGCCTACGTCAAGAACCCCGAACTGGTTCGTGAAGCGGGGGCCGGTCGCGTCAACCGCGTCGTGCGCGCTCTCCAGCTTGAAACCGAAATCCGCACTGATCCAGGCCGCCGGGCCGACCGTTTCGTGGAAGACTGGCAAAAGCTGAAAAGGACCAGCCAGCGCCAATACGAGGCCGGCGATATGTCCGGCTACAGGTCAACGCGCTCGGCCATGTCCGACATGGCCAAGAGTCTCGAGCGCGACCCGCAACTGGAATCGCTGCTTGCCAATCATAAGAAGGCGCTTGGCATCCAAGTCGAATCCGGCCGGCGCCTGGGCGCGGAACTCGCGTTCAGCAACGGCATCGACCTCGGTCGAGGTCGCGGCATCGGACTGTAACCCTCCGATCTGCCGCCGACACCACGCTATGGCCGCCCGACGGGATCATGCTTCTTGCGTGCCTACCAATACCCTGCCCAGTTGGTCCCGACAGCGGTCAGCAACAACCAGCAGGAGGCAGGACAAACCATGCGAGAACCAGACCGGATCATCCGCCTCAAAACCGTCCTCTTCCGCACCGGGCTAACCCGCTCCACCCTCTACCGCAAGATCGCCGAAGGCTCCTTCCCTGCCCAGATCAAGATCAGCGTCAACGGCGCAGGCTGGCAAGAATCCGAGATTGATTGCTGGGTTGCCGATCCTATCCGGTGGCAGCCGAAGGACAAAGCCGATCGGCCAGACGGGGCGCCGTCGATATGAAAGCGGGATGCAGGAGAGCCAGCCGCGACTAACTTAGTCCAACCGAGCGCATTGCTGAGGACAGAGGACGCCCCTGCTAGTTGGCTACTAGGGATGCGGTGTTTGCCTCGGCTGCGATCGACGGCGGTTCAGTGCGAGGAATCAAATGCGAACAGAGATCTAAACCGAATCCGGACGCTGGGGATCAACGAGCGTCACCGTCGCCCCTCTCCATACGCATCAGGTTTTCCGCCATGGTCAAGTGACCGGCGACGTCCGCGCGAATGGTGGATCGGCCGGGACGTTCGACATGCACACTTCCGGCAATCGCCTTCAAATCCTGAAGGATCGAAACGATTTGCGGCCAAGGAAAATCGGTTGGATCATCTATCTCGTGATCTGCCTTGGCTATGATTTCCAACTTTGCGACAATGCCCGCCAGAGTTCGGGCCGGCGTATTCGAAAGCTCGTCCTGGAGCTTCAAGGCTGCAGTCATGGCCAAGACTTCCGCCTCGCAGGCAATAGCATAAGCAAACTTGTGGTCCGCCACTTCCCTGCATGCGCGCCATAGCTGCGCGTTAGCATTGCTCGCACCTTTTCCGCGAGAAAGCCGAGAAGATTGCGGCTGGTGTCGGAGTTCTAGTTTAACCCCGTTGGCTCCCCTGGCCCCAACCAATACCGGCCTCGGGCACTCGGCTTCATTTATGACACGTCTCTCCAAGTGCTGCTGTAATCGGCAAAGCAACGACGATACGTGTTGCGTTCGTCGCCATTCCCGCAACAAGGCAATGGCAGGATCTTCTCCAACGGAGACAGTCCTATCTGTCTTCAATACCGGAGTCGCTACAGGATCAGTTGCGATTCTCCCGCCGTCGCGCTGATGCGTGACGTAGGGCAAAGTCGTGGTATTGTCGGAATCAGCCATGATCCGAGCTCCAACCAGCTTGAACGTGGTCAGGCAGATCAGGGCGTTGGCGCGCCCTCTTCTGCCGATGCACGTGCAATGCAATTGCACAGCACGTGCACATGTATGCACAGCCGAGCGCGAAGTTCAAGCACTGAGTGGAAATGCCAAAGAAGTCATTCACTACCCGCATTGATCCAGCGATATTAACGCTGGCGCAGAAACTCGCGGTAGTTGACCGGCGCTCGATCACAGCCGTGATCGAGGTTGCAATTCTCGAATATGCGGAACGTCGCGGACTCAAGCCGCACAAGGACGACGAACAGTAAAGGCTGGTCGGGATATTTGGAGAAATCCCGCTCGGTAAGGCGCTATCAAAATGCAGCGGATGAAGCGTAGAAGCTGCGCCAACTGTGTTGCGATTCGTTGGCGGGCTTCGAAACAAATTGCGAGGTGCCGCTAGCATAGGGTCTAAACAGGGCAATTTCCTGTGGAAAATGGAATCGAACCACCGGTATGAATTTGGATTGGGTAATTTCGCGGGTATTCGAGGGTTATCCGCACTGAGTTTTGTTCAATAAATTCAAATAGATCAATCACCTGATCGATTCCGCCTCTGGCACCATCCTCTCTTGGTCCGTTCCGGACACATGGGTTACGGTTCGTGCCGGAGACATGGGTAACACTTTTGGCCCGAATGGGTGGAGTGGTTCGAGCCTTGCATGTCTCATCGATGCTGCCAGCCTGCAGCCGGATCTTTGTCGTGATCGAGGCGGGATAAGCGGCTGGTACCGCCGGGTTGGGATATATGCGTCCCATTGTGTGGAAGTGGCGCTCGGGTATCCAGACGGCCTCGAAGCCATTACGGCCGCCATGGCGCGCCATCTCCGAGCTCACGGCATGGGCGCCCCGCCTCTTCCGGATAGGAGTTGGAAAAGAAGATCAAGCTGACCTTCATGCCCGGTTCTCGTCGGCCGCGCCGCCGCATCCGCCATTCCGGCCGCGACGCGGTCAGTCATCCGGTCGCCGCGAAACAATAGAGGATTGGCCGGCCCGGTTTGCCCGGGCCGGCCTCTCGATCAGAATGCCGGCTCGACCGAGCCGACATTGTTCTTGGTGACGACGGTCAGCGGGATCGGCAGCCGGTCCCTGACCTCCTTGCCGTCCATGATCTCGGCCATGGTGATTGATCGCCAGGCGGCCATCCTCGACCGGGGAAGGCACGATGCAAGCTGGATTCCGTGACCTGAGCAATCACTCCATCGTCGGCAGAGATTACCCTCGGATTGGGTGCATTCCGATTTACATTCTAATATACCTGATCATTTCCGCTGAACGAAGCTACGGATTTGCCATGGACCTGGATCCTTCGACCCTCAATCGGGCTCTGCCGCTCCGCGATCAGATCTATCAGAAGATCCGCAACCTGATCGTCGTCGGGCAGATGAAGCCGGGGGAAGTGATCAACGAGGTGGCGATCGCCGAAGCGCTCGGCGTCTCGCGCACGCCGGTGCGGGAAGCGGTCAAGCGCATCAGCGACGAGGGTCTGGTGAAGATCCTGGCCCAGACCGGCACTTATGTCGCGCCGATCAGCCGCGCCGACCTGGAGGAAGCTTATGTCATCCGCCGGGCGCTGGAGATGGAGAGCGCCAAGCGCGCGGCCGTCAAGCTCACGCCGGCGTCAGCGGAACTGCTCGAGGACAATATGGCGGCCCACCGGCTCGCCATATCGCGCGGCCGATACGCCACCGCGATCCAGCTCGACGACGTATTTCATCGCACCATTGCCGAGATCTGCGGCCTGCCGATGATCTGGCGGGCTGTCGACATCTCCAAGGCGCAGATGGACCGCGGCCGTTACCTCGCCATTCCCAAACCCGGCTATGGCGAACAGACGATCGAGCAGCATGAAGCCATTCTCAACGCACTAAAGCGTCACGACGCCGAAGGCGCCGCGAAGGCAATGGAGCACCATCTCGAGACGTCGTTCCGCAACACGCTCGAAGTCGCCGCCGACCTGCTCGGCTGAAGCCGCCGGCACGGGCAACCGAACCGGATCGTCACATGCGAAGAATGGGGCTTTGTATCAGCCTGAAGGCGGAGGCGATCGCGGAATACAAGCGCGTCCACGCCGCGGTCTGGCTGGAGGTGCTGGCGGTCATCAGCCGCGCCGACATCCATTCGATTTACGTGCGCGAGCCCGAGAACCTTCTTTTCGCCAATCAAGTCGGATCGAAGCCCTTATGGCAACCTGTTCCGGCGCATCGAGAGCGCGTTCCTCTTCGGACTCCGCGCGGACATTCGACTGGGAGGAAACGCTCGATCGCTCTCGTACCGCATGCGCTGTTGCAGGCGTGTTCGCGTGGCGTCGCTTAGGTTTTCTTGTCGCCATTGGGGTTTGGTGCCGGCGCCTCTCGCACGTCTCGCGGTGGTGGATCGATATGCTCAAGCTCCGACAGTGCTTCCTTGTCCGGCCGACTGACGGGCGGCTGCGGGCCGGGCTTCGGCTGTGGTTCCTTGATCTTGGCTGGCATATCCAGTTAACCGGAATCCATAGGTCCCTGTTCCATTATATCTTACTTAAAAGACGGGAGGCCGAAGCCGCAGGGCCAAAACGTGTCACGGTGAAATAAACAGATCACAGGTTTGCGATAGTCGGGACGAATGGTGGTCCGAAGAGCGTTCTAACTTTAGTTCGCCGGGTGCTCACAAGACCCCGAGCACCCAAAATCAAATGCTTTTGGGAGAACGACCATGAAACATCTCCTGGTTCCGATGATGGCAGGCTTACTGATGGGTTCCATTGGCATGGCCCTGGCCACCAATGTCCACACGGTGACGGGCACGACAGGTCAGCCCGGCCAAACCATCGGAACCCCTCAAACAGGAAGTGCGACCCCCGGCCACGCCAGCTCTGCTCCGGGCTCGGCCTTCAACCCGGATGGAAATGCCGGAACACATTACGCGGGCACCCAGCCGCAAAACTCGAAAAATCCGAAGAGCGTATCTCAGTACGACGTGGCCGGCTTCCAGCAGTCCCATAATCACTAGGTGGCAGCACGATCCGCGGATCACTGGCCCGGTCGCCGAAGCAGCCGGGCCAATGCATTCACCAGTCGACATCACTTGCCGGCGCGGACCAGGCCGGAAACTCCTCAGCACCGCGCGAAAAAGGGGCGAATCTGCTGCCCCGAACGTTTTCCAACCCTCGGATTTCGGAAATTATCGGGACCAGGCCCACGTCCGTCGGCCTGGTGGGGCCCGTCACAAAGATCGATCGACGGAACGACTTTGCGCTCACCGGACTTCTGTCGGATTCAATTTGCTTGGTGATCCATCGACCGTAGGGCAAACTTCCCGCGGGGCTGCAGGAGGTGAAATGAGAGCACGCGCAGCAACGCTCGGGGACCTCGAGGACGTCTTCCATGGCCTGTCCAAGCGGATGTCGGAGGAATACGCGGCGGCCGGCAAGGACAGCAAGATCGCCTACGACAATCTGATGATGAACTTGAAGGAAGGCCGGGCGCACGCGCTTGTCGAGGGCGAGAAGGCCGTGGCGATCATCGCCTGGCATGAGAACAGCGACGCCGCCGATACGCTGTTTGCCGCGCAGGAGGATTTCTTCCGCGGCTCGACCGTCCGTTTCTGCAAGCGGCATATCAGGCATATCCAGGCGCTCGCCGGCAACCTTCCCATCCACTCGCGCAGCTGGCTGCAGGGGCCTGATGTCGCCAGATGGTTCGGCATCATCGGCTATGTCGAGCGCGGCCAGGAGAACGGCGCCAAGCTGTTCGAACTGCCGCCGGCTCGCCTCCGCTGAGGAACTCCGGCTGCTGCGGGTGTTCCTCCTTGCCGCGAACGCCGACTGTATGTCGCCCGCCCGCGCAAATTGGTTGATGCGATCACCGTCTTCGGCTCCAATCGCTTTAACTCGGCGGCCTTGCGAATTGCTGCACTCGGCCGCCTTATGGACTGCCTCAGCAAGCGGCTTGCGCAGGGCGAGATTTGGCGGGATGTTGCCGGAGGGCAACCGGGGCCAAACCGGCAGGCCGAGATCGATATGGCTGCTGTAAAATGTCGCGAGCTTGCTTCGCCTTTCTTACCTTTGTTGCCTTGCTGACGCCGGTAGAGGCAAGCGAGCGTATGTCTCATCTGTTTGACCGCTCCAACCTGCCGATCGCCTATTTTCGCGAATCGGATCTTGTGACCGCATACACGACTGCAATGGCGCGCTTCCGTCTGCAGTTCGCAGGGCATGCCGGCGAAACCAATCTTGCGATCCCCCTCGAACCATTGCTTTTGCGAGCGGAATTCCGTGCGCGGACATGGCGCTCGGCGGACGGCAGCCTGTTGCAAGGCTTCGCCGGCAAGGGCGGCTTCCGGTTGACTGTCGGTAACTGCCTGGCACGTATTTGCGCAGCCAGCGAATGCAGCGATGCCGGTTGGCCGGTTTACGCCTGCAGCGACGGACGCAAGCGCAAGATGTCCGTCACCGATTTTGTGACGGCAAGATTCGATGGCATCCCCTATCGTCGATTGAGCGCCTCCCCTTCACAGGAATGATGGCGCGAGGTGATTCTTACCCAGGCAGGTGTTCAGCCAGGCGGTATTCCTTTGCCGCACCGCGAAAGCCGCCCGCACCGCGCGGTTGACCGTCACCGGCAGGATCGACGTGTGGTCTTCGCCGGCGTGCAGCTCGAAGCTCGCCCGCAGGCCTGGGAGCGCGTCGAGGCGTTGCGCCGAGGGCAGTGTGCCGAACAATCCGGCCGGGACCTGCCGGGCGCTGCGACTTCCCGCCGCAGCCGCCTAGGCCTACCGGGGCTGAATTGATCGGCGGCATTATCTTTTCCCCCGGACACGGCCCATATGAGTGGGCGTGCCATCCGGGCGGCAACGCGGTTGCATTCGAGCCAGGTGGCCGAAAAATCGGTGACAAGCGCGGCCGGAAAGTGTTTGAAGGTGTCGGTCAACATGGAGAGGGACGTGCGATCGGGTTGCGCTCGGCAGGCGTTGATGGTTTGTTGCCGGTCAGCGGAGATCAAGTGATGCGAGAATCCATGGGTCAAGACGAATACGGGTCGGCGAGCCCCTTCGATCCCGACGACCTGCCGAATCTGAACGCGATCGGACCAGGGATCGGCAACAACGACTTCGAGAAATACGCGGTCGCCGTGATCATCGTGTTCGGCGCCCTGATCATCGGCGGCCTGATGGCCGCATCGATGACTTTCGGCCATCGCAACGGCTTCCTCTTCGCGCTGGGCGGCGCCACGTCGGCCTGGATATCGGGTAACGCGCTGCTGCTCGACCGGCCACGCATCTATGCGCTGTTCGTCGGCATCGCCGCCTTGATGCTGATTGCATCGACCATCACGCTGGTGACCTGACGGCTGCTGCCGGGCCATGAAGCGGAGGCCGGTCCCGAAAGGCGGAATCCGGCCTCGTCAGGCAAGGAACAGGCTTGCGGCCTGTCAATATCCAAGCGCTTCGCCCGACGCCGCGCGGCTGTCTATGGCGCCATTGTAGCGCGCGCCACCGCCCTTCTCGATTTCCGCCAGGCTCTTGCCACCGACCAGGATTCCGGCCGCCTGACCCCAGGTCTGGTCAGCGAGATCGAGGTGATACCCCATGCCGGCCAGCAGCCTTTCGGTGTCGGGCGAAAGTCCGAACGGCTCGACATAGACGGTGTCGGGCAACCATTGATGATGGATACGCGGCGCGTCGATCGCTTGCTGGATGTTCATGCCGTGATCGATGACGTTGACGATCGCCTCCAGCGTGATGGTGATGATGCGCGAACCGCCGGGGCTGCCAATGACCATGAACGGCTTGCCGTCCTTGGTCACGACTGTCGGGCTCATGGAGGACAGCGGTGTCTTCTTCGGCCGGATGGCGTTGGCTTCGCCCTGGACGAGGCCATAGAGGTTGGGCACGCCGGGTTTCTGGGTGAAGTCGTCCATTTCGTTGTTGAGCAGGATGCCAGTGCCGTCGGCGACGACGCCAGCGCCGAACGAGCCGTTCAGCGTGTAGGTGACCGCGACCGCATTGCCGTCCTTGTCGATGATCGAATAATGCGTCGTCTCCTTCGATTCGCCGAAGCCCTTCGGCATGAGGTCCTGCGACACGCCGGCGCGGAACGGATCGATCTTGTCGCGGATGTCCTTGGCATAGGCTTTATCCAGCAGCTTGGAGACCGGGTTGTCGACGAAATCGGGATCGCCGAGCGCCGAGTTGCGGTCGACATAGGCGTGGCGCATCGCCTCGACCATGACATGCACGGTCTCGGCCGAACCAGCGCCAAGATAGGAGAGCGGATAGCCCTCCAGCACGTTGAGGATTTCGCAGATGATGACGCCGCCCGAGCTCGGTGGCGGCGAAGAGATGATTTCGTAGCCGCGATAGGAGCAGGTGACGGGCTTCAGTTCGCGCACCGTATATTGCTCGAAATCACTCTTGGCTAGGATACCACCCTTGGCGCCGCTCGCGTTGACGATGGCGTCGGCGATGGCGCCTTTGTAGAAGGCATCGGCACCTCTCTCCGAAATGGCCGAGAGCGACGCGGCAAGGTCGGGCTGAACCAGCTTCTCGCCAATGCCATAGGGCTTGCCGTCCGGTTTGAGGAAGATGGCGGTCGCCGCTGGGTCCTTCGCCAACCTTTCGGCGCCGCCGGCAAATGAAGCCGCATCGCCCTGATTGAGGATGAACCCCTCCTTGGCATAGGCGATCGCCGGCGCCATCAGGTCCTGCCTGGACAAGGTGCCGTATTTCTGGCGCGCCATTTCGAAACCGGCGACGGAACCGGGGACGCCGACTGCGAGATAGCCGTCGAGGCTGGCGCCCTTCACCGGGTTGCCGTCCTTGTCGAGATACATGGTCTTGGTCGCGGCAAGCGGCGCCCGCTCGCGGAAATCGAGGAAGGTCGATTTACCGTCCTTGAAACGGATGGTCATGAAGCCGCCGCCGCCGATATTGCCGGCATTGGGGTAGACCACGGCCAAGGCATAGCCGACGGCGACCGCGGCATCGACGGCGTTGCCACCCTTCTTCAACACCTCGACGCCAACTTCGGAAGCCAGATGCTGTGCCGTGACGACCATGCCGTTCTCGCCCTTGGCGGGTGCTGGAGAGGCGGCAAAAACGGCCGTCAGGGGCGCAAGGGCGAAGGTCAGCGAAAGGCTGGCGGCGATCAGTGTGCGACGGGTGAAATGCATGGCAGGTCTCCGGGCGGGGACACCTAGAAAACCCTCTCGGAGAGACCGAGTCCATTCACAAAAATGGGCTCCCACGAAGCACGTCGTGAGGGGAACATCCGCAGTCGAATTTGCCTCAAACAATCCCGCCGGAGCCGCCGGCGACCGCCGGGCGTTCCGCCGCGACCTTGGCGCGGTAGCCCGCTGACCGGTAGGCGGCGACAGGATCGATGGCGCCGCCGGTTTTCAGCCGCGCCATGGCCAGGATCGGCTCGACGTCGGTGCGGTAAGCTGCCTTCAGCGTCTGCGTCGCCATCAGCGCGTCATTGCCGTCCTGAAAACCTTCGAGCGCCTTGCGGTCGACCAGCAGCGCCTGCGCATAGGCGCGCTGCACTTCGACCGCCGACAACATCAGGCTTTCGATCGGGTCGGTGACGTTGTGGCTTTGGTCGAGCATGTGCGCCGGGTCGAAACCCTCGGCGCCGGAAAGCTCGGCATCGACCAGTTCGTTGAAGACCAGGAACAGCCGGTAGGGGTCGATCGAACCGGCGTCGAGGTCATCATCGCCATATTTGGAATCGTTGAAATGGAAGCCGCCGAGTTTCTTGAACTGGATCAGCCGCGACACGATCATCTCGATGTTGACGTTGGGTGCGTGGTGGCCGAGGTCGACGAGGCAGAACGCCTTGTCGCCCAATTCCTTGGCGATGATGTAGTTGGTGCCCCAGTCCTGCACGACGGTGGAATAGAAGGCGGGCTCGTACATCTTGTGTTCGGTGAACAGCTTCCAGTCGGCGGGCAGGCCGGCATAGACCTCCCGCATGGCATCGAGATAGCGCTCGAAAGCTTTGGCGAAATTGACCTGGCCGGGGAAATTCGAGCCGTCACCGATCCACACCGTCAGCGCTTTGGAGCCCAGCGTCTTGCCGATCTCGATGCATTCGAGATTATGCTCGATTGCCTGGCGGCGCGTACCGGCATCGGCATGCGACAGCGAGCCGAACTTGTAGGAGAGCTTCTGGTCCTTCGCATCCGAGAAAGTGTTGGAATTCATGGCATCGAAGCCGAGGCCGAAGCGGGAAGCCGCCTGCTTCAGCCGGTTCGGGTCGGCCTTGTCCCACGGGATGTGCAGGGAGACGGTCGGGGTCGCCTGCGTCAGTTGGCTGATGACAGCGCAATCCTCTATCTTGTCGAAGATATCACGCGGTTCGCCGGCACCGGGGAAGCGGGCAAAGCGCGTGCCGCCGGTGCCAACGCCCCAGGACGGGATCGCCACGGCGAATTTCTCGACCTTGTCCCTGATCGCATCGATGGCGATGCCGCGCCGGTCCAGCCGCTCGCCGAGCGAGGCGTAGTCGCGCTCGAGGTCGGCCTTGCGCGCGGCATTGTTCTTATCGACGATGTCGGCGGAAATGATGGTTTCGGACAACTGCTGTTCCTCCCAGTACTCGTTCGGCTGGCGCCGCCCCTCATCCGCCCTTCGGGCACCCTCTCCCCGTGAAACGGGGAGAGGGAAGGGTCCTTAGCGTGTAAAGCTCTGTGCGTTGCCGGCGTCGACATTGATGATGTTGCCGGTCGACTTGGCCGACATGTCGGAGGCCAGGAAATAGATCGCCTCGGCGATGTCTTCCGGAAAGACCGAGCGCTTCAGCATCGAACGCGAGCGGTAATGCTCTTCGAGATCGTCGGTCGACATCTTGTACGCGGCAGCGCGTTGTTCCTTCCACTCGCCGGTCCAGATCTTCGAGCCGCGCAACACCGCATCCGGGTTGACGACATTGACCCTGATCTGCGCTTCCGCGCCTTCCAGCGCGAGACAGCGGGCCAGATGAATCTCGGCCGCCTTGGCGGTGCAGTAGGCAGCGGCATTGGGTGACGCGGCAAGGCCGTTCTTGGAGGCGACGAAGACGACGTTGCCGCCGATCTTCTGCACCCGGAAAAGCCGGAACGCTTCGCGCGAGACCAGGAAATAGCCGGTCGACAGGATGTCCATGTTCTTGTTCCACAGCGCCAGCGTCGTCTCCTCGATCGGCGCCGAGGAGGCAAGGCCAGCATTGGAGACCAGAATGTCAATGCCGCCGAACTCGACTGCCGTCTCGGCGAAGCCGGCGACGACCTGATCTTCAGAGGTGACGTTGATGAGAGCCGCCCGGACGAAATCCTTGCCATAGGCCTTGGCCAGTTCCTCATTGGCGCCGGCGAGCGCCGCCTCGTCGATATCGGCCAGCACCACGCAGGCGCCTTCGCGCAGCAGGCGGTTGGCCGTGGCCCGGCCGATGCCGCCGGCGCCGCCGGTGACCAGCGCGATCTGGCCGGCGAGAGACTTCGGCTTCGGCATGCGCTGCAGCTTCAAATCCTCGAGCAGCCAGTATTCGATGTCGAAGGCTTCCTGCGCGGGCAGGCCGACATAGGACGAGACGGTCGAGGCGCCGCGCATGACGTTGATGGCGTTGACGTAGAACTCGCCCGAGATGCGCGCCGTCGCCTTGTCGCCGGCGAAGGTGAACATGCCGACGCCGGGCATCAGATAGACTACCGCGTTGGGGTCGCGGATGGCCGGCGAATCCGCATGCTTGCAGCTGTCGTAATAGGCCTGGTAGCCGACACGATATTCGGCAATGTCGTCTGCGAGGCGCGCTATGACGGCATCGACATCAGGCTTTGCCGGATCGAATTCGATGACCAGCGGGCGGATCTTGGTGCGCAGGAAGTGGTCCGGGCACGATGTGCCGAGTGCGGCCAGCGGGCGCAGATCCCTGGAGTTGACGAATTCGAGGACGGCGGAAGAATCGTCGAAATGGCCGAGCTTGTGGCTCTTTTCCGAGATCAGGCCGCGGATTTTCGGCATCAGCTTGGCCGCAATGGCACGGCGATCGGCGGCGTCGAGCGACTTCACCACCTCGCCTCCGAAGATCGCCACGCCTTCGGAGCGGCGCTCGAACCATTCGATCGCCTGGTTGATCACCGAAATCGTCGTCTCGTAGCACTCCTTTGGCGTGTCCCCCCAGGTGAACAGGCCGTGGCTTTCGAGGATGACGCCCTTGGCGGTGGGGTGTTCGAGGCAGAATTTCTCCAGCCACAGGCCGAGTTCGAAGCCCGGCCGTTTCCACGGCAGCCAGCCTATGGCATCGCCGAAGATTTCATTGGTCAGCGCCCTGGAATCCTTCGCCGCGGCAATGGCGATTATGGCATCGGGATGCATGTGGTCGACGAAGGGCTTCGGCACGTAGGCGTGCAGCGGCGTGTCGATCGAGGCCGCGCGTGGATTGAGGTTGAAGGTGCAGTGGGGCAGATAGCCCACCATCTCGTCCTCGTGCTCGACGCCGCGATAAAGCCCCTTCAGTGCCCGCAGCTTGTCCATGTAGAGGGTGGCGAAGCCGTCCAGTTTGATCGAGGCGCTGTCGCCGCCCGAGCCCTTGACCCACAGCACCTCGACATTCTCGCCGGTGAGCGGATCCTTCTGCCATATCTTCGAGGATGTATTGCCGCCACCATAATTGGTGACGCGCTTGTCGGAGCCGAGCGTGTTCGAGCGACAGACCAGAAGCTCGGGCTCGCTCATCCCCTTCGCCTTCGCATCATCCCACAGATTGGCGAGGCGCGAGCCGGAGCGCTTGTCGAGCATAGGTAATCCTCCCTTGGGGCGCGGACGATGCGCTCCTTTTTCGCCGGGGAATGTCTACGCAAGAGGCGAGCTTGTCAATCACAAACGATCAATACCAATCATATTGCACTGCACAATGAAATTATATGATCGGAAATGATTGACACTGCTCGTTTTGAGTGCCTAGATGCCGAGGCAGGGAGGAACCATGCACGAAAAAGAGCGCCACAGGATCATTCTGTCCGCCGTCCAGGAAAAGCCCGTGGTGACGGTGCAGGAGATGGTCGACCTGACGGAGTCGTCCGAAGCGACGATCCGGCGCGATATCGCGGCCCTCCATGTCCAGAAGCGCCTGCGCCGCGTGCGCGGCGGCGCCGAGGCGATCTCGCCGCCTCAGTTCATCGGGTTGGCCGGCCGTCCCTTCTCGGTCAACGAAACACTCAACGCCGCGCAGAAGCGAGCCATCGCACGCGAAGCCGTGGAATTATGCAAGGACGGCGAGCCGATCATCATCAATGGCGGCACCACCACCTTCCAGATGGTGCATTTCCTGACCGGCCGCCGCATGCCGATCTTCACCAATTCGTTCCCGATCGCCGAGCATCTGCTCAAGCACTCCAAGAACACGGTGATGCTGTCGGGCGGCACGATCTATCGCGAGCAGAACATCATCCTGTCGCCCTTCGACAATGACGTGACCCGCAATTTCTATGCGCGCCGCATGTTCATGGGCGCGCAGGGGTTGGGGCCGCTCGGCCTGATGGAGGGCGATCCGCTGCTGATCCAGGCGGAGCAGAAGCTGATCGACCAGGCCGACGAACTGGTGGTGCTGGTCGATTCCTCGAAATTCCGCAAACGCTCCAGCCTGATCCTGTGCGGTCTTTCGCGCATCGCCACCGTCATCACCGACGACGGCATCGAGGACCGCGAAGCCAAGATGCTGGAAACCGCGGGGGTGACGCTGATCGTCGCCCGCAAGTCGACAAGGGAAGAATCTTCACTGCAGGCCTGAGACGAACTCACGCCGCAGCGGCGATGGAATGCAACGCTCAAGGGAGGAAATTCGATGAGCTTCTTGAAGAAACTGATGGTCACGGCGGCCTTCTCGGCCGCCATGTTCGTGAATGCCGCCTACGCGGAAAACGTCAAGATCGCGCTGGTGGTGAAGTCGCTCGGCAACGGCTTCTTCGATGCCGCCAACAAGGGTGCCGAAGAGGCAGCCAAGGAACTCGGCGACGTCGATATCATCTACACCGGCCCGACCAAGGCGACCGCAGAGGCGCAGATCGAAGTGGTCAATTCGCTGATCGCACAGAAGGTCAACGCCATCGCGATTTCCGCCAATGACGCCGACGCGCTGGTGCCGGTGCTGAAGAAGGCCATGGAGCGCGGCATCACCGTCATCTCCTGGGATTCGGGCGTCGCCAAGGAAGGCCGCCAGCTTCACCTCAACCCGTCCGACACCGGCCTGATCGGCGAGACCATCATCAAGCTTGCCGCCGACTATCTGCCGGAAGGCGGCGACGTCGCCATCCTGTCGGCCTCCTCGACCGCGACCAACCAGAATTCCTGGATCGAAGCGGCCAAGAAGGTGCTGCCGGAGAAGTTCCCCAAGATCAAGCTCGTCGCCACGGTCTATGGCGATGACGACTCGGCCAAGAGCACCGACGAAGCCAAGGGCCTCTTGAAGTCCTATCCGAACCTCAAGGCGATCATCGCGCCGACCACCGTCGGCGTCGTCGCCGCCGCCCAGGTCGTCACCGACGAGAACCTGATCGGCAAGGTCAACGTCACCGGCCTGGCGCTGCCGTCGGAATTCAAGAAGTTCATCGACAACGGAGCCAGCCAGGCGGTTGCGCTGTGGAACCCGATCGACCTCGGCTACTCCGCCGTCTACCTCGCCCATGACCTGGCGGTGAAGAAGGAAGAAGCCAAGCCGGGCGCCACGCTGTCGATCGGCCGCGTCGGCAAGGTGACGCTCGACGACACCAATTCGGCCGCGATGGCTCCGCCCTTCAAGTTCGACAAGAGCAACATCGAGAAGTTCTCCAAGATCTATTGATCTCTGAGCCTTTCAAGCAGACGCGGCGGGGCTTTGGTCCCGCCGCGACTTCAAACGGACCTAGTTTCAGGGCTTGATACGATATGGACACGACGGCCCAACACAGCGAGACGAAGGAGCGGCCTCCAGCTTCTGCTCCACGCCTGACGCTGTCCGGCATCTCCAAGAGCTTTCCCGGTGTGCGGGCGCTGCACAATGTCAGCCTGTCGCTTTATCCGGGCCAGGTAACCGCGCTGATCGGCGAGAATGGCGCCGGCAAGTCGACGCTGGTCAAGATCATGACCGGCATCTACCAGCCCAACGCAGGTACCATCAGCATTGACGGCCAGCCCGTCACCTTGCCCAGCGCGCATGCCGCGTTCGGCCACGGTGTCACCGCCATCCATCAGGAGACGGTGCTGTTCGACGATCTCAGCGTCGCCGAAAACATCTTCCTCGGCCATGCGCCGCGCACGCGCTTCGGCACCATCGATTGGCGCACGATGCGCAAGAATGCGCGCGAAGTGCTCGACACCATGCATGCCGGCCATATCGACGCCGATGCGCGGCTCAGGGACCTCGGCATCGCCAACAAGCATCTGGTCGCCGTCGCGCGCGCCATGTCGATCGACTCCCGGATCGTCATCATGGACGAGCCGACGGCCGCGCTTTCGATGAAGGAGATCGAAGAGCTTTTCCTCTTGATCGAATTCCTCAAGGAGCAGGGCAAGGCGATCCTGTTCATCAGCCACAAGTTCGACGAGATCTATCGCATTGCCGACCGCTATACCGTGTTCCGCGACGGCGAGATGGTCGGCGAAGGCCTGATCAGGGATGCCGGCCAGAGCCAGATCGTTCGCATGATGGTCGGCCGTTCGGTTGACCACATCTTTCCGCAACGCAAGGCCGAGATCGGCGCGCCGATGCTTTCCGTTTCCGGCCTGTCGCATCCGACCGAGTTCAACGACATCGGTTTCGAACTGCACAAGGGCGAAATCCTCGGCTTCTACGGCCTGGTCGGCGCCGGTCGCAGCGAGGTCATGCAGGCGATTTCAGGCATCACCCGCACCAGCGGCGGCACAATCACGCTGGAAGGCAAGGCGATCGCGCCGAAATCGGCGGCTGAAGCAATCGAGGCCGGCATCGTCTACGTGCCGGAGGAACGCGGCAAACAGGGCGTGGTGATCGGCCTGCCGATCTTCCAGAATGTTTCTCTGCCATCGCTCGCCCGCACCTCCAAATCCGGCATGCTTCGGCTGGCGGAGGAATTTTCGCTCGCCCGTTCCTACACCGAGCGATTGGATCTGCGCGCCTCTTCACTCAGCCAGGATGTCGGCACGCTTTCGGGGGGGAACCAGCAGAAGGTGGTCATCGCCAAATGGCTGGCGACGACGCCCAAGGTGATCATCCTGGACGAACCGACCAAGGGCATCGACATCGGCTCCAAGGCCGCCGTGCACGGGTTCATGGCGGAGCTTGTGGCGCAGGGCCTGTCGGTGATCATGGTGTCGTCGGAACTGCCTGAAATTCTCGGCATGTCCGACCGCGTCGTCGTCATGCGCGAGGGCCTCGTCGCAGCGGTCTACGACAACAAGGGACTGGACGCCGAGACGCTGGTCAGGACAGCAGCGGGGATCGCGGCATGAAGGCTTTCCTGAAATACCGCGAAATCTGGCTGCTCGCGGCCATCGTCGTGCTGATCGGGCTGATCTCGACGCGCTTTCCCGCCTTTGCCGATGCAGGCAACCTGCGCCAGGTGTTCAACGACACCTCGATCCTGATGATCCTGGCACTCGGCCAGATGGTCGTCATCCTGACACGCTCCATCGACCTGTCGATGGCCTCGAACCTCTGCTTCACCGGCATGGTGGTGGCGATGCTGAACGCCGCGCATCCGGCGATCCCGATCCCGCTGCTGATCGCCGTCGCGCTTGCCGTCGGGCTGGTGCTCGGCGCAATCAATGGCCTGCTGGTGTGGCGGCTGAACATCCCCTCGATCGTGGTGACGCTGGGCACGCTCACCATCTATCGCGGCGCCACTTTCGTCCTGTCCGGCGGCGCATGGGTCAATGCCGACAAGATGAGCCCGGATTTCATCGGCTTCCAGCGCGCGGCTTTCCTCGGCATTCCAGTTTTGTCCTGGATCGCCATCCTGGTCATCGCGCTCTTCTTCGTGCTGATGACACGCACGCCGCTCGGCCGCTCGATCTATGCCATCGGCGTCAATCCGACGGCATCTGTCTATACCGGCATCGATGTCGGCCGCACGAAATTCATCGTCTTCTGCATCTCCGGCATGATCGGTGGCCTCTGCGGTTATCTCTGGATTTCGCGGTACGTCATCGCGTCGGTCGAGGTCGCCAACGGCTATGAGCTCAACATCATCGCCGCCTGCGTCATCGGCGGCATCTCGATCGCCGGCGGCATCGGTTCGGTCGGGGGTGCCGTGCTCGGTGCGCTGTTCCTCGGCATCATCTCCAACGCGTTGCCGGTCATCAACATCTCGCCCTTCTGGCAGATGGCGATTTCGGGCAGTGCCATCATCCTGGCCGTCGTGCTCAACGCGCGCGGCGAACGCCAGCAGGGCCGCATCATCCTCAAGAAAGTGGAAGCGGTGACATGACCGACGTCCCTGCCCCGCGCCACATTCCCGACCGGCTCGACAAGCCGTTCTCTTCGGCGATCTTTTCCTGGGAAGCGCTGCTGGTCGTGGTGGCTATCGCTATCTTCGCCATCAACAGTTTCGCCTCGCCCTATTTCCTCGACCCCTATTCGCTCTCCGATCTTACCTTCAATTTCACCGAGAAGGGTCTGATCGCCTTCGCCATGGCGCTGCTGATCATTTCCGGCGAGATCGACCTGTCGGTGGCCGCCATCATCGCGCTCGCCTCGACCATGATGGGCATGGCTGTGCAAGCCGGTGCCGACACGCCAGTGCTGGTGGCGATCGGAATCGTCGTCGGGCTCGGCTGCGGCGCCTTCAACGGGCTGCTGGTCACGCGGCTCGGCCTGCCGTCGATCGTCGTCACCATCGGCACGATGAGCCTGTTTCGCGGCATCGCCTTCATCATCCTCGGCGACCAGGCCTACAAGGGCTATCCCGAAAGCTTCGCCTTCTTCGGCCAGGGTTACGTCTGGTGGGTGGTGTCGTTCGAACTGGTGCTCTTCCTCATCGCGGCCGTCGTCTACTGGTTTGTGCTGCATCGCACGAGTTTCGGCCGCCGCGCCTTCGCTATCGGCAACAATCCGGTCGCGGCGCAGTTTTCCGGTGTGCGCGTCGGCCGCATAAAATTCATCCTGTTCTGCCTGACCGGGCTGATGTCGGGCATCGCCTCGGTGCTGATCACCTCGCGGCTCGGCTCGACCCGGCCGTCGATCGCGCAGGGCTATGAGCTTGAGGTGATCACCATGGTGGTGCTCGGCGGTGTCAGCATTCTCGGCGGCGCCGGCAGCATCGTTGGTGTCGTGCTTGCCGCCTTCATCATGGGGCTGGTGACCTTCGGCCTCGGCCTGCTCAACGTGCCCGGCATCGTCATGTCGATCTTCATCGGCCTGCTGTTGATCATCGTCATCGCGCTGCCGATCGTCTGGCGGCGGTTGCGCGGGGGACGCCTGGCCTGATGCCCGAGAAATACGCATTCAAGATGATGCTCAAGCCCGGCATGAAGGCCGAGTACAAAAAGCGCCACGACGAAATTTGGCCGTCACTGGTCGCGCTGCTGAAACAGGCCGGCGTCTCCGACTATTCGATCCATCTCGACGAAGAGACCAACATCCTGTTCGGCGTGCTGTGGCGGCCCGATGGTCACGGCATGGACGATCTGCCGAAGCATCCGGTGATGCAGCGCTGGTGGGCTGAAATGGCCGACATCATGAAGACCAGGCCTGATAACGAGCCGGTGGCGGTGCCCCTGGAAATAATGTTCCATATGGAATGAGCGCGATCCGCCACATCGCCGTCATCGATATCGGCAAGACCAACGCCAAGGTGGCGCTGGTCGATCTCGCCACATTGAGCGAGGCGGCGCTGCGCCGCATGGCGAACGCACCGGTGCGACAGGCGCCCTACCCGCATCACGATGTCGAAGCGCTGTGGGCGTTCATCCTCGACGGCCTTGCCGTCCTCAACCGCGAACAGCGCATCGACGCGATTTCGATCACCACCCATGGCGCGACAGGCGTGCTGGTGGATGACTCCGGCGAACTCGTGCTGCCTGTTCTCGACTATGAATTCGACGGGCCCGACGAGCTTGCGGAAGGCTATGACGCGATCCGCCCGCCCTTCACCGAGACCGGCACGCCGCGCCTGCCGCTCGGCCTCAATCTCGGGGCGCAATTCTTCTGGCAGCAGCAAAGCTTCCCGACGGAGTTCGCCAGGGCCGCCGCGATGCTGATGTACCCGCAATACTGGGCGCTGCGCCTGACTGGTGTCGCCGCCAACGAGGTCACCTCGCTCGGCTGCCACACCGATTTGTGGAACCCATGGACGGCGGATTTTTCGGCGCTTGTCGACCGCATGGGCTGGCGCGACCTGATGGCGCCCGTGCGGCCGGCCAGGGATCGTCTTGGCCCGATCCTGCCCGAGCTTGCGCAGCGCACCGGCCTCGACCCACAAACGCCGGTCCTTTGCGGCCTGCATGATTCCAATGCCTCCCTACTGCCGCATCTCCTGTCCGACGCACCGCCCTTCTCCGTGGTCTCGACCGGCACCTGGGTGGTATCGATGGCGGTCGCCGGCACGGCGGTGGCGCTCGATCCGGCAAGGGATACGCTCGTCAATGTCAATGCACTTGGCAACCCCGTGCCCTCGGCGCGGTTCATGGGCGGCCGCGAATTCTCGCTACTAACCGAAGGCTCGGCGCAGAACTGGAACGATAGCGATGTCACTGCGGTGCTGGCGCGCAAGACAATGCTTTTGCCTTCGATCCAGCAAGGCTCGGGGCCATTTCCGTATCAGACCGCCGCATGGCGCAAGGGCGAGGCCATCCCTCCCGGCCAGCGCTTTGCCGCCATCTCCTTCTACCTGGCGCTGATGACCGCCACCTGCCTCGACCTGATCGGCAGCGATGGTCCAACGACCGTCGAGGGACCTTTCGCGCGCAACCAGTTGTTCACGCGGATGCTTGCCGCGAGCACCGGCCGCCCGGTCATCGCATCGGAAGCCGCTACCGGCACCAGCATCGGGGCCGCCCTGTTGGCGTCGGATCAGCGGGCCGTGCATGGCAAGGGCCAGACACAAGAGCCGCCGGCCGATCCGGCCTTGGCGGAGTATGCGCGCGCATGGCGAGCCGCGGTCAAGGCTATTGGCTGATCAGAGGATCCGCTTGCCGAAGGCCGACATGACGAAGTTGACCGCGTCGGTGCCGATCCTGGGCTCCAACTCGGCAGTCAGCCCCGAAACGCTCATCGACAGCAATCCGCCGGAAAGCGCGATCGCCTCCATCGCCTGATGCGTCTCGCGCACGGTGAGGCCGCCGGAACCAGCCGCCCAGCCGGCGAATTCGGTCACATCAGGCGAGTAGCTGACGTGAAAGCCTTGCGTGCCCGAGATGGCGATGCGGATCGCCTCATGCATCAGGTCGCGCATGCCCATGGCGTCGATGTCGGTCATGGTGAAGGCCGAGACGCGCGAATCCTTCAGCACCCGCACTTCGGCCGGGTCGGCATGGCGCAGTCCGATGATGACGACGTTTTCCGGCGACAGCTGCGGCTGCAGCGCGCCGGCCTTGTGGTCGAGGCCAAGCGCGCGCGCCAGCACCGACACTTCCGGCAGGTCGATGCCGTCCTCTTCCTCCGGCATCAGCGCGGCGATGGAATCGATCCAGATCAGGCCGAAGGAATGCGTCGCACGGGCCGTCGCAGTCAGCGCCTTGTGCGCAATGCGTCGATCGGCGCCCGCGGCAAGCCGGAAAAGGCCCGAGGGCGGCCGGTCGATGTCGGCCAGTTCGACGACGTCGAAATTCATTGCCTCCAGCCGGGCACCGGTTGCTTCGCGCGCGAGGATGCGAGCCGCTTCCGCTTCGGCCGAGATCGACACCATCTTGCGGCCGGAGAAATCCGCGACATCGTGCGTCGGTGCTTTTTCCACATATTCCGAGGTCATTGCCAAAAGCATGGCGCCATAGCTCATGCGGAAGGCGACGCGATCGCCAACGGCGAGCGGCGGATCGGCGTCCTGGACATCGAGCAGCAGATGGTCGCTCGACGCCCCCGGGACCCGTATCCCCTTGGCGATCGGCGCCAACCCTTCGACCAGTACGTCCTCGCGGCCGATATTGGCGATGGCGCGCAACCTGTCGCCTTCGTCGGGGAAGACAGGCTGGTTGCCGAAGGCGTCGTAGCCGGAGGTGCCTATCGGCCGTGACGTAGACGGCGGATGTTCTCGAAGCGCGATTCGGCGATCCAGGCGACGCCGCCGCGCAGCATGGCGCGCGCCACCTGCGGCATGCCGCAAGTGCCCTTGGTGACGCCGAACACCTTGATGCCCGAAAGCGCGCAGCGGTCAACGACGGTGCGAGCGTTGCGCTCGATGTGGCCAAGGTCGATGGCGACTTGCGGTCCCGACCTCTTATCCCCTGTAGACCAGGCCCTGCGGGTCGATCTCCGGCTTGCGGCCGGCGACGAGGTCGGCGAGGAATTTTCCCGAGCCGCAGGCCATGGTCCAGCCGACATGGCCGTGGCCGGTGTCGAGGTAGAGGTTGCGGTATTTCGCCTGGCCGATGACCGGCACCGAGTTCGGCATCATTGGCCGCAAACCTGCCCACAGCTCGGCTTTTTTCTCATCGAAGGCGCCGGGGAACAGGTCCTTGCCGGTCCTGAACATGGTGGCGAAGTCGCTGGGCTTGTGGGTACGGTCGAAGCCGGTGAATTCGGCGGTCGAAGCCAACCGCAATCGATTGCCGAGGCGCGAATAGGCCATCAGCTGATCCTCGTCGGCGCCGCCCATGGTCGGGCCCTTGCTCTCATCCTCCAGCGGAATCGTCGCCGTATAGCCCTTCACCGGATAGACTGGCAGGTCGATGCCGTAGCGCCGGCCGAGCAGACCGCTTTCGGGACCCATCGATATGACGACGGCGTCGCCGGTGACCGGTCCGGCCGACGTCATCACCTCGCGGATCCGGTCGCCCTCGATATCGAGGCCCTCGACCGTGGTGCCGTAGCGAAACCTCACGCCAAGCTTTTCGGCGGCATAAGCAGCGAGCTTTTCCACGAACTGCCGGGAATCGCCGGTCTGGTCGATCGGCGAGTAGACGCCACCGGCGATCTTTTCCTTCACGCCGGCAAGACCTGGTTCAAGCTCGATCAGCCGGTCGCGCCCGACGATCTCGATCGGCAGGCCATGCTCGGCCAGATAGCGGTAATTGTCGGTGCCGGTGTCGAGACTGTGCTGCGAGCGGAAGAAGTAGAGGATGCCCTTCTTGCGCTCGTCGTAGTGGATGCCGGCATCGGCTGAAATGGCGTTGATGCAGTCGCGCGAATAGAGCGCGAGGCGCAGCTTGACCTGGCTGTTGGCGCGCAGGCGGGCCACCGTGCACTGGCGCAGGAAGCGCAGGCTCCAGGCGAGGAAATAGGGATCGAAGCGCAGCCGCACCTTGATGCCGAGATCATGGTTGTAGAGCCCGCGCAGGAACGTCTTGAGTGCCGCCGGCGAGGCCCAGGCGGTGGCATCGCCCGGAGACACCAGCCCGGCATTCGACTGGCTGGTGCCCCGCGCCGGCGCCGGATGGCGCTCGATCACGGTGACCTCGTGACCGTCGGCGGCCAGATAGTAGGCTGCCGCCGTACCGACGACGCCGGCTCCAAGCACCGTTATCTTCATGCCATCCCCCAAAGCTCTCGCGGCACGGCGCCTCCACATCGTGTCGCCAATGCTTGCATAGCGCGTCGCCGCGCGCCTTGCGAGCCCTTGGGGCTTGTGAGCTCTGGGGAAAGCGCGCTCAGCTTCGGGCGGAGTTCTTGCTGGTCAGGATGCGCTCCCAGGCCAGCGCGTCGTTGACAATCTGATCGAGATCGTCGCGCTGCGGGGTCCAGCCGAGTTCCGAGCGGGCGAGATCGGAATTGGCAACCACCGCAGCGGCATCGCCGGGACGCCGGTCGCCCATCCTGACCTCGAAATCATGGCCAAAGGCGCGGCGCACGCTGTCGATGACCTCGAGCACCGAATAGCCGTGGCTATAGCCGCAATTGGCGACGAGGCTGGCGCCGCCGGCGCGCAGCCGCTGCAAGGCCAGGCGATGCGCGGCGGCCAGATCGCTGACATGGATATAGTCGCGCATGCAGGTGCCGTCGGGCGTCGGATAGTCGGTGCCGAAGACCTGCATGAACGGGCGCTTGCCGAGCGCGGTCTCGCAGGCGACCTTGATCAGATGGGTGGCGCCCGGCGTCGACTGGCCGGTGCGGCCCTTCGGGTCGGCGCCGGCGACGTTGAAATAGCGCAGCGCCGTGTAGCGCAGGTCATGGGCCATCGCAGCGTCGCGCAGCATCCATTCGCTCATCAGCTTGGACAGGCCATAAGGCGATTCCGGCGCCAGGCGGGCATCCTCGCGCACCGGCTCCAGTCCGGCGCCGCCATAGACGGCGGCTGTCGAGGAGAAGATGAAATTCGGCACGCCTTCGCGCACCGCGGTTTCGATCAGCGTGCGTGTCTTCGAGGTGTTGTTCTCGTAGTAGGCGAGCGGGTCGGCGACCGATTCCGGGACGACGATGGAACCGGCGAAATGGATGATCGCGTCGACCTTGTTCTCTCTGATGACCGAGCCCACCAATTCCTTGTCGGCGACGTCGCCGACAATCAGGCTTGCCTCCGGCGCCACCGCCCATTCGAAGCCGGTCGAAAGCCGGTCGAGAACGACGACGCTTTCGCCCGCATCCAGCAATTCCCAGACCATATGGCTGCCGATATAGCCGGCGCCGCCTGTCACCAAAACCGTCATCCAAATCCTCGCTTACCCAAGATTTATCGGAAACTGTCTCAACAACCGCCTTACTGGAAAGTCTGCCGTCTGCCCATTAAAACCCAAGGTAACCAGCGTTCACTTGATGTGGCATCGTGCTGAAACAAAAGTGAACCAAAGAGTGTGCCACGGATTGGGAATAGGCCACGATCCGCCGTCGTTAGGAACAGGTCCGAGGCGTGGCATTTTGACCAAATCGGCCCGGTGGACGACCAATAGGGCAATGATTATGATCCCGCGCAAAATTGGGAAGCCGACATGAATTACCAGCGTTTCTTCGAGGAGGCGATCGACCAGCTGCATGCAGAGCGTCGCTACCGCGTTTTCGCCGACCTCGAGCGCATCGCGGGCAAGTTTCCGCGCGCCATCTGGCGTTCCAACGGCCGCGCCGAGGAAATCACCGTCTGGTGTTCCAACGACTATCTCGGCATGGGCCAGCATCCCGACGTGATCGCCGCATTCCAGAACGCGGCCGGCAAGATGGGCTCCGGCGCCGGCGGCACCCGCAACATCTCGGGCACGTCCAACCCGCTGGTCGAGCTCGAGCATGAGCTCGCCGACCTGCACGGCAAGGAAGCCGCCCTGGTCTTCACCTCCGGCTTCGTCTCCAACGAAGCCTCGATCTCGACCATCGCACGGCTCTTGCCCAACTGCCTGATCATCTCGGACGAGCTGAACCATGCCTCGATGATCGAAGGTGTCAGGCGCTCGGGCGCCGAGAAAAAGATCTTCCGCCACAATGACGTCGCGCATCTGGAAAGCCTGTTGCAGACGGCCGGGCGCGAACGCGCCAAGCTGATCGTCTTTGAAAGCGTCTATTCGATGGATGGCGACATCGCGCCGATCAAGGAGATCGTCGAACTCGCCGAGCGCTACAACGCCATGACCTATATCGACGAGGTCCATGCGGTGGGCATGTACGGGCCGCGCGGCGGTGGCATCACCGAGCGCGAAGGCCTGGCCGACCGTATCGACATCATCGAAGGCACGCTCGCCAAGGCGTTCGGCACGCTGGGCGGCTACATCACCGGCACCAGCGCTGTCATCGACGCGGTGCGCTCCTATGCGCCCGGTTTCATCTTCACCACCGCGTTGCCGCCGGCGATCGCCGCCGCGGCCACAACGTCGATCCGGCATCTCAAGCGCTCGCTGGCCGAGCGCGACGCCCAGCAGCGGCAGGCGAGCCGAACCAAGCAGATCCTCTCCGCCGCCGGCCTGCCGGTGATGGAGTCACCAACCCATATCGTGCCGGTGCTGGTCGGCGATCCGGAACTTTGCAAGATGGCCAGCGACCGCCTGCTCGGCGTGCACGGCATCTACATCCAGCCGATCAACTACCCGACGGTGCCGCGCGGCACCGAGCGGCTGCGCATCACGCCGACGCCGTTCCATTCCGATGCGTTGATCGCCGAGTTGCAGGACGCGCTGGTCGAAACCTGGGACGCGCTGGGCATTCCCTACGGTTCGGCGGGACGGCCTTCAGTGGCCAAGAGCGACCGCATCATCCCGCTCTTGGTGCCCAAGTCGGGCGGTTAAGCCCGCCACCTGCTCAAACAGTCTTTATCCATCTTGCCAGCCGGCTTGCCGCTTCCTCGAGCTGGTCGAGGCGGCGGTGGAAGCAAAGCCGCAGGAACGCCTCGCCACCGGGGCCAAAGGCGGTGCCGGGCGCCAGGCCGACATTGGCCTTGTCGACAATGTCGAAGGCAGCGCTGCGTGAATCCGTGATGCCGTCGACGGTGAAGAACAGATAAAAGGCGCCTTGCGGCACGGTGAAGCGCGCCTTGCCGGTTTCGCCGAGAATGCCGCAGACCAGGTCACGGGCCTTCCTCGCTCGCTCCACCTGTTCGGCGACGAAGCCATCGCCTTCGTCGAGCGCCGCGACCGCGCCGCGCTGCATGAACTGGGCGACGCCCGAGTTCGAATACTGGATCAGGTTCTCGAACACCTGCTGCAGGCTAGGATGCGTCTTGATCCAGCCGACGCGCCAGCCGGTCATCGCCCAGTTCTTGGAAAAACTGTTGACGAACAGGATACGGTCTTCCGCCTCCGCGATGTCGAGGAAGGATGGCGCGCGGCCATGACCATAGTGGAACAGCGAATAGATCTCGTCGGCGATGATCCACAGACCCTTGGCACGGGCGAGATCGAGGATCGCCCGCAAGGTCTCATGATCGGCGGTCCAGCCGGTCGGATTGGACGGCGTGTTGATGAACAACGCCTTCGTGCGCGGCGTGACCGCCGCAGCGATCTTCTCGACGTCGCATGACCAGCCATTTCCGGAATGGTCGAGCGTGACCGGCACCGGCACGGCACCCGCTATCGCGGCGGCGGCGTCGAAATTCGGCCAGGCGGGCGACAGGTAGATCACTTCGTCGCCGGCTCCCGCAAGCGCATCGAGCGCCAGCTGGATGGCATGCATGCCTGAGCCGGTGACGATGAATTGCTCCTCGGGGAAGGTCTTGGCGAAATGCCTGGAATAGTAGCGGGCAAGCGCCTGCCTGAGATCAGGGAGGCCCCTCTGCCAGGTGTAGAACGTCTCGCCGCCGGCCAGCGCCTTCGACGCGGCATCGGTGATGAAGGACGGCGTCGGCAGGTCGCCCTCGCCGGCCCAGAGCGGAATCAGGCCTTCGCGCAGCCTGCCGTAGTTGACGACGGCGACGATACCGCTTTCAGGTGCGGCCAGGGCCTCGGGGCGCAGGGTCTGGATCAGGGTCATCGGTGGGTCCGTTGTCTCGGGCGTTCGTAAGCGCTGCTTACCAGATACGAAAACAGAAAACCCCGGCCGCGAACGACCGGGGTTTTGGTCCAGAAGAACCCTATCCGTCTATCGCCTGGCCAGCAGATCGCGGATTTCGGTCAAAAGCTGTACATCGGCCGGCGGAGGAGCTGCCGCTGCGGCGGGCTTTTCCTTCTCCAGTCGCCTGCGCATGTTGTTCACGGCTTTGACCATCAGAAAGATGACAAAGGCTATGATCAAAAAGTTCAGCGCCACGGTGATGAAGCTGCCGTAGGCGAAGACCGCACCTTGCTTGCGCGCATCTTCCAGGTTGGTAGCGGTCACGTTGTGCGAGAGGCCAATGAAGTAGTTGTTAAAATCGACCCCTCCGAGAGCGCCGATAAAAGGCATGATGACGTCGTCGACCAGCGAAGTGACGATCTTGCCGAAGGCAGCGCCGATGATGACGCCGACGGCCAAGTCCATCACATTGCCCTTGGAAATGAACTCCTGGAATTCTTTCAGCATTCGACCCTCCTTATGACCGGCCGTGCTGCCGCTCCCACCTTCCCGGCATCGACCCAAATCAAACATAACAAAAACCGGAAGTTGCAACACGGGCAAAAAGAGAAAACAGCCGGTTTCTTCTTACCTCGGGCAGCCGCCGGAAATCATCGCCCGCATGCGCCGAAAGCCGCGATGGACTTGGCGCCCAAGCTGTGATTGCGTCTGACCCGGCCAGGTTAAAATCGGCACAGGGAGGATCTTGCCGGCGTGCAGGGCTTGTTCATCGTCATCATTGCTATCGCCTATGTGACGCTGCTGTTCGCCATCGCCAGCCTGGGCGACCGCCGCTCGGCGATTTCGGGGCCTGGCCGGGCACGGCCTTTCATCTATGCGCTCAGTCTTGCCATTTACTGCACGTCCTGGACCTTCTTCGGCTCGGTCGGCCTTTCCTCGGAACGCGGCCTCGAATTCCTCGGCATCTATACAGGTCCGGTGCTGGTGTTCGTGTTCGGCTTTCCGCTGCTCAACCGCATCGTGCGGCTGGCCAAGACCGAGAAGATCACCTCGGTCGCCGACTTCCTCGGCGCGCGTTACGGCAAGAGTTTCACCGTGGCCGCGATCGCCACGCTGATCGCCACCATCGGCGCCGTGCCCTATATCGCGCTGCAATTGAAGGCGATCTCCGGCTCGGTCAGCCTGATGGTCGAGCACTATACGGGCTCGCCGCCCTCGTTCGATCCCTTCGTCAGCGACATCTCGCTGGTCGTCGCCATGCTGCTTGCCCTGTTTGCGGTCCTGTTCGGCACACGCCATGCCGACGCCACCGAGCACCAGGACGGGCTGGTGCTGGCGGTCGCGGTCGAGACCGTGGTCAAGCTCGCCGCCTTCCTGGCCATCGGCCTGATGGTCACCTTCCTGATCTTCGGCGGCCCTGGCGACATGTTCGACCGGCTGGCCGAGAATGGCCAGGTGCGGCAGGCAATGGGCTATTCGACGTCGCTCGCCACCTGGCTGGTGCTGACGTGTCTCAGCGGCTTCGCCATCATCCTTTTGCCGCGGCAATTCTACGTCACCATCGTCGAGAACCGCAGCGAGGCCGAATTGCGCACCGCGACATGGGTGTTCCCGCTCTACCTCGTGGCGATCAACCTGTTCGTGCTGCCGATCGCCTTTGCCGGCCTGACGCTGGTCGGCACAAGGACGAGCAGCGACCTTTATGTGCTGTCGCTGCCGCTGTTCAGCGGCCATGATTTCCTGGCCATGGCCGCCTTCATCGGCGGCCTGTCGGCGGCAACCGCAATGGTCATCGTCGAGAGCGTGGCGCTGTCGATCATGATCTCGAACGACCTGGTCATCCCGTTGTTCGTGCGCCGGCTGTTGCGCACGACCACCTCCGAGAACGAGGATTGGTCGACGCTCATCCTCAATGTACGGAGGGCGTCGATCTTCATCCTTCTGTTCATTGCCTTTCTCTACTATCGCGAGAGCACCAACAGCGCCCGGCTGTCCTCGATCGGCCTGATGTCCTTCGCGGCGATCGCGCAGTTCGCGCCGGCCCTGATCGGCGGATTGATCTGGCGCGGCGCCAACGGCCGGGGCGCGGCGCTCGGCATGGTCGCCGGCATTCTGGTCTGGGGCTACACGCTGCTGGTGCCGTCGCTCGTCGCGCCCGATACCGGCATCATCGTGCATGGGCTGTTCGGCTTCGAGGCGTTGCGGCCGCAGGCCCTGTTCGGCACCGTCGCCGAACCGCTGAACCACGGCGTGCTGTGGAGCCTGTCGGTCAACGCGCTGTTCTTCGTCTTCGGATCTCTGTCTCGCGCGTCGGTGCCGCTGGAGCGCATCCAGGCGTCGATCTTCGTGCCGCGCGAAGCCGGCCCGATGCCGAGCCTGCGCCGTTTCCGCACCGCCATCACCGTCAACGACCTCAAGGACACGATCGCACGCTATCTCGGTGTCGAGCGCACCGAGCGGTCCTTTCAATCCTTCGAGAAGAGCAACGGCACCTCGCTGCACGGCAACGAGCAGGCCAGCATGGACGTCATCCGCTTTTCCGAGCAGCTGTTGGCCAGCGCCGTCGGCTCCTCCTCGGCGCGGCTGATCCTGTCGCTGCTGTTCAGACGCCACGACCGCGAATCCCGCGACGCCTTCCGCCTGCTCGACGACGCCACGGAAGCGCTGCAGCACAACCGCGACCTGCTGCAGATCGCGCTCGACCAGATGGAGCAAGGAATCACCGTCTTCGACCGCGATTTCCGGCTGATCTGCTGGAACCGCCAGTACCGGGCGCTGTTCGACCTGCCCGACGAGATGGGCCAGGTCGGCGTTTCGCTCGACCAGATTCTTCGCCATCTCGCCGAGCGCGGCGACATTCCTGGCGACCAGCGCGTGACGATGCTCAACCGGCTGACCAGCTTCGTCAGCCCCTGGCAGATGGAACTGAAGACCAGCGGCCGCATCCTGGAACTGCGCTCCAACCCGATGCCCGACGGCGGCATCGTCGCCACCTATGCCGACATCTCCGGCCGCGTCGAGCAGGACCTGGCGTTGAAGCGCGCCAATGAATCGCTGGAGCAGCGCGTCAAGACCCGCACCATCGAACTGACCAGGGTCAACGAGGAATTGACCCGGGTCAACGAGGAGCTGGCACAGGCCCAGATGCTCGCCGAAGAGGCCAATCTCGGCAAGACACGCTTCCTTGCCGCCGCCGGTCACGACATCCTGCAACCCTTGAATGCTGCCCGGCTCTATTGCTCCTCGCTGATCGAGAAGGCCGGCAAGGGGCCGGCCGGCAAGGCGGCCATCAACATCGAATCCTCGCTGGAATCGGTGGAGACCATTCTGGGCGCCGTGCTCGACATTTCGCGCCTCGATGCCGGCGCCATGAAGCCTGATGACACCGCCTTCAGCCTTGATGGCCTGCTGCGCCAGATCGGCAATGATTTTCGGCCACTGGCCGCGGAGAAGAAGCTTGGCCTGACGATCATGCCGTCGTCGCTGACGGTGACGACGGACCGCAACCTGTTGCGTCGCCTGATCCAGAATCTTGTTTCCAACGCCATCAAATACACCCGCCGGGGCCGCATCCTTGTCGGTGTGCGGCGGCGTGGCGACTTGGCGGAGATCCAGGTCATCGACACCGGCATCGGCATTGCCGGCGACAAGCTGAACACCGTCTTCCATGAGTTCACCCGGCTCGACGAAGGCGCGCGCGAAGCCGAAGGTCTTGGCCTCGGCCTCTCCATTGTCGACCGCATCGCCCGAGTGCTCAGGCTCGAAATCCGCATCTTCTCCAATCCGGGCAAGGGCACGCGCTTTTCCGTCATCCTGCCGGTGGCGGCCGCGCAGGAGCCGCGACACGAGGTCGAGACCAGGGCGCCGGCCCGCGCGGCGGCTTCGCTGTCGGGGCTGCATGTGCTGTGCATCGACAACGACATCCGCATCCTCGATGGCATGCGGCTGCTGCTCGAAGGCTGGGGCTGCAATGTCGCCACGGCGACCGGCTCGGGGGATCTGGACGGGGCCGCGATCCACCGTCCGGACATCGTGCTTGCCGACTACCATCTCGACCGCGAAACCGGTCTCGACATCATCATCAGGCTGCGCGCGACCCACGGTGACGACCTGCCGGCCGTGCTGGTCACGGCCGACCGCTCCAACGAGGTGCGAGCAGCGGCGGCAGGCCTCGACATCCCGATGATCAACAAGCCGCTGAAGCCGGCGGTCCTGCGTTCTATGATGGCCAGGTTCAGGCCGATGGTGCGGGCGGCGGAGTGATGTCGAGGCACCCAGGCCCATCACCTGTCTCAGCGAGAATAGCCGCGAGCACCAGGCGCCTGGCCTTCAGCCCGCCGGCTGCAGCGGGTCGCTGCCGATCTTGGACAGCAGGATCACCGCCTGGGTGCGGCTGTCGACGCCGAGCTTCTGCAATATGGCCGAGACATGTGCCTTGATCGTCGCTTCGGAGACGCCGAGTTCATAAGCGATCTGCTTGTTGAGCAGGCCCTCGGCCAGCATGCCGAGCACGCGGGTCTGCTGCGGGGTCAACGCCTGCAGCCGCTTGATCAGGTCCGATATTTCGGGATCGCGTTCGACGCCGAGATCGACGCCGACAGGTGCCGCGATATCGCCGGCAAGCACCGACTGCACGGCGCCGCGGATTTCTTCCATGCTGGCCGACTTCGAGATGAAACCGGAGGCGCCGAGATCGAGAGCGCGCCGGATGGTCGCCGGATCGTCATGCGCCGACACCACGACCAGCGGCACCGCCGGATGGATGCCGCGCAACGAGATCAGGCCGGAGAGGCCGCTGGCGCCAGGCATCGACAGGTCCAGCAGCACGAGATCGACGTCTTCATTGGCCACGGCCAGCGCCTTGGCGCTTTCGAAATCGCCGGCCTCGTGGATGGCGGTGACATTGCCGATGCCGGCAAGCGCCTCGCGCAGGGCGCCGCGAAACAGCGGGTGGTCGTCGGCGATGACGAAAGTATAGCCTGACGGCAAGATGTCCCTCCCCGAATCCCCGATTTACTGCTTTTTGCGGGATCAGTCGGACGATTATGAGGGGCCGCGCGCTGTTTTCAAGCGGCAAAGCCAGCGCGCCGCGTTTTCCCTCGTCACCAGAGCAATTCCAGGAAAAGTGCGTAGTGGTTTTCCGTCCGGAATTGCATGAAAACAAAGAGTTAGAGCGGTTCGGCGATTCCAACAAACACTGAACCGCTCTAGCGCTCAGGTCTTCTGCGAGTTGGGCTGGGCGCCGCCGCTGTCCTTGTCCATATCCTTGACGATGCCCATGAAACTCTTCAGGAAGCGCTCCATATAGCTCATCGTCTTGTTGAAATCCTCCTCGCTCGGCAGTGTCGATTCGAGGCGGGCGGAGAGCGAATTCTCCAGCCTGGTGACGCGCTCGTCCATCGCCTTCATCGAGGTCTGCAAGCGATCGACCTCGTCCTGATAGGCGGCGCGTTCATCGGCCGCCATCTTGCAGACGAGCTGGCCCGAATGCTCCTCGCAGATCGACATCGCGCCGGTCTGCGTATCCATGCGGACATAGCCGTTATCAGACTTTTCCAGCCGGTAGCGGTCGGCTTCTTCCGAATAAGCTGAGGCCGCGACCAGTGAAACGAGCGCGGCGGGGATCAAGATGTGCTGCAGACGCATGTTGTCCTCCATGGCCAAAGCCTGAAATATCGCATGTTTGCGCCGGAAATGGGGAAGATCCTTGGCGTGGACTTCCCCGCGCGACTGGTTCGGATTATAGCGCAACCATGTCACAGATTATCTACAAGATAACTCCGCAAGCGCCTTGGCGCGAGGCCGAAGCCAATGGCCGCTTCACCGGCGCGCCAATCGACGTCGCCGACGGCTTCATCCATTTTTCGACGGCAGAGCAGGTCGAGGAAACCGCGGCCAAGCATTTTTCCGGCCAGACCGACCTTCTGCTGGTCGCCATCGACGGGACCGGCCTGGGCGATGCGCTGAAATACGAAGTCTCGCGCGGCGGCGCGCTGTTTCCGCATCTCTACGGCGTGCTCGACCTGAAGTCGGTGCTGTGGGTCAAGCCGCTGCCGCTCGGTGCCGACGGCACTCACCAGTTCCCGGCCCTGGAAGGGCAATGAGCGTGCTCGACCGGATCGGCCAGAAGCTGCTGTTCACCTTCGATCCGGAAACCGCGCACGGCCTGTCGATCGCGGCGCTACGCTGCGGCCTGCCGGTTGGCGCGCGGACGGTTCGCGATACAAGGCTAAAGGTCAGCCTTTGCGGTCTCGATTTCCCCAATCCGCTTGGCATGGCGGCTGGCTACGACAAGAACGCCGAAGTCCCCGATGCGCTGCTTGGCCTCGGTTTCGGCTTTGCCGAGGTCGGCACCATCACGCCCCTGCCGCAATCCGGCAACCCGAAGCCGCGCATCTTTCGGCTGACATCGGATGAAGCCGTCATCAACCGGCTGGGCTTCAACAATGAAGGCCATGCCGCCGCTGAAAGACGCCTTGCGGCGCGCAAGGGGCGCGGCGGCATAGTCGGCGTCAACATCGGCGCCAACAAGGACAGCACCAACCGCGTCAGCGACTATGAGCGCGGCGTCGCCCGCTTCGCGCCCCACGCCAACTATCTCACCGTCAACATTTCCTCACCCAACACGCCGGGCCTGCGCACCATGCAGGCGCGCGAGCAACTCGGCGAGCTCCTGTCGCGCGTCATGGCCGCGCGTGCGGCGGCAATCGCGCAGCCGCCGATCTTTCTCAAGATCGCGCCGGATCTGGTCGAGGCCGAGCTGGAGGATATCGCCGCCGAAGTCATGGAAAAACGGATCGACGGCATCATCGTCTCCAACACCACCATTTCACGACCGGGTCTGCGCAACGGTGACGCCGCGCGGGAGACAGGCGGGCTTTCGGGCAAGCCGCTGTTCGAGCGCTCGACCATCGTGCTGGCCAAGATGCGCAAGCTGCTCGGGCCGGAAATGGCCATCATCGGCGTCGGCGGCGTCGATTCAGCGGAGACGGCGCTGGAGAAAATGTGCGCGGGCGCCGATCTGGTGCAGCTCTACACCGGCATGATCTATGCCGGGCCGGCGCTCCCGGGCCGCATAATTTCAGGAATGGCGCGCCTCGCGGACAAGTACGAGCTGAAGTCGATCGGTGACCTCCGTGACAGCCGCCTCGATTATTGGGCCGTTAGGGCACTCTGAGCTGGCTCAACAGGGGATTCCGTGCCAACTTACGTGGCGGAATCGGGACTGCGAAGACGGTTCCAGCTTGGAGCAGTCTCCAAAGCAGTAAAGTCTCCCCTGGCGATCTCCTGGCAAATCCCCAAAAGTGCGCCGCCTGCCGCGCGCGCAAGCGAGCCGCCAAGGCTTATCCGCCGCACACCGGCCTTGGAAATCTGGTCGAACGTCAGCCCGGACACGCCTTGCCCGAGGACATGATTCACCGGAGAACTGACTGACCGGCATATCCTCTCGAGGGATACCAGATCCGGCACGCCGGGCACGTACAGAACCTCAGCACCAAGTGCCTCGAACGCCCTGAGGCGCCGAACTGCTTCTTCAACATCATAAACTCCCTTGCCGATTCCATCGGCGCGAGCAGTAAGTACAATGTCGTACCTTCGCGCAGCTTTCGCCGCAGCGGCAACACGTGCAACCGCATCGTCAAATTCGCGGATCGGCTGGTCGGGATCCGGCCGCCTGTCTTCGATCGAGAGTCCCGCCAATCCTGCCTCGGCCGCGAGCCGAACAGTCTCGGCGATCCCGCCCTGGGTGTCTTCATAGCAATCCTCAAAATCGGCGGTGACCGGGACATGGCTCGCCGCCGCTATCTCGGCGGCATATGCCAAACTTTCGTCGCGGCTAACCTCCCTTGCCCCATCCCTCTTCCCTCTCGAAAAGGCATAGCCTGACGAGGTTGTCGCCAGCGCGCCAAAGCCCAGACCTACCATCATCTGGGCGCCGGCTACGTCCCAGGGATTAGGAACCAGGAAACAGCCCGATTTGTGAAGGATACGAAATTGCTCAACCTTCTCGGACCGGGAAATCACAATATCCTCGAATTGGACGACTAGTTATGCAGTTGGACACAGATGGTACAAACTGCCACCGGTGTATGCCAACCCCATTGCTCAAATCAAAATGCCGTTCGCACCCTGACCCGCAGAATCGTCAGCAAACTCAGTCCCCGCACCAGCAGGAAAACGTGCAGCGCGGCCCACAGGCCGTGATTGCCGAAGGCGGGCGCCAGCGTGATCAGCGCGGCGGCAAAGACGAGGAACGACAAGAGCATCATGTTGCGCATGTCGCGCGACCATGTCGCGCCGATGAAGACACCATCCATCTGGAAGGCAAGCACGCCACTCAGCGCGGTGAACGCTGCCCAAGGCAGGTAGGCATCGGCTACTGCGCGGACATCCTGCGACGTCGTGACGACAGCGACCAGATTAGCGCCGGCCAGCAACAGCACCAATGTCGCGCCACCGGCCAATCCAAAGCCCCAAAACAGGGTCAGGCGGACCGCCCGCCTGAAGGGCTGCTCGGCACGCGCGCCAACGGCGCGGCCGGCGAGCTGTTCGGCGGCCGTGGCGAAACCGTCGAGGAAATAACCGGCGACGAGGAAGAAATTCATCAGCACCGCGTTGGCGGCGAGCGTCACTGTTCCGAACTGTGCGCCCTGGCGGGTGAACAGCGCGAAGGCGGCAAGCAGCGAGAACGAGCGGATCATGATGTCGCGGTTGAGCGACAGCATGCGCAGGAAGGCGCCCATGTCGAGCAGGCGGTGGCGAGGCAAGGGCGGGCTGGATCGGAACCGGCGCACCACGATCGCGAGACCAAGCAGCATGGCGAGGAATTCGCCGGTGACGGTCGCCCAGGCGACACCGGAAACGCCCCAGCCAAGTTCAAGGCCGAGCAGGAAGCAGAGCGCGATGTTGATGCCGTTGAGCACCAGTTGCAGGACAAGCCCGAGCCCGCCCTCGCCACGCCCCAGGACATAGCCAAGGACGGCGTAGTTGATCAGCGAGAACGGGGCGGCGAGCAGCCTGATCCTGACATAAACGCCCATCGCCTCGCTGACGCGTGGTCCGGCATCCATGAACCACTGGCCGCCAACGGCGATGAGCGGCGAAAGCGCCGCCAGCACGACGCCGGCAACGACCGCGATCAGCACGGCGCGCCAGAACACCGCCTGTTCCTCGAGAGCGTCGCCACGCCCGAAAGCCTGGGCGACGAGGCCGGTGGTGCCCGAACGCAGAAAGTTAAAGCTGGTGAAGACGACGTCGAAAGCCAATGCGCCGGCCGCCAGGCCGCCAAGCAAGGCGGCATCGCCGAACTGGCCGACAACAGCCGTATCGACCAGGCCAAGCAGCGGCGTCGTCAGATAGGCGAGCGTCATCGGCACGGCGATGGCAAGCACCGAGCGGTTGGTGACGGAAAAGGCTCTGGCGTCGGTTGGGATGGCATCCTTGTCCAAGGATTGCTGCCTTGCTGATTGCGGCTTGATCGGGGAACCGATGTGCCTCATTTTCCGGCCACCACGCAACCGCCCTTCCGCGACAGCCAACCGAAATCCCGCTCTGGCGCGAGGCCATCCGACCCAGTTCATGCCCCTGCAGATCGTCCATCACCCCGACTACGACGCCGGCTTCGCCACCAACCATCGCTTTCCGATGAGTAAATATCCGCTGCTGATGGAGGCCTTGCATGCACGCGGCCTGGCCGGACCCGGCGCGCTCAACACTGCTGAACCCGCGCCGGGGCCGTGGCTGAAGCTTGCCCATGCGGCCGCCTATGTCGACCAGGTCCTCTCCTGCTCCGTGCCGGAAAAAATCGAGCGCGAGATCGGCTTCCCGGTCGGCCCGCGCGTTTCGCTGCGCGCGCAGCTTGCCACCGGCGGCACTGTGCTGGCAGCCCGGCTTGCCTTGCGCCACGGCATTGCCTGCAACACCGCCGGCGGCAGCCATCACGCGCGGCGCGCGCAGGGCGCCGGCTTCTGCACCTTCAACGATGTCGCCGTCGCCTCGCTGGTGCTGCTCGCGGAGGGTGCGGCGCAGAAGGTCCTGGTGGTCGACCTCGACGTGCATCAGGGCGACGGCACGGCGGATATTCTAGGCGATGAGCCACGCGTGTTCACCTTCTCCATGCATGGCGAGCGCAACTATCCCACACGCAAGATCGCCTCGGACCTCGACATCGCCCTGCCCGACGGCACGGGCGACGCGGCCTATGTCGAAAGGCTTGATACCATCCTGCGGGACCTCTCCACGCGGGCGCATTGGGACATCGTCTTCTACAATGCCGGCGTCGACGTCCATGCCGGGGACCGGCTCGGCAGGCTGGCGCTTTCCGACAACGGTCTGCGCGCCCGCGACGAGATGGTCATCGGCCATTTTCGGGCGCTCGGCATTCCTGTCTGCGGTGTCATCGGCGGCGGCTATTCCACCGATGTGCCGGCACTTGCCGCGCGTCACGCCATCCTGTTCGAGGTGGCGTCGGGCTACGCGTGAAAGTCACTTCCGATAGTTGGCGATCCTGAGCAGGATGAAGGCCGGCACGACGATCGCGCCGCCAAGCAGGATATAGCCGAGGAAGCGGTCGATGGCATGGAAGCCGAGATTCCAGAGATCGATGAAGAACTTCCGGATGCCGTAGAACACATCCATCGGCGACCAGCCGAAGGCGTTCATGACCAGGCCGACGAGAAAGGATACCACCAGCAGCTTCAGGACAACCCTGAGCGGCGAGTCGCCGAGAAAGCGCGTCAGTGCGGACAAGGCCGTCTCCCGATTGAGATGCCCGGACTCGTGGGCACGGCCCAGAGATACGTGCTTGGCGATCATCCATCAAGCCGGCGCGGTCTGTACGGAGAAACTGATAAGTCGCAGCCAGATGTTGAACGCCATCGAAAGCCCGGATCACTCGAGCGTCTGGCAGAGCGGCTTCCGCGAGCCGCAATTCTTAAATATAGGTAAACAGTTTCATTTTAATTTATTGAAAATAAAGCACAAAACCGTCATTTTCCGGTTTTGCGCAATGTGCGTGCAATTTTCACTTGCGAGATACCAGGCGTCTTTCAGGTGACGGACCGCGCGGCGCTCTGCCCCTACCACCGCCGGTGAAAGCCGGTCCCCAGAACCGCGCGACCATCCCTGAAAGACACCCATCGGAGCTGACCGCCTCAACGGTCAGGCTCCTCGGCAATTAACCAGCGTATCGGGTGCGGATGCGCGTTTGTGTTGGAGTAATGCAGTGTCCCCTCAAGCAAAGATCGTCCTGACGGCGAGTGCCCTCGCCATGTGTCTTCTCGGGCCGGCGATGGCCGCCGACCTCTCGCCTGCCTACAATGATCCCCCTGCCTTCCAGTGGAGCGGCGCATATGTCGGCGTCCATGGCGGTACGGCGTTCACGGGGATGCCGAACCCGTTCGCCGGTCGAAACGGGTTCAGCGGCGGCGTCCAGGCCGGCTACAACCAGCAGATGGGCCCGGCGGTTCTCGGCGCCGAGATCGAAGGTTCCTATCTGGGCGGCGCCGAACACGATGTCCGGGGCGGCAAGATCAAGGAGAAATGGCGCGGCGCGGCCAAGGCGAAGGCCGGTGTGAGCTTCGACCAGACGTTGCTGTTCGGAACCGGCGGCGTGGCCATGACCAGGTTCGACAAGGGCGACGGCGTGAGGAGCAGCGACGGATGGAAGGTCGGTTACCTCCTCGGCGCCGGCATCGAGCAGGGTTTCGCCGGCGGCCTCTCGGCCAAGGTCGAGTACGACTATGTCCGCACCCCCGGCGTGGAAACGACATCGGCCCTAGGCAGATCCAAGGAGACGATCGGCAGCCATGAGTTGAAAGCCGGCATCAACTACCGGTTCTAGAAACAGCAAGTGGGCGGACCCCGATCGCGCGATGGCCGCAACGGCATCGCGCGATCTTGTCGTCGATGCATCGATGCCCGGACTTCCGTCGAGGAAAGAGCAATCCATGCTTGTCGCAATGTCGATGTAATCTTCGCAATCTAGGTCCCCTGCGTGAATTTTCACCATGGGAATCAGCAATGTCCACGCATCGCTCCGGCCGACGGACGTCCAAGCTATCGTTGCTATCGTTCATTGCGATCGCACTCGCATTGGCGGGTTGCGCCTCCGACATCATGAAGAATTATGTCGGACAACCGGTCGAATCGGTCGTTCTGGATTACGGTCCGCCGACGGCGATCGTAGACCTCGGCCAGGGAGAGCGCGCCTATCAGTGGCGCCAGGTCTCGACGTCAGCGGTTTCCGGGACATCGAGTGGCGAAGTCCGCCACACAAAACACGGAACCGTCTATGAAGAGACCGAAACGCCCGGCTATATCGAGCGTCAGGAATGCTTCTACACATTTTACGCCCGCGCTTCCGGCGGCCGCTGGTTCATCACCAATTTTCGCCGGCCAAAGCTGGAATGCGAATGAGCCGCCGAACCGCAAATCCTGCGGCAGTGGGTGAAGGAGAACGCCAATGCGCGTCCTGCTGATCGAGGACGAACCGGAAATGGCCTCCGTGCTGAAGACCGCCCTGGAGCGTCTGGACATCATCGTCGACCATGCCGCGACCTTGGCCGACGCCGAGGCGGTGGCTCGTCTGGGCCATCACGACGCCGTGGTGCTGGACCGCCGGCTGCCGGATGGCGACGGCCTCAGTCTGATCCCGCGCCTGCGCGCCCTGCATCTGGACGTGCCGGTGATCGCGCTGACGGCGATGAGCGGGCTGGACGACCGGGTCGCCGGGCTCGATGCCGGGGCCGACGACTACATGGTCAAGCCTTTCGCCACGGTGGAACTCGTCGCCCGGCTCCACGCCCTGCATCGCCGCTCGTTCACCTCGCGCGCCAGCCAGACGATGGTCGGCCGCCTCACCTATGATTTCCGCCATCGCGAGGCGCTGGTCGAGGATCAGGCGCTCGATTTGCCGCGGCGTGAAAGACTGGTGCTTGAAACGCTCATCCGCCGGCCGGGCCGGACGATCATGCGCAGCGCTCTCGAGGAGGCCGTCTACGCCCTGGACGACGAGATCGGCTCGAATGCGCTTGACGCGCATGTCTCGCGGCTGCGCCGCAAGCTCGACGATGTCGCCGCCGGCATCGAGATACGAGCGATCCGCAATCTTGGCTATCTCCTGCGGGCGGCCTCGTGAAGAAGGTGCGCGCGCGCTCGCTGCAATGGATCCTGGTCCGCCGGCTGATCCTGCTGCAGGCGGCGACGCTGCTGCTCTTCATCGTTTTGTGCGCGGCAGCCCTCTGGATCGCCAATCCGAGGCTGCTCATCGACAACGAGGCTGCCGTCGCGGCCGTCAAGGATGCCGTCGACCGCGACAAGGACGGCAGGCTGATTGTCCGTGAAACGCAAGACCTCGCCGCGTTTCGCCAGAGCTTCCCCAATGTCTGGTACATCGTTCGCGACGGTAGCGGGCGAACCGTCCGTTCCGGCACGATACCGGATGTCTACACCAAGGACCTCGGTGGCCTGCTCGGCCAAGCAGACCACGCCACGATCGGATTCTCCGACAAGGACATGCGGCCGGAAGCCTATATCGAAAACGCTTCGACCAAAGCCGGCGCGGTACAGATCATCGCCGCGACACAGTCGTCGCGCCAGGAGACCGACGGGCTCGAGATCAACATTTCGGCGACGGTGGAGGTCGCCCGGTACCCGGACGGCAGCAGGAACTGGGAGCGCGCCCTGCCGGCGCTTACGCTCGTCATCGCGATCCTGTTGCTGCCCATCGTCCTCGTCATGGGCGCCACCACGCTGGTCACAACGCCGGCCGTGGTCCGGCGCTCCTTTGCCGGCCTTGTCGAAACCGTCCGCCAGGCTGCCCGCATCGACATCGGTACCCGCGCGATGCAGTTGCCGGTCAAGCACGTGCCGCAGGAAATCGCGCCGCTGGTGCATGCCTTCAACGAGGCTTTGGCCCGCCTCGCGCAGGGATACGACCGGCACAACCGTTTCCTCACCGACGCGGCGCACGAATTGCGCACGCCGATCGCCATCCTACGCACACGCGCCGAGTTGCTGCGACAGGAGCCGCAAAGCGCGCGGCTGCTGCATGATATCGAGCGCCTGTCGCATCTTGCCCAGCAACTGCTCGACCATCAACTGCTCGACCGTCCATCCGACCAGCGCGAGATCGTCGATCTCGACGATCTGGTCAGCCGGGTGGCGGCCGACTTCGCGCCACTCGCCATCGAGGCCGGCTACGACCTTGCCTTCGAGCCTTCGACCGACATGACACGCGTCGAAGTCAACGTGCTGCAGATCGAGCGGGCACTCGCCAACCTCATGCGCAACGCCATCGAGCATGGCGGCGGCGGCGGTACCATCACGATTGCGATCGACGGGACGGGCGGCATCGAAGTGCGCGACGAAGGCCCGGGCATTCCTGAGGAAGAGCGAGAGAATGTCTTCGAGCCCTTCTATCGCCTGCAGCCGCAGTCGCGTGGGGCCGGCTTGGGCCTGAACCTCGCCCGGCAGATCGCGCTGCTGCACGAGGGAACGATCAGGATCCTGGCGGGCTCATGGCGCGGTGCCCGCATCCGCATGGAACTGCCGGTTCGTTCGTGACCCGGGCCGTTGAAGGCGCCAAACGCATGGCGGCCGGCCAGCCAGCGGCCGCGCCGATCGCTGATTTATCTGTTTTCTAACCAATTGCCGCTATTGCCATTTCCAAAGCGGGAGCCAGGCTTTGGTGGGAACGGGAAAAATCGACGCGCACCGCGCACCCATGTTGTCGGTCGTCGTGCCTTGCTACAATGAACGCGACGGCGTGGCGGAGCTTCACCGACGCGTCAGCGCGGTATGCCTCGAGCAAAGCCTCTCCTACGAGGTCGTGCTCGTCATCGATGGGGCGACCGACGGCACCCGCGAGGCCATTTTCGAACTGGCCGAAAAGGACGACCATGTGGTCGCCATCGATCTTGCACGCAACTACGGCCACCAGATCGCCTTGAGCGCGGGGCTGGAATTCTGCCGCGGCCAGCGCATTCTCATTCTCGACGCCGATCTCCAGGATCCGCCCGAACTGCTGGGCGCGATGATGGCCAGGATGGATGAAGGCTTCGACGTCGTCTACGGCCAAAGGGTGAAACGGGACGGCGAAAGCTGGTTCAAGCTGGCCTCCGCCTCGATGTTCTACCGTCTGCTCGGCAGGATGGTCGATGTCGAGATCGCGCCGGACTCCGGAGATTTCCGGTTGATGAGCCGCCGTGCGCTGGACCATCTGATCGCGATGCCCGAACGCTACAGGTTCATTCGCGGCATGGTGAGTTGGATCGGGCTGAGGCAGGTCGCCTTCCCTTATGAACGGCACCGGCGCTTTGCCGGCACAACCCATTACCCGCTGAAGAAGATGGTTCTTCTGGCGGTCGACGCAATGACCAGCTTTTCGATCGTGCCTTTGCGCTTTGCCTCGCTGCTGGGGATGATGTCCGGCCTGCTCGGTCTGCTCGTACTTGGCTATACGCTGTTGGAATGGTCTGTCGGCAATGTGCTGCCTGGCTGGACGAGCCTTGCCGCGATCATGCTCATCCTGGGCAGCGTCCAGCTTCTGGTGCTCGGCATCTTCGGCGAGTATCTCGGCCGCATGTACATGGAGACGAAGCGGCGGCCGCTCTATTTCGTCAACGAGATCGTTTCGCTTGGCCAGTCGGCCAAGGACAGCGATCTCCCGGTCCATCGCCTGCAGGAGATGGCAAAGAGGGCGGCCCGTGCTTGAGGCCGAATTCGACCAGCTTGCGCGCGAGTACCAAGAGCAGCATGCCGCGAGCATAAGGCTCAGTGGTGAGTCGCCGGACTTCTTCGCGAAATACAAGGTCGACGACGTCGCGGCGACACTGGGACGGGCCGGCGTGAAGCCCAGGCGCATACTCGACTTCGGTGCCGGCGTCGGCAATTCGCTCGGCTATATGCGCGCAGCGTTCCCCGATAGCGAGATCGTCCTGCTCGATCCTTCGCGGGAATCGCTCGACATCGCCAGCGAACGTTTCCCTGGTCAGGCCGCGTTCGCGCATTTCGACGGCCAGACCATCCCCTTCGCCGACGGTAGCTTCGACCTTGCTTTCGCGGCTTGTGTTTTCCATCACATCCCCGGGAACCTTCAGATCGGACTGTTCGCGGAGATCGGCAGGGTGCTGGCCAATGGCGGCAGTTTCTTTGTCTTCGAGCACAATCCGTGGAATCCGCTCACCACCCACGCGGTAAGGAACTGCGCCTTCGACGAGAACGCGGTCCTGATAAGCTCGCCGCAGATGGGCAGGCGAATGGCCGCGGCGGGCCTTTCCGGCACTCGGATCGTCTATCGGATTTTCTTTCCCAGACTGCTTGCAAAGCTGCGGCCGCTTGAGCGTTTCCTGACCAAGATACCTGTTGGAGCCCAATATTTTGCGCATGTGGTCAAGCCGCTCGTTTGACTGTCCGAGGATGCTGCCATCTGGCGCCGTCGGCCTGTTGAACACGACGCTGGGATGCGCGGTCATTCCAGCGAGGTTGGCGCTCTCGCCGAAAACCCGTTTGTCCATCTGGCGGGAAACCGGCTCTTCGCTGCCGTTTTTCATCCCGGCTAGGCCCGTTTCGTTCGTCGGTGGCGCGGATGCCCCCGATCGGTCGACAAGAATAGAGGCGAAATGGCCTGGAGCGCGACATGAACCAGGTTGAGGCAATCGTTCCGACCACGTCGCGGCTCGAGGATGCGCAGCGCATCAAGCTGGTATTCTGCCTGTTCGCAGCCTCCATCATAGCTGCTGGATTGGCCCCATTCGCGGGCTCGACCCTCAAGGACCCCGACAGCTGGTGGCAAGTGAAAGTCGGGCTGGATTTCCTCGCAAACCGGACATTTCCAACGGTCGATCCCTATTCCTACACTTTTGCCGGGCATCCGTGGATCGCAAAGGAATGGCTGGGGCAGGTCTTTCTGAGCGTTGCCTATAGTATCGGCGGATGGAATGGCGTCGCCGCGCTGATCATCGCCGCGATAGGGCTGACAGTCTTCGTGACGGCATGGTTCCTCAGCGCGTGGCTGAGGCCGATAGTGGCGGTAGCGCTGACATTCATCCTGGCCTTCCTGATCGCCCCTATCTATACGGCGCGTCCCCACGTCTTCACCTTGCCGATCATCGTCATCTGGACGGCGGTGTTGTTTCGTGCATCGGCAGAGGAGCGGGCTCCGCCCTGGTGGCTCCTCGCGCTGGTTGTGCTCTGGGCCAACCTCCACGCTACCTTCACCTTGAGCTTCGTCATCACCGCCTTCGCCGGTCTCGATGTCCTGGCGCGCATCGGCCTGTCGAAACCCGCTCTCTTGGCGAAGTGGGTGGCGTTTGGCCTGCTCTGTCCGCTGGTCTGCCTCATCCATCCCTATGGTGTGCAAGCCATCCTGGCCACGCTCACCGTTGCCCATGGCAATGAGGCGGTGCCGCTGATCCTGGAGTGGCGGCCGTTCAATGCCCCGGAACAGGACATGCAGGAAGCCGCGATACTGGTGGCGCTTTTCGGGCTTATGACGTCAAGGTTGCGGATCGGCTGGGCCAAGGCGTTGTTCATCGTCTTCACCTTGCATGTCTACCTGTCGCATCAGCGCTTCGTCTATCTGTTCTTCCTGCTTGTTCCGCTGGTGGTTGCGGTCGAAGTCGCGCGCCAGTACCCCGCCCTGTCAGCCAGCGTCTGGCTGAACGAAAAGCGTGACGGACTGGAAAAATTCTTCGCCGGCCAATTCCATCTGCTCTGCGGCGCGACGGCGGTGTTGCTGGTTGGCGCGTCGCTTGCGCTCAACAACGCCTACCAGGTCGCGCCGAGCCCGAAGACGTCGGCCAGCGGTGCTCTTGCATTCGCCAGGGATCACCACCTGTCCGGCAATGTCTTGAATTCCTACAATTTCGGCGGCACGCTGGTTTTCCATGGCATCAAGACCTACGTCGACGGCAGGACGGACCAGCTGTTTCTCGGCGGTTTTATGAAAGCCGACGACGCAACGGGGCAAACCGGCGGAAAACCGCTGCTCGAGGCCCAGTTGAAGAAATACGCCATCGGCTGGGCACTGCTCACGGCCGATGACACCCGCATCCCCTTCTTCAATGAACTGGGCTGGAAGCGGGCCTATGCCGACGACTATGCCGTGATCTACCTGCCCGGCGCCTGATTCACCCGATCCCGCAAAACCGGCGTGGCCAGCGTTCGAAGGCCTGGCATTCACATCCGGGCCAGAATCACGCGGACCGCCCCGTGCCTGTCGCCACGCGCGTGCTTCAATTCGCTCCGATGGTCTGGGTCGGCCTCATCTCCTATTCGCTCTACCTTGTTCACTCGCCGATCAATTCCTTCGTCCATTATCTCTCGCTGAAAGCCGTCTCGGTGCCGACGATCGTCGCAATGACGGTGGCCAGCTTCGCCCTGGCGACCTTCTCCTGGAAGTATGTCGAGCAGCCTTTCCGGCGGAAGCGGGCCTTCACCGCCGCGCTGCCTATCTTCGCCTTTTCGGCGACGGCGATCGCCCTGCTGTGCGTCGGCGGTCTGGCCGGTATGCTCGGCAACGGCTTTCCGCAGCGGTTCCCCGATTTCTCGACGCAACGGATCGTGGTGGGGGACTGGCGCAACAGCGTCTGCTTCAACGAGGGCGCGAGCCGGATCGAGGATTGGAACCTTGCCGACTGCACGCGCACGCATGGCTTTCCCACCAATGTGCTGCTGTGGGGCGATTCCTTCGCGGCTCACTACGTTTCGGGCCTGGAGGCCAACGCGCAGAAAATCCAGGCCAACGTCATCCAATATACCTATGCCGGCTGCCCACCCAACCTGTCCTTCTTTTCCTATGCCAGGCCGAACCGCACCCGCTTCAACGAACGGGCGCTGTCGATCATCCGCGATGCCAATATCCAGGCGGTGATCCTGAGCGGCCGATGGACGGACTACAAGGCCAGGGGCTTCGGCGGACTGCAGACGACGATCGACCGGCTGCGTGACATGGGTGTCAAGGTCTATGTCATCGGCCAGTCTCCGGAATTCATCGCCGACGTCCAGAAGATCGCTTTCTTTGCAAAACACGAAGGCGCCGTGAGTACATCCTGGCCAATGGCCATGGATGCCGACATCAACAAGCAGGTGCAGCTCTTCGCCAAGGGCGCGACCTTCATCGACCCGCTCACCTATCTGTGCGACGCCATCGGCTGTTCCTATGCGGATGCCACCAGCAAGCAGTTTCTCTATTTCGACTATGGTCATTTCTCTTCCGCCGGCGCGACGCTGGCCGTCTCGAAATACTGGCCGAGCTTCGCCGCCGGCGGCGAAGTCGCAAAGGTCAGGGAAGAGGCGCCGACCGTCACTGGTGAACTGGCGAAGCCCTCATTGTGAGACCGGTTTGCGATTGCCCAAAGCCATGCGGTCATGATAACGAGGCTGCAGCGCGGGTATGATGTAATGGTAGCCTGTCAGCTTCCCAAGCTGAACGCGCGGGTTCGATTCCCGCTACCCGCTCCAGCAGGCTACACAAGGCGTTGCGGCTGATCGGGGTTGGCCGAGATTCCGGCGGTTTTACACCATCGGTTCCGGCATCGTCCATGCTCGAATGTTGCATCTTCGGTCCACAGGAACTGGAAGAGAGCGCTGGTGTCGGCGTTTGCCCGTTCCGTGGCGCCTGACGAGCATTGCCTGTGGTGCGTCCGTTGCATCGGACATACCCGGTCGGGGTCGAGGCTCGCCATGTCTGCTTCAGATCCCCCGTCAGCACCAGATATTGCGTGTCGGTGCCCCGCTGGGCGGGTCCGGGACAACGGTTGTCGGCACCGAGATATTGTCTACAACCCAGATGGTCGAGACGCCGGCGTCCTCGATCCTCAAATGATAGTGGATCTGCTCTGCCGGGAAGACTGGCGGGAACATGCCGCCCGAGTTGGCGACCACCGGAAATCGTTCCGGATCACAGTGCGGCGTCAGCGTACCGGCATCATAGAAATACGCCTGCGCGCCGCTGTACGGCGTGGCGCTGGCGTTAAGCCACGGCACTAGACTCCGTTCCCAGAGAATGGACATAGGTTTCTTCAAAATCAATTTTGCAGTGTTGTTAGAAAGCGGACTTACCGCTAGTACTACCGCATGGGGCTAAAAATGTTTCGACCATTCGACAGGGCGCTAAAGCGCTCGCGCGACAAATTGTTCGCCGGACTCCGTACCTTTGACGGGTTTCGGTACTTCAGCCTGCTGACGATCAATGAAGACATAGTTTTTGTCACAAGGCAGTTCGCTGACCACAGGCTTGTTTTCTCGCCTCATGAACTAGTAGGCCGGCACCTTTTCAGGAATGGCCAATATCAGCGAGCCTTGGCTGACAGGGTACTTGAGATAATCGGCCAGCCCTTTGGGAAAACGCTGTTGGAGCTAGGCGCAAACATCGGGACACATAGCGTCTATCTCACCAGGCAAGGGCATTTTGACCGGCTGATCTGCGTCGAGCCGGCGCCGAACAATATCCACCTGCTGAAGCAGAACCTTGCCTTGAACGGGCTGGCTGAGAAAACCTCGGTCATCGAGTGTGCGGTTGGGGACAGGGATGGGACAGTCGATTTCTATTTTGACGAGAAGAATTTTGGGGCCAGCAGCATAACTGATCACGGCGGAACATCGGTTCAAGTCCCACTGCGCCGCGTGGACGGCATACTGCAAGACCTCGACGTCAGCCCGGAAGAGATCGGGCTTGTATGGATGGATATCGAAGGCGCCGAACCCGATGCGATCAGATCCATGGGGGAGATTGTGGATCAAGGTGTTCCGATTCTCATGGAATACGTGCCCGGCCGTTACGATCGAGCCAAAGTCTCCGAAATGACGGAATACCTGGCCCGCTCCTATCGACGATGCATCGTGTTCGACGGCAAGTCCGAGAAACAGGCCGATATCCGCGAACTGCCAGAAGATACCTACGATATCCTACTTTTGCCGTAGGCCTTCAATCGTTTCCTTGTGAGTGCCATATGCGCGAGATGGAGCAGAAATTCTTACGCATCACTCAGATGCTGGTGATGCTCGCCGTTTCAGGCACTGCCGCGCAGATGCACTGGACGAGCAACGGCCCCTCGATCGGCGCGTGGGGTCTGATCGGCGCAATCGCCTATACGTTCGTCTACTGCTGGTCTACGTCAGAACCTGTCCAACTGGCAGGGCTGTCAGGAATGCCTAAGCCTGGCCGATTCGCATCTCCTTCTTGAGGAGGAACCGGGCGAGGTTGTTGATATTCCGCGGCGCCACCTTCTTGGGCAGATGCGCCAGCAGGTCTTCCGATTTGACGTCGCTGCGGAACCGCTCCGCCCAATCTTCGGTGAGGTCGTCCCGCTGCAGGCGCAAATTCGTCTCGAACTCTCCGTCCGGCATTTCCATCGACAACTGCCGGGCCACCGACGCGACGTAGGGACGAGGATCGTCCAGCAGATCCTCGTAGAAAAAGTGATCGTAACGCAGATCGGCCAACCGCAGGTAAGCCTCCCAGAAGGCATAGCTCTGCTCGATCATGAAATAGGCTTGGCAGATGCCGGCGAAGTCGTATTGCGGAACCAGGTCCGCGCCGTCCATCGTGCTTCTCCAATGGCCTGACGCCTTCGCCCGGCAATAGGAAATCGCTTGGCGAAGACGGTCCCGCCGTTCCAGCAGGATCAAACCCATGGCATGGCGTCGGCTGCATTCCGCCAGGAAGTCGGCTCCATATTTGGCCTGCGACCAGTGAAGATGCCGTGGAAACAGCTTCACGGCGAACGTGCCGTTCGCGGTTCCGCCGCGATCGATCACGGCGGATAGCAGATCATCAAAGGATTTCGGCTTGCAGCCCAGATTGGCCGTGTCGAGCCATTCGGCTGACTTGCCGAATAATCCCGTGCTGTTCGTGAGGCTGCCAAGCCATTCAGAACCGCTGCGGGCTTCGGTCAATATTGCCACGCCCCTCATGCGTGCCGAGTGCCTCCAGATTGTAGACGCTTGATCACAATTCTAGAATACGGTTCTTCTTGGTCGCCCCTCGGCATGGTCGCAGCTCCGCTCGACAACTCCGCAACGGAGATGGGCTGGCATGCTCCGTCGATTCGATATTAGAATAAGCTAAATTACTTAATCCGTCACGGTCAGGTGATCGGCCACGCTGTGGTGGCCGTCAACCAGAAGCGATTACAGCCAGACGCGGAGCCAGACGCGCTCGCGCCGGCAGCGGACGCGGCGGCGGCCGTGGCGCCAGTAGCTGCGGCAAACCCGTCTCCAGCCGCGGCGGCGTCCATGGCGGCGACGCCAGTAGCCATCGGGACCGCGATGTCTCCAGCGACGCCAGCGGCGATCGGAGACCTGCTCCAGTTCGACCTGATCGTCCCCTTCGAAGACAGCCGGATCCGGCTTGTCCAATTCATCGAGAATTCCATTGCCTTGGGGAACACCGGCAAGCGCGCGGCCAGGTCCGGCCACGCTCGCAAACGCCACTGCCCCCGCAACGCCAAGCATTCCAGTAAGAAACAACCGACGTTCCATGAAAACCTCCCGAGTTGTTGACCACCGACACCTCGTTCCCTCGCCCGAAACAGGCTCCAGCGCGCATGCCGATTTTTTTTGAACGCGCGACGGCGATTCTCGTTCCATCAGCCCACTTCGCGCAGGATGAAATCATGCAGCATCTTGGCCGCCGGCGACAGTACGCGATTCCTGACCGTGATCAGGCTGTAGGGCCTGACCTCGATGTCGAATTCGGTCTGGACGACGTCGATGGCGCCGGCAAGCCCGTCCGGGTTCTGGATGAACTTCGCCACCTGCACCGATACCGGCGCGATGGCATCGGATTGCGCGACCATGACCAGCGTGAGCAGCAGCGAGCTGGTGTTCAAGATCCGGTCCGGCAGCGCGATGTTGCGGTTCAGGAAGTTGCTCTCCATCGCCTGGCGCAAGGGCGAACCGCCCGACTGGAAGACCCAGTCATAGGCAGCGGTGTCTTCCAGCCGCACCACATTACCCCTCGCGAGCGGGTGGCCGCGGCGTACGATCAGGCAGGCCTTCTCGACGCCGATGACGCGGGATTCGAACAGCCGCGGATTGAGGTCGTCGGGAATGCGGGCGATGATAAAGTCGTGGCGCGAGGCGATCAGCTCGCGGGCGAGCACGTTCGACGTTTCGACCTGCATGGTGATCTCGATGCGCGGGTAGATGCGGCGGATCTCGCGAATCGCCGGCACGGCCAATTCGATCGCCGGCGCGGTCACGGCGCCGAGGAACACCGAGCCGCCCTTGCCTGCCTTGAGCTCGGCAATCTCGCGATCGGCTTCGCGCATCTCGAGCAGGATCGAGCGCGCCCGCCTGGCAAGTGCCTGGCCATAGGGGGTGAGGGTTACGCCGCGCGGCAGCCGTTCGCACAGCTTGACGTCGAGCACCGCCTCCATCTCGGCGATCATGCGCGAGGCGGCCGGCTGGGAGATGTTCATGACCTGGGCCGCGGCGCTCACCCGTCCGTGATCGTCGAGGGCGGCTATCATGCGCATGTGGCGCAAGCTCAAGCCACTGCGCAGGAGTGTTTCCCCGTCTCCCGGGAGCTTCTCGTAACTTACTGGAATCGCATCGGGATCGCGCAACGCCGCCATGATCTTCCAGCCTTTCCGTCGGTTCTTCCCGGATGCTAGATCATACCGGTTTCGGTATAGCAACCACCAAAGATCGCATTTGACAGTTATGGCAAAGCGACCCACCCTCCGCGCGTTCCGAGGTGCAGGGGTCGGTAACGAACAAAATCGTATCGATTGAAACTGCGTCGCGGAGCCGATTGGGAGGATACCGGAGATCGATAAAGCCGACAGCGGCGCGTTTGCGCTCCTGTCCGGTTGCGCGACCCGCGAAGCCCCGAGGTGTCGCGTCCATCAACCAGGGAGAGTAATGTGAAGATTATCAAGACGCTGGCCGCCGTGGCGGCCCTTGGCATCGCTGCCATGAGCTATCAGGCGCACGCGGCCGACAAGGGTCTTGTCGGCGTGCTGATGCCGACCAAGACCTCGCAGCGCTGGATCAACGACGGCGACGCCGTCAAATCCCAGCTCGAGGCTCTCGGCTACACTGTCGACCTGCAGTATGCGCAGGACGACATCCCCAACCAGCTCAGCCAGCTGGAAAACGAAATCACCAAGGGCCCGAAGGCGCTGATCATCGCTTCGATCGACGGCACCACTTTGTCGGATGCGCTGCAGAAGGCCAACGACGCGGGCGTCGTCGTCGTCGCCTATGACCGCCTGATCAAGAAGACACCCAATGTCGACTATTATACCACCTTCGACAATTTCGGCGTCGGCGTGATCCAGGCGAATTCGCTGGTCAAGGGTCTCAAGGAGCGCTTTCCGAACACCAAGCCGTGGAACGTCGAACTGTTCGGCGGCTCGCCGGACGACAACAACGCCTTCTTCTTCTACAACGGTGCGATTTCGGTCCTGCAGCCGTTGATCGACGACGGCTCGATCAAGATCAAGTCCGGTCAGATGGGCATGGACAAGGTCGGCACGCTGCGCTGGCTGGCGGCAACCGCCCAGGCCCGCATGGACAACCTCCTGTCGGCGAACTACTCGGACGGCAGCCGCGTCGATGGCGTTCTGTCGCCCTATGACGGCCTGTCGCGCGGTATCACCGCATCGCTGCGCGCGGTGGGCTACGGCACGGCCGCTCAGCCCTGGCCGATCGTGACCGGTCAGGACGCCGAGACCGCCTCGGTCAAGCTGATCATCTCGGGTGAGCAGTACTCGACCGTGTTCAAGGACACCCGCGACCTGGCCAAGGCCACTGTCGGACTGGTCGACAAGGTGCTCTCAGGCGGCAAGCCTGACGGCCTCGACACCAAGACCTACAACAACGACGTCAAGGTCGTTCCCTCGATCCTGTTGACGCCGCATGAGGTCGACAAGTCGAACTACCAGAAGCTGGTCGTCGACTCCGGTTACATCAAGGCCGAAGACCTGAAGTAATTCCGGTTATAAAATCAGGGGTCCTGCGCAACGCAGGGCCCCTTTTCGTTCAGAAGCGACCCCGGTATTGTTTCTGCCGGCCTAGAGCAATTCCAGGAAAAGTGCGTAGCGGTTTTCCGTCAGGAATTGCGTAAAAACAAGAAAGTCTAGGAGGAGCTTGCCCTGATGACCTCGACGATTTTGGAGATGCGCGACATCACCAAGACGTTCCCCGGCGTGAAGGCGCTCTCGAACGTCAACCTCAGCGTAGAGGAAGGCGAGATCCACGCCGTGGTCGGCGAGAATGGCGCCGGCAAGTCGACGCTGATGAAGGTGCTGTCGGGCGTCTATCCCTCCGGCACCTATGATGGCCAAATCATCTTTCAGGGCCAGGAATGCCATTTCAGAGGCATCCATGACAGCGAACACAAGGGCATTGTCATCATCCACCAGGAACTTGCGCTGGTGCCGATGCTGTCGATCGCCGAAAACATTTTCCTCGGCAACGAACACGCCAGATACGGCGTCATCGACTGGCACGCCAACGAGGCGCGCACGTCCGAGCTTTTGAAGAAAGTCGGTCTCAGGGAAGACCCCAAGACGCTGATCACCAATATCGGCGTCGGCAAGCAGCAGCTGGTCGAGATCGCCAAGGCGCTCAGCAAGGAAGTCAAGCTCCTGATCCTCGACGAGCCGACGGCATCGCTCAGTGAGAAGGACAGCCAGGCGCTGCTCGATCTTTTGCTTGAGTTCAAGCGGCAGGGCATGACCTCGATCCTGATCTCCCACAAGCTCAACGAGGTGAACCGCGTCGCCGACAAGGTGACGGTGATCCGCGACGGGCGCACGATCGAGACATTGCCGCGGAAGGAGATCAGCGAGGACCGGATCATCACCTCCATGGTCGGCCGGTCTCTCGACGATCGCTACCCGCCGCGCGAGCCTGATATCGGCGACGTCATTTTCGAGGTCAAGGACTGGTCCGTCTACCACCCGATCCATGCCGAACGGCAAGTGATCAAGAGCATCGACCTCAAGGTGCGCAAGGGCGAAGTTGTCGGCATCGCCGGGCTGATGGGCGCCGGCCGCACCGAATTCGCCATGAGCCTGTTCGGTCGCTCCTATGGCCGGCACATCAGCGGGGAGGTGCTGCTCAACGGCAAGCCCGCAGACCTTTCGACAGTGGGCAAGGCAGTGCAGAACGGCATCGCCTACGTCACCGAAGACCGCAAAACCTATGGGCTGAACCTCATTGACCACATCAAGCACAATGTGACGCTGGCCAACCTCGCCGGCGTTTCCAATGGCGGCGTCATCGACGATATGCGCGAAATGAGCGTCGCCAACGACTATCGCAAAAAGACCAATATCCGTGCATCCAGCGTCTATCAGCTGACCGGCAATCTCTCGGGCGGCAACCAACAGAAGGTGGTGCTGTCGAAATGGCTGTTCGCCGACCCGGAGGTTCTGATCCTCGACGAGCCGACGCGCGGCATTGACGTCGGTGCCAAGTACGAAATCTATACAATCATCGCTCGCCTCGCCGCCGAGGGCAAGGCGATCATCGTCATCTCATCGGAAATGCCGGAACTGCTCGGCATCTCCGACAGAATATATGTCATGAACGAAGGACGCATGGTCGGCGAGATGGCGGCAAGCGACGCCAGCCAGGAAAAAATCATGCGCGCCATTGTTCGCGGAGAAGGAAAAGCATCATGAGCACAGACAGCGCTCCCGCGCCGCAAAGCGGCACCGCCGAGGACGTCAAGCAGGGTCCTCGCATCGCCGTCTCGGCGCTGACGACGAACCTGCGCGAATACGGCCTGATCATCGCGCTGATCGTCATCATGCTGTTCTTCCAGTACACGACGTCGGGAACGCTGTTCAAACCGGTCAACCTCAGCAACCTGGTGCAGCAGAACTCGTTCATCATCGTGATGGCGCTCGGCATGCTGCTGGTCATCGTCGCCGGCTATATCGATCTCAGCGTAGGATCGGTCGCCGGCTTCATCGGCGCACTTGCCGCCATGATGATGGTCATCTGGCCGCTCGGCATGTTCAGCAACCCACTGGTGGTCTCGATCGTCTGCCTGGTCGTCGGCGGGTTGATCGGTGGGGCCCAAGGCTACTGGATCGCCTATCACCGCATACCAAGCTTCATCGTGACGCTCGCCGGCATGCTGATCTTCCGCGGCATCTGCCAGGCGCTGCTTGGCGGCGGCTCCTCGGTCGGTCCGCTTCCCGACAGTTTCAAGGCGCTGAGTTCCGGCTTCATCCCGGACGTGATCGGCCCGCTGACGCTGATCCCACCGACGGTGAATGCCGCCGGCAAGACCATTGTCGGCAGCGGGCTCACGCTGCACATGACCACGATCGTGCTGGGCGTGGTCGCGGTGCTCGCCTACGCCTATTTCGGCTTCAGGGGGCGGCGCAAGCGCGAACGCCACGGTTATGAGGCCGAGCCTTTCACGCTGTTCGTCATCAAGACCCTGGTAGGCAGCGCGCTGGCGCTGTTCCTGGTCTTCCAGTTCGCGACCTATCGGGGCCTGCCGATCGTGCTCCTGGTGATGGGCGTGTTGATTTCATTGTTCGTCTTCGTCACCAAGCGCATGACCATCGGCCGCCGCATCTATGCCATGGGTGGCAACGCCAAGGCGGCGCAACTGTCTGGCATCAACACCGAACGGCTGACGCTCCTGGTGTTCGTCAATATGGGCGTGCTGTCGGCACTCGGCGGCCTCATCATCGCCGCGCGTCTCGGCCAGGCCGTGCCGGCCGCGGGCCTCGGCAGCGAGCTCGACGTGATCGCGGCCGTCTTCATTGGCGGCGCCTCGGCGATGGGCGGCGTCGGCCAGGTCATCGGCGCGGTGGTCGGCGGCTTCATCATGGGCGTGATGAACAACGGCATGTCGATCATGGGGGTCAATGTCGACTGGCAGCAGGTGGTCAAGGGACTGGTCCTGCTCGGGGCCGTCATCTTCGACGTCTACAACAAGAACAAGGCTTAAGGGCTGGGGGCGAGGACTAGGAGGCATACGGGTTCTAGATCGCGAAGCTGCCGGCGGCCCGTCGGCACCAGAAGTCCGGGGAAGGACCAGGCTCGCGAACGCAATCCGGACGAAGCGTTTCAACCGTGGCGCGTTTCCGCGCCGCGCCGGTCAGGGTTTGCCCATTGGCAGCCGGATACAGATAAATGAGAGAGGACTGATCATGCTGATCTCGCAGATTCTCGACGACGCCGAGACGATCCGTGTCGTTGCCCGCAGCGGCGGGAAGACCCGGATCATCAACGGCGCGCGCAGCGTCTATTCGCTGGCGATGGAGGCCGCCCGCACCGGCGTCGGCCTGGCCGCCCTGATCGAACGCAAGGGACTTGGCGAGACGATCGATCTGGACGCCGCCTATAAGAGGGGGCGCCTCCTGTCGCCGATCAATCACCCCGACCCGGCGCATCTGCATCTGACCGGCACGGGGCTGACGCATCTCGGGTCGGCCGCGACGCGCGATTCCATGCACAAGAAGCTCAGCACCGACGGCGAGGAGCAACTCACCGATTCCATGAAGATGTTCCGCATGGGGCTGGAAGGCGGCAAGCCCGCGAAAGGCCAGGTCGGCGTGCAGCCGGAATGGTTCTATAAGGGCAACGGCACCATGGCGGTCGCGCCTGGCGCGGCGCTCATGTCGCCGGCCTTCGCCAAGGACGCCGGCGAAGAACCGGAGGTCGCCGGGATCTACGTCATCGGCGATGACGGCGCGCCATTCCGCGTCGGCTTCACGCTATCGAACGAATTCTCGGACCATGTGACCGAGCGCGTGAACTATCTGTTCCTTGCCCACTCCAAGCTGCGCAATGCCTCGTTCGGGCCGGAGATCCTGATCGGCGACCTGCCTTCGGACATCCGCGGCACGTCGCGCATCGTGCGCGACGGCAAGACATTGTGGGAGAAGCCGTTCCTGTCGGGCGAAGCGAACATGTCGCACACCATCGCCAATCTCGAGCACCACCACTTCAAATATTCGGCGTTCCGCCAGCCGGGCGACGTACATGTGCATATGTTCGGCACCGCGACGCTGTCCTTCGCCGACGGCATCAATACCGAGGCCGGCGACGTGTTCGAGATCGAGGCAGGGGATTTTGGACTGCCGCTGCGCAACCCGCTGGAAATCGAAAAGCCGGTGAAGGTGGCGGTGAAGGCGCTGTGACGCGCCAGACATCAGGACGTCGTCGATGGTCCCATGACAGGCTTTGACATATGGTCTTGAGGTATGTGCCAGGCGCCGTACGAAGCCTTGGCTTCGTGCTCTTGCTCGCGCACGCGTCGTCCGTGGCTTATGGAGCCGCGCAGTGCAGTCCCAAATCCTATGGCGAAGCACTCGGGCTTATGAAGAACCGGCTTCTGACGTCCGGTTACTCAAGTCCTCAGGTCGAATTTCTGATGCAAAACGCTGACCAGCGAATGTCCACGCTTGGCGGTGCGAAACTGAACGAGGCGGCCAAGCCATGCGGGATAGACTCAGCCCGAGCCCATGTCCTCGGCTGCCTGGACAAAGTCCTGTTCCCCTTGGAAGGATCAAAGGCTTCGCTTGACGCTGCAAGGCAGACACGCATCTGGGGTAAAACGCAACTCGCACGGCGCGAACTGCTGTTCATCGGCAGCTTCAATGCGTGTCTCGGCACTGCGAGAAAGCGCATGTTTCACGGCTAGAGCGGGATGAGATTAGTTTCGGTCATATCCGGAGTTTTCGAAGTAGTGTGAGCATTCTGTCGGTGTGATGCGGTTGAGAATTTGGCCGATCGCGTCGCAAACGGTTTGGACGGTGCGGCTTGCTGCCTTTCTCAGCCAGTGCTTGAGTTTTGAAAAGAGCTGTTCGATCGGATTAAGATCGGGCGAGTATTTCGGCAGGAAGAAGAGCCTGGCGCCGGCGGCGCGTATGGCGCGGCGCACCGCCTTGCCTTTGTGCGAGCCGAGATTGTCCATGATGACGATGTCGCCCGGCTGGAGGGTCGGAGCGAGAACCTTCTCGACATAGAGAAGAAATCTCTCGCCGTTGATAGGTCCGTCGATCAGCCAGGGCGCCTCGACGCGATCGTGGCGCAGCGCGGCCAGGAAGGTCATGGTCTTCCAGTGGCCATGCGGCACTTTGGCCTTGATGCGCTGTCCAACCGGCGCCCAGCCCCTTAGCGGCGACATGTTGGTCTTGGTCCAGGTCTCGTCGATGAAGACCAGTCGCGTCGGATCAATCCGGTCCCGATACTTCGTCCACTGCATGCGCCGTCGCGCGATATCGGGACGATCCTGTTCGACGGCGATCAGCGTCTTTTTTTGTGACTGAGCTTCTCGGCATGCACGAACTCCCACACCGAACGGTAGTCGACCCTCAGGCCACGCTCGCCAAGTTCGGCCACAAGCCCGCGCAAGGTGAAGTCCCTGTCGTGACAGCGTTCGATCAGCCAGTCGCGCCACGCTCCCGAGAGCTTCTTCGGTTTGTAGCCGCCGACCTGGCGAGGCGCAGCACTGCCAGTCTCTTCGACGCGCTTAAGCCACGCGATGGCCGCGCTGTAGCTGACGCCAAATCGAGCCGCCGCCGCGCGTCGCGAGAGCCCTTCCGTCTTGACCGCGGCTACAACCCGCTCGCGAAGGTCCATCGAATAGGCTGCCATCCATGCTGGCCTCCTCCCAGCATGCATGTTGAATCAGAACTGCGATGATTTGGGAATCTCACGACTCTTATAAATCTCATCCCGCTCTAGAATAGTCAAACGTCAAACGGATGCTGAACTCGTCGGGCTGGAGAGGTCGGCTAAAGCTCTGCATGGCCTCATGGCGTCAGGATCAGCGCGCGGCGCGGAAATGCTTGGACAGCTTCAGGCCTTGCGCCTGGTAGTTGGAGCCCAGGTCGGTTCCGTAGAGCGCCTGCGGCCGCTTCAGCATGTGCTCGTAGACCAGCCGGCCGACGATCTGGCCATGATCGAGGATGAACGGGACTTCGTGGCTGCGCACTTCGAGCACCGCCCGGCTGCCGGTGCCGCCGGCCGCCGAATGGCCGAACCCCGGATCGAAAAACCCGGCATAGTGGACACGGAACTCGCCGACCAGCGGATCGAAGGGCGTCATCTCGGCGGCGTATAGCGGCGGCACATGCACCGCCTCCTGGCTGACGAGGATGTAGAACTCGTCTGGATCGAGCACCAGTTCGCCTGCGCCGCTCTTGTGGATCGGCTCCCAGAAGTCGACGACATCCTGGGCGGCGCGCTTGTCGACATCGACGAGGCCAGTGTGGTGCTTGCCGCGATAGCCGACCAGCCCATCCTTGTCGCCGTTGAGATCGATCGACAGCGCGATGCCGCCGCCCGAAATGTTCGGCGGCTCGGTGGCGACCAGCATCTCGGCGCGGTGCAATTCATGCAGTTCGGCTTCCGAAAGCAGCGCGTTGCCGGTTCGAAAACGGATTTGAGACAGGCGCGAACCGGTGCGCGCAATGATCGGGAAGGTGCGCGGGCTGACTTCGAGATAGAGCGGACCCTGATAGCCAGCGGCGATCTTGTCGAACTCATGGCCCCGGTCGGTCATGACGCGGGTGAAGATGTCGAGCCGACCAGTCGAGCTCTTCGGATTGGCCGAGGCCGAAATGCCAGCCGGCAGGGCCAGGCTCTCGAGCAGCGGCACAATATAGACGCAGCCGGTTTCGAGAACCGCGCCTTCGGTCAGACTGATCTCGTGCAGCTGCAGCCGATCGAGCTTTTCCGAGACCTTGTGGTTGGGACCGGGCAGGAACGAGGCCCGCACCCGCCAGGCCTTTTCACCCAATCTGAGATCAAGACTGGCCGGCTGGATCTGATCGGCATCGAGCGCACGCGGCGATTTCAGCGCGCCGGACTGGAACAGCGCCGAAATGTCCTGATCGGGAAGAATGCCTGTCTGCCGCAAAGTCTGGCTCCTGGGCCTTTGATACAAACCTCTTAATGAAGCCGGCAATTGACGCAAGCGTGGCGCGGGTCTAAAGGGTCGTTATCCCGTGGTGATTTGGCCGGTCGGCTTGCAGCCACGTTAAACAAGTCGCTAAAGGACCGTCGGGCCGCAAGGCCGTATGGACCGGTTGCGACTTTTTCGCGGCCGGTTTTTTTGTGTTTGGATAGGACGATGACGAGCAAGACGCGCAATTGGAAGCCTCAAACCGCACTCGTGCATGGCGGAACCCTGCGTTCCGGCTTCGGCGAAACCTCCGAGGCGATGTACCTGACCCAAGGCTATGTCTACAAGACCGCCGAGGCGGCGGAAGCCCGCTTCAAGGGCGAAGAGCCTGGCTTCATCTATTCGCGTTACGCCAACCCGACCGTCGACATGTTCGAAAAGCGCATGTGCGCTCTCGAAGGCGCCGAGGACGCGCGCGCCACGGCGTCGGGCATGGCTGCGGTGACGGCGGCCCTTCTGTGCAGCGTCAAGGCCGGCGACCATATCGTGGCGGCGCGCGCGCTGTTCGGTTCCTGCCGCTGGGTGGTCGAGACGCTGGCGCCGCGCTATGGCATCGAGGCGACTTTGGTCGACGGCACCGATATCGCGAACTGGGAAAAGGCGGTCAGGCCGAACACCAAGCTGTTCTTCCTGGAAAGCCCCACCAACCCGACGCTGGAAGTCGTCGACATCGCCGCCGTCGCTTCGCTTGCCAATTCGATCGGCGCGAGGCTTGTCGTCGACAATGTCTTCGCCACGCCGCTACAGCAGAAGCCGTTGCAGCTTGGTGCGCACATCGTCGTCTACTCGGCCACCAAGCACATCGACGGCCAGGGTCGCTGCCTGGGCGGCGTCATCCTGTCGGACAAGAAGTGGATCGACGAAAATCTGCACGACTACTTCCGCCACACCGGCCCCAGCCTGTCGCCGTTCAATGCCTGGACCTTGCTGAAGGGCCTCGAGACGCTGCCGCTGCGCGTGCGCCAGCAGACGGAAAGTGCCGGCAGGATCGCCGACTTCCTGGCCGAGCAGCCGCAGATCGCCCGCGTCATCTATCCTGGCCGGGCCGACCACCCGCAGGCCACCATCGTCAAGAAGCAGATGTCGGGCGGCTCGACGCTGATCTGCCTTGACGTCAAGGGCGGCAAGCCGGCGGCCTTCGCCCTGCAGAACGCCCTCGACATCGTGCTGATCTCGAACAATCTTGGCGATGCCAAGAGCCTGATCACCCATCCGGCGACGACGACGCACAAGAACCTGAGCGACGAGGCCCGCGCCGAACTGGGCATCGGGCCTGGCACGCTCAGGCTGTCTGTCGGCCTGGAGGACGCCGACGACCTGCTGGAAGACATCGCGCAGGCGCTGAAGGCCGCCAAATAGGCTGTTTAGGGGCGTCGATCAGGCGCGTGACGGCGTCTCCTCCAGTTCGGCTGTCTTGGTGCGGATGGTCATGGCGTTGCCGCGCCAGTCGACGGCGCCGCCGAGCCAGCCGCGCGCCCAGATGAACGGGAGCATCACGTCGCGCGCGATCATCGCCGCGACCATGCGCGGCGACAGGTGCCAGCCCTTGGACAAGGCCAGCGCGCACTCCGGAAGGTAGAAGGCCGCCAAGACGGCAATCGCGGTTGCCCAGAGGCTGACGCCCGCGCTCGCCGCCGCAACCAGCGCAAGCGCGAGAGGAACCGCCGCGCCAGTCAGGATTTCGGGCGCGAAGAACAGCGGGAAGGTGACGCGGCGTAGGCGCGCCCAGCGGGCCTGGCGCGACCAGATCTCGCCAAGCGTGCGCTGGCCGAGCGGCTGCTCGAAGGGCGCCGCAACGAGATTGACGCGCAGGCCGAGGCCGTTGACCAGCTTGGTCGCGGCGGCGTCCTCGGCGATCTCGGCGGCCAGCGCGCGAATGCCGCCATTTGCGTCCAGCATCGGCTTGTTCCACAGCATGCTCTTGCCCTGGGCAAAGCCGAGGCCGAGCGCCTCGCCGGCATACTGCCAGCGGGCCTGCAATGTGTTGAGGAAGGCGCATTCGACATCGGCCCAGAAACCCTCTGGTCGCGAGCCGATCGGCGTCGAGCAGACAAGGCCGGTGTCGGGCCGCCATGCCGCCATCATGTGCTCGACATAGTCCCTCGGCATCAAGACGTTGGAATCGGCAAGGATGACCCAGTCATGGCGCGCCGCTTCCCAGCCCTTGACGCAATTGTTGAGCTTTGGATTGGCGCTGACACGGTCGTCACCGATCAGCAGCCGGGCCGGCACCTCGGGAAACCGGGCAATCGCCCTGTTTATCAGTTTGACCACCGGGTCGTCGGTATGGGCGACGCAGAAAATCAGTTCGTAGCGTGGCCAGTCGAGCGCGAGGGCGCGCTCCAGCGTCTCATGCGTGAACGGCTCGACGCCACGCGACGGGACGATGATCGACACCGGTTGCGACTTGCCAGCCGGCGGGGCGATCGTGCCGCGCCGTTTCAGCTGTGAGGCGGCGAGCGAAATGCTGGCGGCGTTTGAAAGGATGAGTGCGGTCGAAAGCGAGGCGGCTATGAAGGTGAGTTCCATCGAGATCTGGTCACTCCCCGCGGCCCGCACCGTGGCCGTTTTCAACAGTTCGACAGAGCGCCGAGTCGCCCGGTTCGTGCACACCACCATTGTCGTGTGTCACTTAAATGACATTCTTTGCCGGCACCTGCGGATCAAGGTGGGGCGCGACAAGACGCGCACGTTGACCTGCTCACCGGGAGCGCCGAAAATCGTCGGATTGTTTTGGAGCCGCTCATGTACCGCGCCGTGACGCGCAACATCGAAGTGCAGGTCAGGCCGTTCTATCTCGAGGACCGTTCGGATCCCTCGGAGAACCGCTATGTCTGGGGCTATCAGATAACGATCGACAACCAGTCGGACGAGTTCGTGCAGTTGTTGTCGCGCTACTGGCACATCACCGATGGTGCCGGCCGGGTCGAGGAAGTGCGCGGCCCGGGCGTTGTCGGCGACCAGCCCGAACTCAATCCCGGCGACAGCTATCAATACACGTCCGGCTGCCCGCTCTCGACCCCGTCCGGGATCATGGTCGGGCGCTACACGATGCGCAACAAGCGCGGCGAGACGTTCGACATCGCCATCCCCGCCTTTTCGCTCGATCTGCCGGGGACACGGCGAACGGTGAACTGAGCACCGAAGGTGGCGCTGCCCCTCATCCGCCCTTCGGGCACCTTCTCCCCGTTCACGGGGAGAAGGAAAGATACCTCACTGAGCCGCAAATTCCGCCGGATCGAAATCGTACTGCGTAGAACAGAACTCGCAGGCGACATGGATGCCGCCATCCTCGGTGCTGTCCTTGATCTCCTGCGCGGAGAAGCCCTCGAGGATGCCACGGATCTTGTCCCGGGAGCATGAGCACTGGTCGGTGACGGGAACGCCTCCGAAGACGCGCACGCCATGCTCGTGGAACAAGCGGTAGAGCAGCCGCTCGGCGCCGATGGTCGGGTCGATCAATTCGGTCGGCTCGATGGTGCCGAGCAAGGCCAGCAACTCCTGCCAGGAATTGTCCGTGGGATCATGGATCTCCTCGCGCGGATCGCCATCCCCGCCCGGCAGATCCGGGATGCGCATGCGCTCGGAGGCCTGCGGCAGGAACTGCGCCAGGATACCGCCGGCGCGCCACTGCTCGCGCGCGCCGCCGACACCGGGCGTCAGCAGCTTGGCGACAGAGAGCCTGATATCCGTCGGGATCTGTTCCGACTGGCGGAAATAGGTGCGGGCCGCATCTTCCAGCGTCTCGCCATCGAGCTGGACGATGCCCTGATAGCGCTGCGTATGGGCGCCCTGGTCGATGGTCAGCGCCAGCACGCCGCTGCCAAGCAGCGTTTGCTGCGAGGTCTCTCCGGCCGCAATCAGGGCCTCCAGCCGGTCGGCGTCGAAACGTGCATAGGCGCGCAGCGCCGACGGCGTGGAAAAATCCGCGACCAGCATGTCGACAGGCCCGTCGGTACGGGTCTGCAGAATGAACTTGCCTTCGAACTTGAGCGAGGTGCCGAGCAGCACCGTCAGCACACAGGCTTCCGCCAGCAGGCGGGCGACCGGCTCGGGATAGTCGTGGCGGCCAAGGATGGCGTCGAGCATCGGCCCGAGCTGCACCGTGCGGCCACGCACGTCGAGCGGACCGACCTCGAAGGGAACGACGTGATCGTCGCCGGCGTAGCCGAACTCGCCGAGTTTGGGGTGATGTTCAGTCACTTGATGGCTTTCCAACATGACAAGGCTCCAGGGCGCGGCCATGCGGCCCTGGTGGGCACATGCGTCCAAACGCGCTTGATTTGCGTGATGCGGCGCAGATAGGCATCGCGCCCCCGCGGATCAAGCGCCTGGGCATTTCAAGCGCCCAGACACGTCATGCGCTCAGACACATCAAGCACCGAGGCACCAGGCAAGCACGGCCTTCTGGGCGTGGAGCCGGTTCTCGGCCTCGTCGAACACCACCGAATGCGGCCCGTCGATGACCTCGTCGGTCACCTCCTCGCCGCGATGCGCCGGCAGGCAATGCATGAACAGGGCGTCGGGCTTCGCCCTGGCCATCAGCGCTGCGTTGACCTGGTAGGGCGAGAAGACATTGTGGCCGCGGGCACGGTGTTCCTGGCCCATCGACACCCAGCAGTCGGTGACGATGCAGTCGGCCTGGTCGACGGCTTCCTCGGGCGACCGGGTGAAATGCAGCTTGCCGCCATGCGCCTTGGACCAGTCGACATGCTTCTGCGCCGGTTCGCTGCCTTCGGGCACGGCGACGTTGAGGTTGAAGCGGAACCGGGCCGAGGCCTCGAGCAGCGAGTGCAGCACATTGTTGCCGTCGCCGGTCCAGGCAATCGTCTTGCCGGCCACCGGACCGCGATGCTCCTCGAATGTCATGATGTCGGCCATCAGCTGGCAGGGATGGGTGTCGTCGGTCAGCCCGTTGATCACCGGAACGGTGGCATTCTCGGTTAGCTCCAACAGCCGCTCATGCGAGGTGGTGCGGATCATGATCGCGTCGACATAGCGCGACAGCACCTTGGCTGTATCGGCGATGGTCTCGGAGCGGCCGAGCTGCATCTCGGTGCCGGTCAACATGATGGTCTCGCCGCCAAGCTGGCGCATGCCGACATCGAAAGAAACGCGCGTGCGCGTCGACGGTTTGTCGAAGATCATGGCCAGCACCTTGCCTTCGAGCGGCTTGGTCCGCTCGCCGGCCTTGAGACGCGCCTTTCGCGTCACCGCATCATCCAGCATGAAGCGCAAATCGCCTTCGGAAACGGTGGAAAGATCGGTGAAATGGCGAACGGACATCAGGAATGGTTCCGGATTACTTCGCGGCGGCGGAGGCGATGGCCTCCGACAGGCCCTTGGCGCCAGCGCGGATGCGGTTGAGCGCTTCGTGAATCTCGGCGTCGGTGACGGTGAGCGGTGGCAGCAGGCGAATGACGTTGTCGCCGGCCGGAACGGCCAGCAAATGCTGGTCGCGCAACGCCATGTTCACCTTGCCATTGGGCATCGCGCATTTGAGGCCGAGCATCAGCCCGGTGCCCCTGATATCCTCGATCACCTCGGGGAATTCGTCGGCTATCGACGCCAGCCCCTGCTTCATCAGTAGCGCCTTGCGCTGGACATCCTCCAGGAAGCCGTCTTCCAGCACGACGTCGAGGACGGCGTTGCCGACCGCCATTGCCAGCGGATTGCCGCCGAAGGTGGTGCCGTGCACGCCGGCGGTCATGCCGACGGCGGCCTCGTCGGTGGCGAGGCAGGCGCCCATCGGGAAGCCGCCGCCAATGCCCTTGGCGATTGCCATGATGTCGGGCGTCACCGCAGACCACTCATGCGCGAACAGCTTGCCGGTACGGCCGATGCCGCACTGGACCTCGTCGTAGATCAACAGCAGGCCATGCTGCTCGCAGAGCTGCCGCAGCCGCTTCAGCGACTGTGTCGGCACCGGACGGATACCGCCCTCGCCTTGCACCGGCTCGATCAGGATCGCGGCGGTCTCGGGCGTGATCGCCTTTTCAGCGGCGTCGATGTCGTCGAAACCGACCTGGTCGAAGCCTTCGACCTTGGGTCCGAAGCCTTCGAGGTATTTGTACTGGCCGCCGGCCGCGATGGTCGCCAGCGTGCGGCCATGGAAGGCGCCCTCGAAGGTGATGATGCGGAAGCGCTCGGGATGTCCCTTGACGAAGTGGTAGCGCCGCGCCGTCTTGATCGCGCATTCCAGCGCCTCGGCGCCGGAATTGGTGAAGAACACCTTGTCGGCGAAGGTGGCATCTGCCAGCCGCTCGCCGAGCCTGCTCTGCCCCGGGATCTCGTAGAGATTGGAGACGTGCCAGAGTTTCGCCGCCTGTTCGGTGAGGGCCGCGACCAGATGCGGATGGCCGTGGCCAAGCGAATTGACCGCTATGCCGCCGGCGAAATCGAGATATCGCTCGCCCTTGTCGGTAACCAGCCAAGTGCCTTCCCCATGGTCGAAGGCCAGGGGTGCGCGAGCAAAGGTCTCGTAAAGCGCCGAACCGCTCATTATATGCGTCTCCGGTACCGGAAAATCAAAAAAGCCGCCAAAGCGGCGGCCTTCTGCGGCTTATCGTGTTTTTCGGTCATGAAGTCAACGAAAACGTCGCGTAGTGGCGCGCGGCAAGCCCCCTGACGCAACGCCGGCTCATGAGCGACCGGGCAAGTTGGGGAAAACCGAAAAAACCGATTCGTGTTGCACTTGGGACTCTTGTCACCGAGTCAGCGTATAGAGTAGTTGTAGTCGAGAAATAACTAGATTTCGTGCGGCGGACCTAATCACCAGATATATGTGGTGTCTGCCCCAGCAGTGGTGCTGGGTCGGGAATGGATTCTGGTTGCCGCACGCTTATAAGGAGCGCGGTCATGAACTGGACTGACGAGCGGGTAGAACTCTTGAGAAAACTGTGGTCGGAGGGTCTGAGCGCAAGCCAGATTGCCGCGCAGCTCGGAGGGGTCAGCCGCAACGCGGTCATCGGCAAGGTGCACCGGCTGAAGCTGTCAGGCCGCGGCCGTGCGACAGCGACGCCGGCACGCCAGAAGAAGGCGACGCAGGGATCGACCGTCCAGAAGTCGGTGGCGCGCGCCGCGAGCACGGCACGCCATGTCACGACTTCGATCGGCGCGACGGCCCTTCAGACGCAATTCGACGCCGAACCAGTGGCAAGACACTACATCCGCCCGGTCGAGAACGTCGTGGTCCCGATCTCACGGCATCTGCAACTCGTCGAACTGACCGAGCGCACCTGCAAATGGCCGAATGGCGATCCGCTTTCGGAGGACTTCAATTTCTGCGGCAACGAAGCCGCCGAAACCGGTCCTTACTGCAAATACCATGCCCGGGTGGCGTTCCAGCCAGCGGCGGAGCGGCGGCGGAATCGCTGAGCGGAGTGAGTAGTGAGTAGCGGTGATCCCACCAATCACTACTGACTACTGACTACTGACTACTGACTACTGACTACTGACTACTGACTACTTCACAACCATCCATTCTTGCGAAACCGCCAGTACAAAAAAGAGCAGATCAGCGCGATGATGGCCAGCACCATCGGGTAGCCATATTCCATCTTCAGCTCCGGCATGTCGGTAAAGTTCATGCCGTAGATGCCGGCGAATGCGGTTGGCACCGCCAGGATGGCCGCCCATGAGGCGAGTTTCTTCGAGATCGCCGTTTCCTGGCTCTGACCGACCAGAAGACTGGCCTCGAAGGCGAAGGCCAGCACCTCGCGCAGGCTGTCGACCTTCTCCTGGACGGTACGGATATGATCCGTCACGTCGCGGAACAGCGGGTGCATGGCCGAATGGATCTGCGGCAGCTCGGCGCTGGTCAGCCGGCGGCAGACTTCCACCAATGGCAATGCCGCGTTGCGCAGGCGCAGGAGGTCGCGGCGCAGCATGTAGAGGCGTTCGATGTCGGGACCGGTCATCGGCTTCAGCAGGACCTTGTCCTCGATCGCCTCGACCTCGTCCTCGATCTGCTCGAGCACGGGCATGTAATTGTCGACGATGAAGTCGAGAATCGCGTAGAGGACGAAATCCTCGCCCTTGGCCAGCGAATGCGGGCAGCTTTCCCAGTGCTGGCGCACGGCGGCATAGGATGTCGACGGGCCGTGCCTGACGCTGACGATGTAGCCTGAGCCGACAAACAGATGTGTCTCGCCGAAGGTGACGCGCCCTTCGATCAATTGCGCCGTGCGAGCAACGATGAACAGCGCATCGCCATATTGCTCGATCTTTGGCCGCTGGTGCGGATGCTCGGCATCCTCGATCGCCAGCTCATGAAGATGAAACTGCGCCTTGACGCGCAACAGAAGTTCGCGGTCAGGTTCAAGCAGCCCGATCCAGACGACATGCCCCGATTTCTTGGCCCATTCGCCGGCTTCCTCGATCGGAATATCGGCGATCCGGCGCCCGGCGGTATAGACACCGCAGGCGATGATGCCCGATGACGGCGGCGAGGGCTTGAACTCGCGGACATATTCCATCGCAGCCTCCCGAAAGCGTTGCCTTCCCTGGGGAACCAGCAAGTTTATCTCGGGATAGTTTAGCGCAATATGATTAAGCGTTCGAGAGGACGTGCGTTCACTTCACTGGCAGCGCCGCGGGGAGGCCGATCTTGTCCGTCTTGTCGCTCTTCGGCCGCTCGGCCGGCATCTGGTCGCCGGTGACGATGTAGTAGATGGTCTCGGCGATGTTGGTGGCGTGATCGCCGATACGCTCGATGTTCTTGGCGCAGAACAGCAGATGCGTACAGGGCGTGATGTTGCGCGGATCTTCCATCATGTAGGTCAGCAATTCGCGAAACAGCGACGTGTACATGGCATCGATCTGGTCGTCACGGTCGCGCACGAAGCCGATCTTGTCGACCGAACGCGACGCGTAGACGTCGAGCACTTCCTTCAGCTGGGTCAGCGCCAGGTTGGCCAGAGCCTCCAAGCCGCGGAAAAGGCTGGTCGGCTGACGGCCGTCGGTGACGGCAGCCACCCGCTTGGCGACGTTCTTGCCGAGGTCTCCGACCCGCTCGAGGTCGGCCGAAATGCGGATGGCGCCGACGATCTCGCGCAGGTCCGTCGCCATCGGCTGGCGCTTGGCGATGATGATGATCGCCTTGTCGTCGATCTCACGCTGCCCCTCATCCAGCACGGCGTCATCGCGAATGACTTTCTGGGCCAATCCCGGATCGGCATTGACCAAGGCGGCGACCGCCTGTTCGACCATGCGCTCGGCATGGCCGCCCATCGCGGCGATGCGCTTGGAGAGATCTTTCAGTTCCTCGTCAAAGGCGCTCATTGTGTGAACGGATTGCATGGACGAAATGCCTTCCCACGGGGTGTCTTGTCTTTGAGTCGTTTCCTCGAATCCCCGCTGATACGCTAACCGGATGACAGAAAAAAGAAACGGTCCCGTGGAAAACTAGGGCAGTATCAGTGCGCCGGCAAATGGACCGAGAAGGCGGCGCCCTTGCCGACCTCGGACCTGATCGTCAGCCTGGCGTTGTGACGCGTCAGGATGTGCTTGACGATCGACAGGCCAAGACCCGTGCCTTTCTGCGTGCGGCTGGTCTCGACATCGATGCGATAGAAGCGCTCGGTGATGCGCGGGATATGCTCCTCGGGAATGCCGGGGCCAAAATCCCTGATCGTCACGTCGATGCCCGGTTCGGCACCATCTTCGCCGCGCGCGATCGACACCACAACCCGCCCGCCCGACTGGCCGTATTTGCAGGCATTTTCCAAAAGGTTCTCGAACACCTGGAACAGCTCGTCGCGATCGCCCGGCACATCGAGCGACCCCTCGGCGAAATCGCGCTCGATGACGACATTGTTTTCCCGGGCGAGCGGTCCGAGCGAATCGATGACGCCGTCCACGGTCTGGCGCAGATCGACTTCGGTTCCCGGCTTCAGATAGGGCTTCATCTCCAGCCGCGACAGCGACAGCAGGTCATCGATCAGGCGCGCCATGCGGCCGGTCTGGTTCTGCATGATCTGGAGGAACTGCTCGCGCGCCGCCGGATCGTTGCGGGCCGGTCCGCGCAGCGTTTCGATGAAGCCCGCGATCGAAGCCAGCGGGGTGCGCAACTCATGACTGGCATTGGCGATGAAGTCCGCGCGCATGCGGTCTATGCGCCGCGCCTCGCTCTGGTCCTTGAAGACCAGCACATAGAGGTCGGTGCCATGCCCGACCGAGGACGCGCTGACCCGGTAGGCCCGTTCGACGGGCAGTTTCTCTGTGTAGTCGACAACATCCGAGGCGACGGTGCCCGACAGGACACTGTCCAGCAGCGCCTGCATTTCCGGCGCCCGGAATTTCAGCGGCAGCGATATGCCGGGCGCGATGCCGCCAAAGGCGGCAAAGGCGGCGGCGTTGGCGTGGACGATGGTGGCGGCATGGTCGAAGATGATCAGCGGATCGGCGACGGCGGCCGCCAGATATTCGCCGGACAGGCGCAGCAAGCCCACCGCCTCGATTGCCACAGCGCCCTCGGCGGAATGGCGCGCACCCGCCACCGGCAATATTGCCGCCGCCAGCAGCAGGAGCAGCGCCGGTACCAGCACGTAGGCGGAAATACCCGCGAAGCCATAGGTGATCAGGACCGCCAGGACACCGGCCGCGAGCAGCCAGCGGCTGTTCCACAGCCGGCCGGCGATCGCTTGCCCCGTGCTTTTCTGCTCCGCGCCCAGGTCAGTCATTCGCGCGCCCAGCCTCCACCGGTCACACGGCGGCGAAAACTTCCGCTGGACCGCAAATCAAAAGTGCTACAGCGTCCTTCGCGTGTCCAAATGGACGCGCGGCGCTGTAATGGCTCCCAATAGCATGAGTCCAGACACTTAAAAGGGTTCGTCTGCATGAATAAGGCCAAGGAAAACTCCGCCACGCCAACAGGTCCGCTGAAAATCCGGATCGGCGGCAAGGAACGGGAGTTCGACATCGAGAATCCCGAGCTTCCGGACTGGGTCGAGGAGAACAAGCTGGCCGCGGGCGGGTATCCCTACGACAAGAAGATGAAAAACGAGGAGTATGACGAAACGCTCGAGCATTTGCAGATCGAGCTGGTCAAGGCGCAAGCGTGGCTGCAGGCGACCGGCAAGCGGGTGATGGCGCTGTTCGAGGGGCGTGACGCCGCCGGCAAGGGCGGCACGATCTTCGTGCTGCGCCAGTACCTCAACCCGCGCACGGCGCGCAACGTCGCGCTGACCAAGCCGACCCCGACGGAGTTGGGGCAATGGTATTACCAGCGCTATGCCGATCATTTCCCGACGTCGGGCGAATTCGTCACCTTCGACCGCTCCTGGTACAACCGCGCCGGCGTCGAGCCGGTGATGGGTTTTTGCACCCCCGAACAGCACGAGAAGTTTCTCGACGAGACGCCGCATTTCGAACGAATGATCGTCAATGACGGCATGCATTTCTTCAAATTCTGGCTGAACATCGGCCAGGAGACGCAGCTCGAGCGCTTTCACGATCGCCGCTACAGCCCCCTGAAGAGCTGGAAGTTCTCGCCGATCGACATTGCCGGCATCACCAAGTGGGACGATTACACCAAGGCGCGCGACAGCATGCTCGAGCACACCCACAAGGAGTTCGCGCCATGGATCATCGTGCGGGCCAACGACAAGCGCCGCGCGCGGCTGGCGGTGATGCGTCGCATCCTCCTGTCGCTGCCCTATGAGGGGCGCGATCTCGATGTCATCGGCAAGGAAGACAGGAAGATCATCGGCGAGGGACCATCATTCCTCGGCAAGCAGGACTGACGCTTTTGGTGCCGCGCAGCCAAAGGGAGCGCGGCGCAATTTGATAGACGCACTACCGATTCAGGTTTCAGGCCGATTCGACCTGAAACCATCCGACTCTAGGCCGCCAGGCGCGCGATCCGCTGCAACCGTCGCAGCGTCGCGTCGTCTTGCAGCGCCTGCTTGAACAGCGATATCTCCTCATCGATGCGCTCGCAAAGTGCCGTGGTGTTGCCCTTGAGCAGGCCGCGCGTCTGCAGCAACGCCGCAACCGGCTTTTTGACGAGCTGCCTGGCCCGGCCGAGCGTCGCCTCCTCGACGCTGCCCTCCGGGACGATCTCGGCGACGAGGCCGAGCGCCCTGGCGTCCTCGGCACGAAGCGTGTCGCCGAGGCAGAAGAAGCGGAAAGCGCCGGCATAGCCGAGCTTCTGCGGCGCCAGGATGCTGGTCGCCGCGTCCGGCACAAGGCCGAAATCGACGAACGGCACCCGGAACGTGCTTTTTTCCGACGCGATCACCATGTCGCAATGGAACAGGATGGTGCAGCCGACGCCGACGGCATCGCCGTCGACACAGGCCAGGATGGGCTTTGGAAACGTCGCCAGCATGCGGAACATGTCGGTGACGGCGGCGATCAGCTTCTGATGCTTGGTGGCATCCAGGAATTCGGAAAAGTCGCCGCCAAGACAGAAGCAGCCCGCCAGGCCGCGCAGCACGACGACCCGCACCTCGTCGTTCTCGGCGGCCTCGTGGAACGTCCTGGCAAGGCTCTCATAGGCCCGTCTGTCGAGCACCGGCCGGCCGTCATTCGACGATACGGTGACGATCAGCGCGTGGTTGCGCAGTTCAGGCTGCGGATGCGCGTTCATGACGCCCTCCTTTGGCCGAACATGTCGGGATATCCCCTGGCCAGGACGGGTGCATGATGTTTGCGGCGCGAACGCACCACGTCCAGCGTGTGCTCGTTGAAGGTGAGCAGCGTCGCCACGACCTGCTGGTTGCCATAGGTGCGCTGATAGCCCAGCGGCGTCGCCAGGAAGTGCAACTGCAGTGCGCGCAGCACCCACATCGGCTCGAACTCGATGATCACCTTGTCGACGCCGCGCTTCAGACCCCACTCGACGAAACCGGCTATCAATTCCGTGCCGACGGTCGAGACGCCGCGCCGGCCATCGCGAAAACCCGGAGCCACCGCATAGCGGGTCAACTCCCAGATGTTGGGACCCGCCGGCGGCGTTCCTTCGGAGAGATCGGTCAACACCTCGGTCAAGAGATGCGGCCGCGTGGTCGGCAACATCCGCTGATAACCCGCGACTTCATTGCCCCTGATGACGATCTGATGCACCGCCTCGTCATGATCGAACTGGTCGACCTCGAACCCGTCGGGGCGACGCAGGTCCTCCCATCCCATTTCCTCGACGAATATCCGATAGCGCAGCCGATGGACGGCCTCCCAGAGGTCGGGGCGTTCCATCAATTCTTTGGTCGAAAGACAAAAAAGCATTCCGTAGTCTCCTGTGTTTCAGGGGAAGATACGGCCGTGCTTCGATGCGAAAATTGCGTGATCACGTAGGCGAGAAGTTCTAGGCCGGCACGGCCGACCTAGCTAATGTATCCCCGCCTTATCGCCTCGGCGACTGCCTGCACCCGGTTGACGGCACCGAGTTTGCTTTTGGCGTTAAGAAGATGTTTCTCCGACGTGTGTTCGGAGATGCCGAGGATTTGCGAAATCTCCCATTCGGACTTGCCGACGGCGGCCCATTGCAGGCACTCGCGTTCGCGCGGCGTCAGTTCGATGTGATCGATGGTCGTGGCCGCCATGGTGTGGAGTTGCATGGCGCGGCCAACGGCATAGGTCGAGACCAGCGAGACCAGGCCGAACTCGGCCGCCGACAGTTCCACGGCCTCGCCACCCAGCGACACCATGACGATTTCGCCGTCGAGCGTGATCAGCGGAAAGGCCAGCCCATCGCGAAGCTTGAAGGCGCCGGCGTCGCCCATCACTTCGCCACTGCCCTTGTCGATGCGAAGCCCCTGGGCGGCTTCCCGCCACTGGAACGGCGCCTGCAGCTGTTTCATGTGACTGACGACGGGATCGTGATCGACATAGTTGCGCGTCACATAGCGCTCGAGCCATTCGACCGGCCAGTCGCAAAGCAGCACATGCTGCTTTTGCTGACCCGTGGGCGTGCGCGGCTTCGGAACGGTTCCGGCCATCAGCGCGGTCAGGCCGAACTCCGATGTTACGCCCAACAGTTTCTCGCAGACCGCGGCCGCCGTTGCGGCGTGCTGCAGCTGGTCTATGTATTCCAGCGTCCGATCGAACTGACCCATCGCAACATCAACCCCATGTTGCCTTATGCATTAAAGTCCATGGTCCACGCCTTGCCGGCACTTCGCCACCGACCAAGAATTGCAAAGCGCCCGCTTCCGGTTGTGGTTCTCGACCCTGGTACCCCACCAGGGCAGCCACCGCTGTTTGCAAACCCACCGAACCATATCCTGAAATCGAAGCGTTGAAATCAAAAAGCATTGTGCCTGTACCATTTTCGTACCAAAACCGGCACGAGAACGAGTGCGGCGGAGTTCTATCTTGGCGTTCCAATGGAGGTTCCAGGTCCTGGCAGGGGCGCTCATCGCGGCCCTGGCTTGGGTTCCCGGAGCGCGCGCGGCGGAGCCGCAGGTACCGGTGCTATGGGACGCCAAGGAGCGGCTGCCCAAGCCGGACCTTTCGGCACTGCCGCGGCTGCGGTTCCTGACGACCACGGATTTTCCGCCCTTCAATTTCCTCGACGGTGCGGGAAAGCTGTCCGGTTTCCATATCGACATGGCGCGCGCCATCTGCGCGGAACTCGGCATCGTCGACAAATGCCAGATCCAAGCCTTGCCGTGGGCGGAGCTTCAAGGCGCGCTCGAGAAAGGCGAAGGCGAAGCGATCATCGCCGGCATTGCCGCAACGCCGCAGTCACGCCAGACATACGCCTTCTCGCGCGCCTACCTGCAGTTTCCGGCACGCTTCATCATGCCCAAGAACAAGGCGCTGGCGGAACCGATCTTCGACAAATTGCGCAGTAAGCGCGTCGGCGTGATATCAGGCTCAGCGCATGAACGCATGCTGCGCGACTATTTCAGCACGGTCCAGGTCGTCCCCTTCGACGGGCCGGAAGCGCTCTACGGCGACCTCAAGGCTGGCAAGATCGACGCGGCCTTCGGCGACGGCATGCGCTTCGCCTTCTGGCTCGGCGGCTCCGATGCGGCCGGCTGCTGCCGCTTTGCCGGCGGCCCCTACCTGGCGCCCGAATATCTGGGCACCGGCATGGCAATCGCCACGCGCGCCGACAATCCGGCGCTGGCCGCAGCACTCGACTACGCATTGCAGGAGATTTCGATGAAAGGCACTTTCGCCGAATTCTACCTGCGCTATTTCCCGGTCAGTTTTTTCTGATCCGGTCCCGGTCAGTTTTTTCTGAGTCGGCGTAACGCTCTCTTCAGGTGAGCGTGCGAAGCCTTGCCTTGGCCGCACGGCCGATGGCCGCCACGGTCAACGTGTCGAGATCGAGCTGACGGCGGATCAGTTGCAGCACGCGCACCTCTTCCATCCGCATCTCCAGATCGACGGCGGCGACCTCGAAGGCGGCGGCGTAGGCGGTGTCGTGCAGCCGCTCCGGCAGCCCCTCCGCAACCTGGGTCAGGACCCCCTCCAGCCCACCCTCTTCCTGCAGCATCTTTTGGCAGGCCTGGGCCACGGAAACCAGCCGGTCCTGCCTGAAATCCTCGAACACCGGCCACGAGCGGACGACCTCGCCGATCCTGGCCAGTTCGATGTCGGTCATGTCCCGGTCTGAGGCCGATGTGATGACCATCAGATAGATCAGGGCTTCATGTGGGGTCGGCGACGGCATTCTTTACTCCTTGACGGGCGCCGAAGGTAGGAAGGGGAGCCCGAGGCCGCAAGGAAAAAGCGCCCCACGCGTTGACGCTCCGGCCATGCGCGCCTAGAGACCGGTTGAAAATCGACACTTGCAGCCAGAACGGCGAATAATTTTGGAAAACAGGACCATGGCGGGATCAAACATCATCGATCTCAATCCCGAACTGCTGACGGCTGCGGCCGAGAGCAAGGCATGGCCGTTCGAGGAAGCCAAAAAGATCATCGAGCGCTACAAGGGCGCCGACTTTCCCAAAACGATCCTGTTCGAAACCGGCTATGGACCGTCGGGCCTGCCGCATATCGGCACGTTCGGCGAAGTGGCGCGCACCTCGATGGTGCGCCATGCGTTCCGCGTGCTGACGCGGGACAAGGTCGCGACCAAGCTGCTGTGCTTTTCCGACGACATGGACGGCATGCGCAAGATACCCGACAGCGTGCCGGATCGCGCAGCGCTCGAGCCGTATCTGCACAAGCCGCTGTCGTCGGTGCCCAACCCCTTCGGCGGCGACTATGCGAGCTTCGCCGACCACAACAATGCGATGCTCTGCCGCTTCCTCGACACGTTCGGCTTCGACTACGAGTTCGCCAGCGCGACGCAGTACTACAAGGCCGGCCGCTTCGATGCGATGCTGTTGCGCACCGCCGAACGCTACGACCAGATCATGGCGGTCATGCTGCCGACGCTCGGACCTGAGCGGCAGGCGACCTACAGCCCCTTCCTGCCTATCTCGCCGAAGAGCGGGCGCGTGCTTTACGTTCCCATGAAAAATGTGGACGCCAAGGCCGGCACCATCACCTTCGACGATGAAGGCACCGAAACCACGCTGCCGGTCACCGGTGGCCGGGTGAAGCTGCAGTGGAAGCCGGATTTCGGCATGCGCTGGGCGGCGCTCGGCGTCGACTTCGAGATGTTCGGCAAGGACCACCAGACCAATGCGGTGGTCTATGACCGCATCTGCAACATCCTGGGCGGGCGGGCGCCGGACCATTTCGTCTACGAGCTGTTCCTCGACGAGAACGGCCAGAAGATTTCCAAGTCGAAGGGCAATGGCCTGACCATCGACGAATGGCTGGCCTATGCACCGACCGAGAGCCTAGGGCTCTACATGTACCAGCGGCCGCGGCAGGCCAAGAAACTGTATTTCGACGTCATACCGCGGGCGGTGGACGAATATTACACCTTCCTCGCCGCCTATCCCCGTCAGGACTGGAAGGAGCGGCTGGGCAACCCGGTCTGGCATATGCATGACGGCAATCCGCCCGCCATCGACATGCCGGTGCCGTTCTCGCTGCTGCTCAACCTGGTCAGTGCCTCCAATGCGCAAAACAAGGACGTGCTGTGGGGCTTCATCTCGCGCCATGTGCAGGGCGTGACGCCGGCCACCCATCCCGAGCTCGACCGGCTGACGGCCTATGCGATCCGCTATTTCGACGATTTCGTGAAGCCGACGAAGACCTTTCGACCGGCCGACGAGGTCGAGCGCGAAGCACTGGTGGCTCTCGACAAGGCACTTGGCGACTTGCCAGCGGGCGCCAGCGGCGAGGCGATCCAAAGCGCTTCGCTCAACGTGGCGCGCAAGATCGAACGCTATCAGGATCATTCCAAGCAGAGTCCGGAAGGTGGCCCCGGCGTTTCAGGCGCCTTCTTCCAGATGATCTATCAAGTGCTGATCGGTCAGGAACGCGGCCCACGCTTCGGATCCTTCGCCGCCCTCTACGGCGTCGCCGAAACCCGCTCGCTCATTCAGAAGGCGTTGGCTGGTCAGCTGGCTTGAGGACGCCGCCGTCCTCTTCCAGGATCGAACCCGGCGCCTGAGGCGCCGGGGCGGGCGCGGCCGGCACCGCCGAGATACCGGCAAGGTTCGGCGCCGGTCCGAAAATGCCTTTCTTCGCGCTCTGCGCCTTGTTGCCGGCCTCGACATAGGGCCCGCCCTTGGCGGCGCGCGCCCAGCCGTTTTCGACCAGCCATTGACCGACATCCAGCTTGCCGATCCGGCACTCCGCCGCGATCCGGTCGCGACCAGCTTCCGGCGGCACCGTGCAGGCCACGGCGCGGCCGCGCAGGAAGGCGCGGAAAGCCGTGCGAGCACGGATGCCGCACGGCCAGGATTTGCCGTCGGTGGTGCAGGTCTCGTCCTGCCCGACGACATCGATGCCGGAAACGGCGACCGAATAGCCTTTCGCCTCGATCAGGCCGGCAGCCGGCGCGACCGGCTGGAACAGCTTCGTGCCGTTCCAGTCGTCGGGCATCTTCGGCTTGGGCGGCACGGCCAGCGCCAGCTTGCTCAACGGCTCGCGGGGCTCGACCCTCTCGAGCTCTCCGGCGGGCAGTTTCGGCGGCGCGACGACCTGCGGATCGATCGCCCTCGAATGCGCCGCAGGCTTTGGCGGCTGGGGAGCAGGTATGGCGGAGGTTGCAGGTTCTTCGGGCACCGTCCCGGTGTCAGCCTGCGGGATCGTATCGGCGCCGGGATCGATCTGATCCACCGCCACAGTGCTTGCGCTGCCTTTCAGCGTGCGTCCTCCGGCAACGACCAGCGCCGCCATCACCGGAACCATCAGAACCGCCAGGACCAGATGAGGAAGTCGCACCCGTTGCACCTATTGGCTTGCCCAGACGATCCGCGCCACCCATTCGACCTCGCGCATGGGGATGTCGCGGTCCGGATGCTCCGGATTGAGCGAGACCAGCGCGATCGACTTGACGGTCTGGCGCTCGAGCACCTTGGCCATCACCTCGCCTGATGTGGTCTTGACGACGACGCGATCACCTTTGCGGGTGGCGGCGCCCGGCTCGACGATGAGCACATCGCCGTTGCGGTAGAGCGGCAGCATGGAATCGCCCTGCACCTGCAGTGCATAGGAACTTTCGGTCGACTGCGCCGGCAATTCGACGAGATCCCAGCCCTGCCCCGCCGGAAAACCGGCATCGTCGAAGAAGCCGCCGGCGCCCGCCTGGGCAAAGCCGAGCAACGGCACGGCGCGCCGGCTGGCGGGCGATGCGCCCCGGCCTTCGATCAGTCCCGTGAATTCGTCCAGCGAAGCGCCGGTGGCCTCGATGATCTTGGCCAGCGATTCGGTCGACGGCCAGCGCGGCCGGCCGTCGGACGAGAGGCGTTTCGATTTGTTGAAGGCGGTCGAATCGAGACCCGCGCGCCTCGCCAGACCCGAGGCCGAAAGCGAATAGCGCTCGGCCAGAGCGTCTATGGCGGCCCACACGCGGTCGTGCGAGAGCATTTTGCGCGCTCCTTCGGGACAGGAAAAAATGCCTTGCCTGTCTAACCCGCGACCAGTTGGTTGTCCACCGTTTCGATGACGGATCGCCGGCAGCGGCCGCTCGCGACAAAGGCCGTATCCTTATTGACCGCCGCGGGAGGATGGCCCTATGTTCAGCCTGCGGTGCAAGCCGCATCCGGGTCCGCGGGAAGGGTTGAACCCACTTGCCTTGATGAGCTTGTAGCCAAACCTTTGTGCTGCCGATTTGCGGACCTTCGGCACTTCACGCACGGAGGTTTTTATGAAACAGCTCCCCAACCTGCCCAATCTCGATCTGTTGAAGAAGCAAGCAAAGGAATTGCTCGCGGACTACAAACGCGGCGATCCGGATGCGCTCGAGCGCCTTCGAAATGCCCTGCCGGCAGCCATGGGCAAGTCCGACCAGGCGATCAAGAGCCTCGCCTTGCGTCTTCATGATGCCCAGTCCTGTCTTGCGCGGGACTATGGGTTCCCGTCCTGGTCGGACATGAGCAGCTTCGTCGCGGCGCAGCGCGTTTACCGAACCGACCGCGCCGACTCGATCCGCAATTGGGCGGGCCTCGTCTATGCCGGCGACATCAGCGGCGGTACGAACCGGGCAAGCCCGGCCGCCGCCGCGCGGATGGTCGAGGAGCATCCGGATCTCGTTGCAGAGGATCCTTATCTCGCCTGCGCTGTTGGCGATGAAGCCATCCTGCACGGTTTGACGGAGCGGGACCCAGGATGGATCAATCGCCCGGGCGGTCCGCTCAACCTGCCGCCGCTGGTGGCGGTGGCGCATTCCAGTCTTCTCCGGCTGCCACGCTTTCGCGAACCGCTTCATACCTGTGCCGAACTGTTGCTCGAAGCAGGTGCCGACCCAGACCAAGCCGTCGGCAGCCGTTGGCCGCCGGCGTCCGTGGAAAAGCCCTCGGAACAGTTCCCGCTGTCCGCGCTCTACGGCGCTGCCGGTCAGAACCACGATCCCGTGCTGACAAAGCTGCTGCTCGACGCCGGTGCCAATCCGAACGACGGCGAGTCGCTTTATCACTCGCTCGAAAATCCGGACTGCACCCGGCTGCTGCTTGCCGCGGGCGCGCGAGTCACCGGCTCCAATGCGCTCTATCGCGTTCTTGACCTCGACAGCATCGAGGCGCTGCGCCTCCTGCTCGCGGCAGCCGATGCCAATCCGAACGAAGGCGCCACAAGCCAGCCGACTTCCGATTGGGGCAGGCCGCTTTTGTGGGCGATCCGGCGGCGGCGCTCCGCCGCCCATATCGAAGCGCTGCTTGCCGCCGGAGCCGATGCCTCGGTTCGCACGCCCGACGGGGCGAGTGCCCATCTGGTCGCCCTGCGCTTTGGGCTGACCGATGTCGCCGCGCTGCTGCGGCGATGGGCAGACAATGGACCGCTTCCCGATGACGAGCAGTTCATCGCCGCGTGTGCCGCGGGCGACGAGGCGACGGCTCGGCGGATAAAGGCCCGGCACCCGGACTTGCCCCACTCGCTGTCGGACACGCAGTTGCGCCTTCTGCCGGAGCTTGCCGCGCAAGGCTGCACCGAGGCGGTGAGAGCCATGATCGATCTGGGTTGGCCGATCGCCGTGCGCGGCGGCGATTGGGATGCCTCCGCGCTGAACCACGCGGTGTTTCGCGGTCACGCCGATCTCACCCGCTTCCTGCTCGAACACGGCGCCAACTGGAAAGAACAGCATGGTTTCGGCGGCGACGTGCGCGGAACGCTCGGATGGGGTTCGGTCAATGAACCGGAGGCGAACGGCGACTGGCTTGGTTGCGCCGAGGCGCTCGTTGCGCATGGGATGCCGAGCGGACGGTCGGACCCGAATGGCTCGCGGAATGTCATCTTCGAGGATCGTACGATGGTCTTTTCGGACGAGGTGACAGATTTCCTGCTCGGTGCGGCGGCGTGACGAATACCGGGCTTCGGAGCGCGATCAGGTCCGTTTGGCCAAGGCGCGCAAACCCCGATGCGAGGTCATGAAAATGCGTTCCGCCTCGGTCGGTGGCCCTGGGTTCACCGCGCGGCCAAGCGCGGCGACTACCTCGTCAATGTCGAGGAAGCGGCGCGCCTTGCGGTCGTAGACACCGGCCGTCGTCATGATCACGGCGGCCGTCTCGCCATTGTCGAGGACGAAACGGTGTTTGCCGATGACCTGAGTGCCTTCCTAGGTCTCGATCGAGGACACCACTTCGAAGCGCCGCCACAGCCGGATCTCACGGGCGTAGACGGCCTGCAGCCCGCCCATCATCGGCGCCCAGCCATTCTTCTTAGCCAGCGTGATGAGACCAGCGCGGACAAACAGGTCGATGCGGCCAAGGTCGGCCAGCATCATGTAGCGCGCATTGTTGAGATGGACGTTGAAATCGATATCGGTCGGCAGGCAGCGAAAGGCCAGCCGGCCTTCGCCGCCCATCATATAGGGACCACGGCTGCGCGCCGTGGCCAGCATGCGCGCCATGCGCGCCCAGACATACATGACGCTATGTCAGGCTGCCTGCTTCACGTCGCCCTTGGCATAGGGGTCGAAGCGTTCGTAGAAGGTCTCACCTTTCTCGGCCATGTCGATAAGCAGCTTGGGCGCCTTGAACTCGGCGCCATACTTCTTCTGCAGGCCCTTGGCGATCTTGACGAATTGCTTGGCGCCGATCCCGTCGATGTAGGACAGCGCGCCACCGGTGTAGGGCGCGAAGCCGAAGGCCAGGATCGAGCCGACATCGGCCTCGCGTGGATCGGTGACGATACCCTCTTCCATCACGCGTGCTGCTTCGAGCGCGATGGTGACCAGCAGGCGCTGCTGCAACTCCTCATAGTCGACCTTCTCGGCCGCGAGCTGCGGATAGAGGTCCTTCAACCCCGGCCACAGCTTCTTCTTCGCGGGCTTGGCCGGATAGTCGTAAAAACCCTTGCCATTCTTGCGGCCGAAGCGGCCGTGGTCGTCGACCATGATGTTGATCAGCGCCATCTGTCTGGGGTCGACGGCCTTGTGACCAAGATCCTTGATGGTCTGCTTCATGATCTTCTGGGCAAGGTCGATGGCCGTCTCGTCGGTCAGAGCCAAGGGACCGACCGGCATGCCGGCGGCCTTCGCCGCATTCTCGATCATTGGAGCGGGCACACCTTCGATCAGCATCTTGTAGGCTTCCGACATGTAACGCAGCACGCAGCGGTTGACGTAGAAGCCGCGCGTGTCGTTGACGACGATCGGCGTCTTCTTGATGGCGCGCACGAAGTCGATCGCGGTGGCCAGCGCCTTGTCGCCGGTCTTCTTGCCCAAGATGATCTCGACCAGCATCATCTTGTCGACCGGCGAGAAGAAGTGGATGCCGATGAAATTCTTCGGCCGCGCCGAATTCTTGGCCAGACCGGTGATCGGGATGGTCGAGGTGTTCGAGGCGAAGATCGCCGACGACTTCAGCACGGCTTCCGCCTGTTCGGTGGCGTTCTTCTTGACGGCGGAATCCTCGAACACCGCTTCGACGACGAGATCGCAGCCGGCGAGGTCGGCATAGTCTGCCGTCGGCGTGATCAGCGAGAGGAGCTTGTCCTTCTCCTCGGGCTTGGCGCGGCCCTTCTTGACCTGATCCGAGACCAGGCTGTCGGAGTGCGCCTTGCCCTTTGCGGCCGCCTCCATATCCCGGTCGAGCAGCACCACCGGAATGCCGGCCTTGGCGGTGACATAGGCGATGCCGGCGCCCATGAAGCCGGCGCCGAGGATGCCGATCTTCTTGAACTTGGTGTCCGGCACGCCGGCCGGGCGGCGCGCGCCCTTGTTCAGCTCCTGCAGCGACACGAATAGCGAGCGGATCATAGCCGCCGCTTCCTTGCTCCGCATGATCTCGGTGAAATAGCGCTGCTCGATCCTGAGCGCGGTGTCGAAGGGCACCAGCAGCCCCTCATAGACGCATTTCAGGATCGCGACGGCGGCCGGGTAATTGCCGTAGGTCTCGCGGCGCAGAATGGCGATGGCCGGCGGCCACAAATTGGCACCTGCCGCCGAATAGATCGGCCCGCCGGGCAGCTTGAAACCCTTCTCGTCCCAAGGCGCCACCGGCTTGAGGCCGTTCCTGATCATCGCCTTCGCAGTCTCAACCAGCTTCGCCGGTTCGGCGATCTCGTGGATCAGGCCCATCGCCTTCGCCTTCTGCGGCGACAGGGTCTGGCCGGAGGTCAGCATCTGCAACGCCTGTTGCTGGTCGGTCAGCCGCGGCACGCGCTGGGTGCCGCCGGCACCGGGGAAGATGCCGATCTTGACCTCGGGGAGCGCCATCCTGACCTTGTCGGAGTCGGCCGCGACGCGGCCATGGCAGGCGAGCGACATTTCGAAGGCGCCGCCCATGCAGGTGCCGTTGATCGCCGAGACCCATGGTTTGCCGCAGGTTTCCAGCTTGCGGAACAGGCCGTTCATGATGCCGGCATTGTCGAACAGCGCCTTGGTCGCCTTTTCGACATCCTTGACCTTGTCAGTGGCGAAGGTGGTCAGCATCTTCTGCAGCAAGGTGATGTCGGCGCCACCGGAGAAGGTGTCCTTGCCGGAGGTGATCACCGCGCCCTTGATGGCGGCATCGCCGGCCACCTGGTCCACGATGGCGTTCAACTCGCGCATCACCTCTTCGGTGAAGACGTTCATCGAGCGGTCCGGGCTGTTCCAGGTGACCAGCGCGATGCCGTCGGCGTCGATGTCGAGGGTGAAATTGGCGTAGCTCATCGTTCTCTCCCCGTTAGACGCGTTCGATGATGGTTGCGGTACCCATGCCGGCGCCGATGCACAGTGTCACCAGCGCGGTGTTCAAGTCGCGGCGCTCGAGTTCGTCCAGCACCGTGCCGAAGATCATCGCGCCGGTGGCCCCGAGCGGATGGCCCATGGCGATGGCGCCGCCATTGACGTTGATCTTGTCGTGCGGGATCTCGAAAGCCTGCATGTAGCGCAGCACGACCGAGGCGAAGGCCTCGTTGAGCTCGAACAGGTCGATGTCCGACAGCTTCATCTTGGCTCGCTTCAACAGCTTTTCGGTGACGTCGACCGGGCCAGTCAACATCAGCACCGGCTCGGAGCCGATGTTGGCGAAGGTGCGGATGCGCGCGCGCGGCTTGAGACCCATCGCCTTGCCAGCCTTCTTCGAGCCGAGCAGCACGGCCGCCGCGCCATCGACGATGCCGGACGAGTTGCCGGCGTGGTGGACGTGGTTGACCTCCTCGACCTCGGGATGCTTCTGCACCGCCACCGCATCGAAGCCGCCCATTTCGCCGGGCATGACAAAGGACGGATTGAGCGAGGCGAGCGACTGCATGTCGGTCGACGGCCGCATATGCTCGTCATGGTCGAGAATGGTCAGACCATTCTGGTCCTTGATCGGGATGACCGAGTTCTTGAAGCGGCCATCGGCCCAGGATTTTGCGGCGCGCTTCTGGCTCTCGACCGCGTAGGCGTCGACGTCGTCGCGCGAAAAGCCGTATTTGGTGGCGATCAGGTCGGCCGAAATGCCTTGCGGCACGAACCAGCCGGGCAGGCCGACCGAAGGATCCATGAACCAGGCGCCGCCGGACATGCCCATGCCGACGCGCGACATCGATTCGACGCCGCCGGCGATGACGATTTCATCGGCGCCCTGGGCGATCTTGGCGGCGCCGAAATTGATGGCGTCCAAGCCGGAGGCGCAGAAGCGCGAGATCTGCATGCCGGGTGCCTTGGTATCGTAGCCGGCCTCGAAGGCGGCGGCACGCGGAATGACGGAACCCGCCTCGCCGACCGGGTCGACGCAGCCGAAGATGATGTCGTCGACCGTGCCGGTGTCCAGCCCATTGCGGTCGCGCAGGGCTTCCAGCGTCCTGGCGGCGAGCCGCACCGCCGGCACCTCGTGCAGCGATCCGTCCTTCTTGCCCTTGCCGCGCGGCGTGCGCACGGCGTCATAGACATAAGCTTCGGCCATTTTCATGCTCCTTGGGTTCGCTGAAAAGCTGCTCAGAGCGAGCGTCCGATCAGCAATTTCATGATCTCGTTGGTGCCGCCGTAGATGCGCTGGACGCGAGCGTCACGGAACATGCGGGCGATCGGATATTCATTCATGTAGCCATAGCCGCCGTGCAATTGAAGGCATTCGTCGACGACTTTGCCCTGCAGGTCGGAGAGCCAGTACTTGGCCATCGAGGCCGTTACCGGGTCCAGCCCGCCATCGATGTGACGGGTGACGCAGTCATTGTAGAAGACGCGGCCGATGGTGGCCTCGGTCTTCAATTCGGCCAGTTTGAACTGGGTGTTCTGGAAGTCGATGATCGCCTTGCCGAAGGCCTTGCGCTCCTTGACGTAGTCGATGGTCAGTGCCAGCGCCCGCTCGATCATGGCGATCGCCCCGGTGCCGATCTGCAGCCGCTCCTGCGGCAATTGCTGCATGAGCTGGACGAAGCCCTGTCCCTCTTCATGGCCGAGCAGGTTGGAGGTCGGCACACGCACGTCGTTGAAGAACAGCTCCGACGTGTCGTTGGCCTTCAGCCCGATCTTGTCGAGGTTGCGGCCGCGCTGGAAGCCTTCGACCTCATCGGTCTCGACGATCATCAGCGATGTCCCCTTGGCGCCCTTCTCCGGATCGGTCTTGGTGACGATGATGATGAAGTTGGCGAGCTGGCCGTTGGTGATGAAGGTCTTGGAGCCGTTGATCTTGTACTGGTTGCCGTCCTTCTCTGCACGGGTCTTGACACCCTGCAGGTCGGAACCGGCGCCGGGCTCCGTCATGGCGATGGCGCCAATCAGTTCGCCGGTGGCTAGCCTGGGCAGCCATTTCTTCTTCTGCTCTTCCGAGCCGTAATGGAGGATGTAGGGTGCTACGATCGAATTGTGCAGGCCGATGCCGAAACCGTCGACGCCGACATGGCCGATCGCCTCGATGATGGCGCTCTCATGCGCGAACGTGCCGCCCGAGCCGCCATATTCCTCCGGCATGGACGCGCAGAGCAGGCCGGCGGAACCTGCCTTCAGCCAGCTTTCGCGGTCGACCATCTCGTTCTTCTCGAACTCGTCGTAACGCGGCGCGATCTCCTCCGACATGAAACGGGTAGCCATGTCGTAGAGCATGCCGACCTCGTCGGCCGCCCAGGCTGGTTTCGGCAAGGAGAGCACTTCGGCGGGATTTGTCGCCACGATTTCCTCCGCGTATCGACAGACAGAAAGGCCAGCGAGACCGAGTTTAGAACGCTTCCGCCGGCAGGGCCATCAGCGTATCGGCGCCACTCGAAATACGGGCGAGGTGCGCCGAGGTTTCCGGCATGATCCGTTCCATGAAGAAGCGCGCCGTCACGACCTTGTTGTCATAGAAAGGCTGGGAGCCGTTGGCACCCGCCTTGCCCTGTGCCGCCTTGGCCATCTGGGCCCACATGTAACCCAGCGCCACGAGGCCGAAGAGATGCATATAGTCGGTCGAGGCCGCACCTGCATTGTCGGGCTTCGCCATGCCGTTCTGCAGCAGCCACATGGTCGCCGCCTGCAAATCGTTGAGGCCCTTCTTCAGACCCTTGGTGAAGGGCACCATCTTCTCGTCGGCCCGGTTCTCCTCGCAGAATTCGCCGACCTCCTTGAAGAAGGCCTGTATGGCGCGGCCGCCGTTCAAGCCGAGCTTGCGGCCGACGAGGTCGAGCGCCTGGATGCCGTTGGCGCCTTCATAGATCATGGCGATGCGGGCATCGCGCACGAACTGGCTCATGCCGTGCTCTTCGATGTAGCCGTGGCCGCCGAAGACCTGCTGCGCCATCACGGCGTGGTCGAAGCCCTTGTCGGTGAGCACACCCTTGACCACCGGCGTCATCAGGCCGGTGTAATCGTCGGCCGCCTGGCGGTCCTTATCGTCGGCGGAGCGGTGCGCGATGTCGGACTTGATCGCCGTCCACAGCGCCAGCGCGCGGCCGGCCTCGTTGAAAGCCTTCATGGTCATCAGCGAGCGGCGGATGTCGGGATGGACGATGATCGGATCGGCCTTCTTATCCGGTGCCTTCGGACCCGACAGCGAACGGCCCTGCAAGCGGTCCTTGGCGTAGGCGACGGCGTTCTGGTAGGCGATCTCCGACAGCGACAGGCCCTGCAGGCCGACGCCAAGCCGCGCCTCGTTCATCATCGTGAACATGGCCTTCAGGCCGCCATTGGCCTCACCCAGCAGCGTGCCTTCGGCCTCGTCATAATTCATGACGCAGGTCGAGTTGCCGTGGATGCCCATCTTCTCCTCGATGGAACCGCAGGAAACGGTGTTGCTCGTCTCTGGATTGCCCGACGCGTCGAGCTTGAGCTTCGGCACGATGAACAGCGAGATGCCCTTGACGCCTTCCGGTGCGCCTTCGATACGGGCCAGCACCAGATGGACGATGTTGTCCGACATGTCATGCTCACCGGCCGAGATGAAAATCTTCTGGCCTGAAATCTTGTAGGTGCCATCGCCGTTCGGCACCGCCTTGGTGCGCAGCAGGCCGAGATCGGTGCCGCAATGCGGCTCGGTCAGGTTCATGGTGCCGGTCCAAGTGCCCTCGACCATCCTGGGCAGCCAGGTCACCTTCTGCTCGTCGGTGCCGTGGGTGATGATGGCGGCAATCGCCCCTTGCGTCAGGCCCGGATACATCATCAGCGCCATGTTGGCCGACACCATGTATTCCGACACTGCCTGGTGGACGGTGTAAGGCAGGCCTTGGCCGCCGAACTCGACGGGAGCCGCAAGGCCCATCCAGCCGCCTTCGCGATACTGATCGAACGCTTCCTTGAAGCCCTTGGGCGTGGTCACCGAGCCGTCGTCGTGGCGCACGCAGCCTTCCATGTCGCCGACACGGTTGAGCGGATGCATGATGTTCTCGGCGAGCTTGGCCCCTTCGGCGAGAATTGCCTCCAGCACGTCGGGCGTCGCGTCGGCGAATCCAGGAAGGTTCGAATAGCGCTGATAGCCCAGAACTTCGTTGAGCACGAACAGCGTGTCCTGGACCGGGGCCCTGTAGATCGGCATGCTTTTCCTCCACCATGCGGATTAGCCCCGAAATCAAGCCGTGCGCGGCAGGCGGGCCAATGTCGAAGTGGCAATAGCAAATATTGACGTTTGCGTAAACGTCAATATTTTTGATGCGACAAGATTTCCGCCGCCACGCGCGCGGCGCCTGGCGTTGCGGCATTGCGCGAGGCAGCTGGAAACAGCAGGCCAAAGATAGCAAAAAGCCGCGCGGCATGGCCACGCGGCTTTGATAGTGAAGGGTCCGACAGTGTCGGAGAGTGGCTTAGCTCGCGACGCTAGCCTGCGGCGCCGTACGCTCGGCCAACATCTTGCGCACCGCCGACATCGAGCCGCTGAGCTCATTGATGGCGTCGTCGATCAGTGTCCGCTGCTTCTGCAGGCGAGCGAGCTGCTTCTCCGACTTGTCCAGCGCCAGCCGCAACTGCTTGGTGTTGGAACCGGTCGGATCGTAGAGGTCCATCATCTGCTTGACGTCGCGCAGCGAGAACCCAACCTTGCGGCCGAGCAGGATCAGCTTCAGCCTAGCCTTGTCGCGGCGCGTATAGAGACGGGTCGAACCGTCGCGCTGCGGGTTGAGCAGGCCCTTGTCTTCATAGAAGCGCAGCGTGCGCAGCGTCACGCCGTACTTTTTGGCCATTTCGCCGATTCGCGAGAGATCCTCGCCGGCTTCGACAGATGCATTATTGGTATTGGCCGCGGTCTCGCCGGCCGAGATAAGTTTCATGGTCACTGGCTTCCCCGTTTGGTGGCGTCGCGGTCCTGGACCAGGCGTCGCCTGACTGGAAGCGGGGGCGTGCTTCCGGCCGTGGTTTCGACAAACAAATCGCAAAACAGCACGGTTGACGCGCCATTTACGTTTACGTCAATTCTATACCGATAGCCGCCTCATGACGCAAGGGCGTTCTGAAAACGGTGCTTTATGCCGCACCGGACGTCGCGACAGCCAACTTCCTCGCAATTTCTTAAGCTTGGTTAACGCGTTGTTTACCACGTTGGGCGAAATGTGCGCATGTCGGCTACCCGTGGTTATCCTGTATCGAATTTTTCACGGTTTTTCGGAGCGCGGGTGAAACCCGGGAAGCTAGTCTTCCACCGTGGCATGGAAGCGCGGTCGCCTCGTTCCGGCAGGGACTTGGGGAGCTGGTCGCAAGCCGGCCAATCTGAAAGACGGACGCACCGATGAACAGCAAGCGGTCCTACCTCGATACACTCAATGCCGGCAGGCAGCGCAAGCCGCAGACCACGCTCGAGCAGTTGAACCGCTCGCTGGAGACCCTGGAACAGCGCCTGGGGCAGACGCGCGAGGACGCGACGGCACGCCCCGCTCCTCGCCAATATGGCGCCGACCCGCGTTACCCCGCCGCCGAACCGCGTTATCCCGCCGCGCAGCCGACGCCCCAGCAGCACTGGTATGAGGATCCGCAGCCGGCACCGCGTGCGCACAACCCGGCGCCCTCCCCTGCTTTCGACCAGAATTATCAGGCGATCGCGCGCGACATCGACCGTGTGCGCGGCCAGGAAGACAGCGTCGCCATGGTCGGCAAGATCGCGGGCGAGCTGCGCGGCATGCGCGAGGAACTGCGCCACCAGGTGACCTCGGGCCTGCAGCGCGAATTCGACGCGCTGCGCAAGGACATCGATCGCGCCTTCCAGGCGAATGCCAAGCCCGGCGCGACAGGCAAGGGCAGCGCCGAACTCGGCTTGGAATTCGAGCGGCTTTCCGGCGCCATCAAATCGCTCTCGGAGAAGAGTGACGACAGGAGCGTCAATCTGCTGCGACTGGAACTCGAGCAGGTCAAGGCCGCGCTCGACACGCTGGCGCGTGAGGAGAGCGTGCAGAAGGTCGACCGCCGCTGGGACGATTTCGACCGCCGCTGGACGGCTTTCGAAGACCGCGTCGACGCCGACCAGCGCAAGCGCTCCGACGATCCAGCCCTTGCGGCCCTGACCGACCGGCTGGAGCAGATCAGCAACGCCGTCAACAACCTGCCGGAATCGCTGTCGCTGCGTTCGCTGGAGGAAAAGGTCCGCACACTGGCCGGGGCGGTCGACCATTTCGCCAGCCAGCAGGACAATCGCGGCGGCGCCACGCTGGCCATGATCGACGAGCGGCTGGACGAGATTTCCCGCGCCATCGTAGCCTCGACAGTCGCCGCACAGGCGAATTCAATCGACCATGAAGCCTTCGAGCGCATCGAGAAGCGGATCGACTCGCTTGCCCAGCAGATCGAGGAAGTGGCGCAGGACCGTCCCGGCAATGTCGTGATCGACCGGCTGAACACGCTGTCGAGCCGGGTCGATGACCTCGCCGGCCGCGCCAACCTGCCCGAGCAGGCAATGGAACGGCTCGCCAAACAGATCGCGCTGATCGCCGACAAGATCGACCAGGCGCCGGCCATGCCTGACGCCGACTACATCTTCCACGGGCTTGAACAGCGCTTCGACGTGCTGTCGGGCATGATGGAGCGTCGGCAGGGCGACGCCATCGAACAGGGCAACATGCTGTTTCGCGATCTCGAGCGCCGGCTGGACGAGGTTGCCGACCGGCTGGACCAGCGCAGCATGGCGCAGGTCGACAGCGCCGGCATCATGGACGCCATCGATGCCCGCTTCACCGCACTGGCCAAGCGCATGGAAACGCGCGCTCCCGATCCCGCCGGCGAGGCGGCGATCCGCGGGCTGGAAAGCCGGCTCGAGGATATTTCAAGCCGGCTGGACGCTTCGGCGGCCCAAGTCGCCGGCATCGATCCGGCGCTGATCCGCAGCCTGGAGGCGCAGGTCGCCGGCCTGTCGGCGCATCTTTCCAAGCCCAGCACGCCATTGCCGGACTTCGAGGACATCAGCCCGCGCCTCGACGAAATCGAGAAAGCACTGGCCGGGACCCGCGATTCCATCCTCGGCGCCGCACGCGAAGCGGCTGAGAACGCGGTGCGCTCGCTGGCCGGAACGAGCACCAATACGGCCGCGGTATCTGGCCTCGCCCAGGACCTGAAGACGCTGGAGACATTGACGCGGCGTTCCGACGAGCGCAATTCGCGCACCTTCGAAGCCATTCACGATACACTGCTCAAGATCGTCGACAGGCTGGGTTCGCTGGAAACCAGCGACCCGTCCGAAGCGGTGAGCGAACTCCTCGACGTGGCTCCGACCGAACCGAGCGGCTGGCGTGGCGCGCGGCGACCCAAGATGGCCGTGAACGCACCGTCGATGACCATGGACGAGCCGCAGCCGCTGACCGGCATGGCCGATCTCGACGCGCGTGCCACGGCCATATTGCGCGCCGAGCCGGTTTCATCAGGCGAGCCGGCGCTGCACGTTGACACGGGGTTGTCTGCCCGGCCGGGCGCGCGCTCGCCCGCGGAAGCCGCCGCCGCCGCCGCGATGGCCGCACTCGGTTCCGACATCGTCGCCGGAGAGGACCAGCCGGCAGGCCGCAAGTCGATGTTCGGCGGGCTGGCGCGGGCCTTCAAGGGCAAGAAGGCGGCGGATGTTCCGCCGCTGGCCGGCTCGGCACCGAGCGTCGATTCCCCGAGTGTCGATCTCGATGAGCCGCTCGACCCGAAAGTCGCCAACCGACCGCTGGAGCCCGGCTCCGGCGCGCCCGACCTCAACGCCATCATGAAGCGCGTGCGCGACGAGCGGGGACAACCGGCAAAGCCCGGCGACAGCGACGCGGCGAAATCGGATTTCATCGCCGCTGCCCGGCGCGCGGCGCAGGCGGCCGCGGCCGAGGCCGACGCCCTGAAGCGCCAGTCGACCATGAAAGGCCCGGTCAAGGCCCTCAGGATAGGCGACCTCCTCAAGGCGCGGCGCAAGCCGATCCTGATGGCGGCGGCAGCGATCATGCTGGCGCTTGCCGGCCTGCAACTCGGCAAGGCGTTTCTTTCGGATCCCGCCCAGGTGGCAAATAACGACGCGACGCCGATCGTCGCCTCGCAGCCGGTAAAGACGGCCTCTGTCGATACCGCAAGCCAGCCGAAAACCGAAATCCAGCCGGCGGCGACGGACAGCGCGCCGGCCCGTGCCGTCAGGCAGGCCGAACAATCCGCGCCGGCAAGCAAGGACGACATGGCGGCGCAGACCGTCATGGCCATGCCGTCTGATACGGATGCGATGCCGGATACGGCGTCCACGGCCAGGCCCGCACCGGCGCCGGTCGCGTCGGCCTTGGCTTCCGGCCCGAGCACAGCCGCTCCCGACACCATGGCGTCGGCCAAGCCTGTTGCTACGATGACCGCTGCTCCCACCGTGACGGATCCGGCCCCTGCCGCGCCAATGGCGGCAACGGCCAACGACACGACTGGCGCCGTTGCGCCCATGAACAAGGCGGCGGCGACAGCCGCGACCAAGTTCGACATCCCGGCCGATGCCGGCCCTGCCGCCTTGCGTGACGCCGCCGCCGGTGGCGACGCCAAGGCATTGTTCGAGGTCGGCTCGCGCTACGCCGAGTCGCGCGGCGTCAAGGAAGACATGCCGGCGGCCGCCAAATGGTACGAGAAATCGGCGGAACTCGGCTTCGCGCCGGCGGAATACCGCATCGGCAATTTCTACGAGAAGGGCATCGGCGTCGCGCGTGACATCAAGAAGTCGAAGACCTGGTACCAACTCGCCGCCGCGCAGGGCAACGCCAGCGCCATGCACAATCTGGCGGTGCTGTTCGCGATGGCCGCTGACGGCGTGACCGACAATGAATCGGCCGCGCACTGGTTCCAGGAGGCCGCCGACCTCGGCGTCAAGGACAGCCAGTTCAATCTCGGCATCCTCGCCGCCAAGGGCGTCGGCATGAAGCAGAACCTGGAAGAATCCTACAAATGGTTCGCACTCGTCGCCAAGACCGGCGACAAGGACGCCGCGGCCAAGCGCGACGAGATCGCCAATGCGCTGCGGCCCGAGCAGCTCGAGCGGGCGCGCGCCGCGACTGAATTGTGGAAGGCCAAGCCGCTCAACGCGGCGGCCAACTCGGTGGACATTCCCGAATCCTGGCAGGAAGGCACGCCGCAGACGACCGCCGGCATCGACATGAAGAAGGCGGTCAAGAACATCCAGCTCATCCTCAACAAGAACGGCTATGACGCCGGCGGCGCCGACGGCGTGATGGGCGACAAGACCAAGAACGCGATCATCGCTTTCCAGACCGCCAACAAGCTGCCGGCGACCGGCGCGGTCGACGAGCAACTGGTCAAGGCATTGCTGGCGCGCAAATAACGGCAGAAGCGTCGTTTCCACGACGCCCTTGCCATATATTTGCCTGTTAACTGCTTGAGTTGTCTTTTTGTTTCGGCGCGGCGGCGGGGTTTGACCACGCCGCCGCGTCGGCGCAAGAGAAAATTGGCTTTTCGATGCGATACTGTCCGCAACGGCTTTATTCGCCGACAGGCAAACTGATCGAGACTGACGGGTGGGCATCTATCTCCCGATCGCGGAAATTTCCGTAAACGTCTTCGTGCTGCTGGCCATGGGCGCCGCGGTGGGTTTCCTGTCGGGCATGTTCGGGGTGGGCGGCGGCTTCCTGATCACGCCGTTGCTGATCTTCTACAACATCCCCCCGGCGATCGCGGTCGCCACCGGCGCCAACCAGGTCATCGCTTCTTCCGTCTCCGGCGTCCTTTCGCACATGAAGCGAGGCACGCTCGACTTCAAGCTCGGCGGCGTACTCCTGGCCGGCGGCATCGTCGGCTCGACTGCCGGCATCTTCGTGTTCGGCTTCCTGCGCAAGCTAGGCCAACTCGACCTGTTCATCTCGCTCTCATACGTCGCCCTGCTCGGCACCGTTGGAACGATCATGCTGATCGAGAGCGTCAGCGTGCTGCGCGCCACGCGAAGCGGCGCCGCACCGGTGCTGAAGAAGTCTGGCCAGCACAATTGGATCCATCGCCTGCCGCTGAAGATGCGGTTCAGGGCCTCGAAGCTGTTCGTCAGTGTCATTCCAGTGCTTGGCCTTGGCGCGAGCATCGGCTTTTTGTCGTCAGTCACCGGTGTCGGTGGCGGCTTCATCATGGTCCCTGCACTGATCTATCTGCTGAAGGTGCCGACAAATGTCGTCATCGGCACCTCGCTGTTCCAGATCATCTTCACCTCGGCCTTTACCACGCTCGTCCATGCCACCACCAACCAGACGGTCGATGTGATGTTGGCCTTCCTTCTGATGGCAGGCGGCGTAGCCGGGGCGCAATATGGCGCCAAGGCCGGGCAGCGGCTGCGCGGCGAGCAATTGAGAGCCCTGCTGGCGCTGCTGGTGCTGGCGGTGGCGATCCGGCTCGCCACCGATCTGTTCGTCACTCCGCCCAACCTTTATTCGCTGTCCGGCGTGGGCCTCAACTGATGAAAGGCCTGAAAGCGTTCGCAGCCGTCGCTCTCCTGTCACTGACCGCCGCCGCGCCGGCGAAGGCGCAGACGCCGCTGACGGAAAGCATCCAGATCGGTCTCTCCACCGACGCCGTGTCGATCACCGCCGGCTTTTCCGGCGCCGACCTGACCATTTTCGGTTCGCTGGAAAATCCCGACCCCCTGGTGGCACGACAGGGCCGTTACGACGTCATCGTCGTGCTCGAAGGGCCCCCCAAGCCGGTGGTGGTGCGCCGCAAGGACCGGGTGCTCGGCGTCTGGGTCAATCTGGACTCCGAGACCTTCGAGAACGTGCCGGTATCCTACTCGGTGGCGACGACGCGGCCTCTGCAGGACATCACCGAACCCAACAGCTACAGGCAATTATCGCTCGGCGCCTCCAACCTCTACATGCAGCCCGCCGATGCCGGCGACAGCCCCGCGACGATCGAGGAATTCACCGCGGCGTTGCGCGAGCGCAAGACGGCGACCGGCCTCTACAGCGAGAATGTCGGCGGCGTGCAATTCCTGTCGCAGAACCTGTTTCGCGCCACGGTCAGGCTGGCGCCGAATGTGCCGGTCGGCACGCACAAGGCGCGCGCGTTCCTGTTCAAGAGCGGCCTGTTCGTCAAGGAGAGTTCGGCGCAGCTCGAAATCCGCAAATCGGGCTTCGAACAATCGATCTTCCGCGTTGCCCACGACTATTCGTTCCTCTACGGCGTGTTCGCCATATCGCTGGCCATGGTGACGGGCTGGCTCGGCCGGCTGGTGTTCCGCAAAGATTGATGCTCCGGGAAAAGAGGGGTTCCCCTTTTCCCGGCCATGCGATAAACCGCCGCCTCCCAGCCCAGGGGCAAACACGCACATACAATTCGCCGAAGCGGTCCGGCCATCCGGATGACAGCGCGATGCGTCGCCGCTGTTTTGCCGCCACGAAACAATGACAGGAGGCTGCAATGCATCAGGCATTCGGCGGCATCGACTTCGGCACGTCCAATTCCACGGTGGGCGTGATCCGGAACGGCAAGGCGCGGCTGGTCCCACTGGAGGGCGAACAGCCCACTCTGCCCAGTGCCGTGTTCTTCAACTTCGAGGACGGCCACACCTATTTCGGCCGTCGCGCGATCGGCGATTATACCGACAGCATCGAAGGCCGCCTGATGCGCTCGTTGAAGAGCGTGCTCGGCAGTTCGCTCGCCCACGAGAAGACGCGTATCAAGGCGCGCCAGATCGGCTTCATCGACATTATCGGCCTGTTCATCGGTCATCTGAGGACGCGGCTGGAGGAGGACGCCGGCGGCGTGGTGGAGAGCGTGGTGCTCGGCCGCCCGGTGCAGTTCGTCGATGATGACGCGCAAGCCGACGCGGAGGCGCAAGGCGAGCTCGAGAAGGCTGCCCGTGCCCAGGGCTTCAAGCACATCGCTTTCCAGTTTGAGCCGATCGCAGCGGCGCTCGACTACGAGCAGAAGGTGACGCGCGAAGAACTGGCGCTGATCATCGACATGGGCGGCGGCACGTCCGACTTCTCGATCGTGCGGGTCTCGCCGGAGCGGTCGCGATCGACCGACCGCAAGGACGACATCCTGGCCAGCCGCGGCATCCATATCGGCGGCACCGATTTCGACCGGCTGCTGAGCATCGCCCATGTCATGCCGCAGCTCGGCTATCTCTCCGCGACCAAGGACGGCAAGCGCAATCTGCCGGCCAGCTACTTCATCGATCTCGCCACATGGCAGCGCATCAATCTGGTCTACACCGCCAAGGCGATGACGCATCTGCGCCAAATCCGCTACGAGGCCGCGCGCGCCGACCTGGTCGACCGCTTCATCCATATCGTCGAGCACCGCTACGGGCACGCTCTGGCAGCGTTGGTCGAGAAAGCCAAGATAGAGCTGACCGACAGGTCATCCGCGGACGTGGCGGTGACGCTGCCCGACGCGGCGTTCGCCGCCGGGATCACACGCGACGGGCTGGAGGCAACGATCGCCCGGGAAATCGAGCGGGTCACCGAGACGGTGGCGCAGACCATCCGCGACGCCGGAGTCAAGCCATCCGACATCACCGCGGTGTTCCTGACCGGCGGATCGACGGCGATCCCGCTGGCAAGGCGGGAAATCCTGTCGCTGGTGCCGCAGGCTTCCGTCATAGAAGGCGATATGTTTGGATCGGTCGGGCTTGGCCTGGCGCTCGATGCGCAGCGGAAGTTCGGCTGATCCTACCCTGACCCGTTCATCTCCGCAGCCAGATGCGCCCTCAGCGCCATCTGGGCCAGGCTTGCCTGACGGTCCCGATGGGTGATCATGGCGAAGTCGCGCTTCGGCAATTCGATCGGCACGGCTCTCAGGCTCCCCTCGGCGACGGCCCGCCCGACGACGAGCTCCGAAATAATGGTCGCGCCAGCACCCGCCTCGACCGCCTGGCGAACCGCCTCGTTGCTGGGCAGCACCAGAAATATCTGCAAGTCGGCAAGTGAAATCCCCTCGCGGCGCGCCAAGTCCTCCAGCACTTCGCGCGTGCCGGAGCCGCCTTCGCGGATAATCCAGCGCAGACCGGTGATGTCTGGGCGGCCCGGTGCGGTTTCGGCGATCTTGGGATGGGAACTGGCAACGACCAGCATCAGCCGGTCGGTGTCGACCTTGGCGCGGCGCAACAAGTCGGACTCGGTGCGCCCTTCGACCAGGCCGAGATCGGCGGTTCCATCGAGCACGCTGGCCTCGACCTGCCTTGTGTTGCCGATGGTGACGCTCAGCCTGACGGCGGGATAGGCCTCGTGGAAGGAGGCCAGCCGGCGCGGCAGCCAATAGCTGGCAATGGTCAGGCTGGCGGCGATGGAGAGGCTGCCGGCGACCGTCTGCGAAACATGTTCCAGCACGTTGCGGGCGGCGGCGGCACGCTCCAGAACGGCCTTGGCCTCGGGCAGGAACCGGTGGCCGGTCTGGGCCAGCTCAATATTGCGGCCGACGCGGTTGAACAGATGGACACCGTGCTGCTCTTCCAGCGCGCGAATGGCCGCCGACGCGGCCGACTGGGAAATGCCCAGGAGCTCGGCTGCCTTGGTCATGTGGCCGCGCTCGGCGACGGCGACGAAAATGCGCAACTGATCCAGGGTCATGCGTGCATTAAGAAGCAATATCGATCGAATTTACAAGAACAACTGATTAGACGGGTCGATAGCTTTATTCTACTTTTTCAGGCGAAGTTAGAAAAAATTAGCCTGCAGGTCGCAGAGAACAAAATGATCGGGCGGTTCAGATCCCTGCTTGCGCATTGGACCCGCGGCATCCGGCGCCGGTTGGCCGGTGATCGATATCACCCGGAAGAGCATTACATGCGCGGCCCCGGGCCGAAGACGCGAGCCAAATCCGCCGGCCGCGCGAGCAGCACGGGATGATGATGCAAGGACCGCCGCGCGGCGCCAATTCAGCCCCCTCGCAACGCCAGCTTGCCGACACACGCGCGCCCGATGAAGGCGATGGTGTCGACACCTCGCCTGACGTTTCCGACAGCATCGCCAAGACCACCTGCTACATGTGCGCCTGTCGCTGCGGCATCGACGTGCATATCAAGGACGGCAAGATCCGCTACATCAACGGCAACAAGGATCATCCGGTCAATCGCGGCGTGATCTGCGGCAAGGGCAGTTCCGGTATCATGCAGCACTACAGCCCGGCCAGGCTGAAGAAACCATTGCTACGCACCGGCCCGCGCGGCTCGGGCGATTTCCGCGAGATCGAGTGGGAGGAAGCCTTCTCGATCGCCACCGAGCGGCTGTCGAAGATCCGCCGGACCGATCCTAAAAAACTTGCCTTCTTCACCGGTCGTGACCAGTCGCAATCCTTGACGGGCTGGTGGGCGAGCCAGTTCGGCACGTCGAACTTTGCCGCCCATGGCGGCTTTTGTTCGGTGAATATGGCGGCCGGGGGCCTTTACACGATCGGCGGCTCGTTCTGGGAGTTCGGCGAGCCCGATTGGGACAACACGAAATACTTCATGCTGTTCGGCGTCGCCGAGGACCATGATTCCAATCCGATCAAGATCGGGCTGGGCAAGCTCAAGGCACGCGGCGCCAAGGTGGTGTCGATCAATCCGTGCCGGACGGGCTACAATGCGATCGCTGACGACTGGATCGGCATCCGGCCCGGCACGGACGGCCTGTTCGTGTTCGCGCTTATCCACGAACTCTTGAAGGCGGGTCGCGTCGACCTCGATTATCTGCTCCGCTACACCAACGCGCATGTCCTGGTCATTCAGGAACCGGGCGCGGCCGATGACGGGCTGTTCGCGCGCGACAGCGACGGCAATCCGCTGGCATGGGACAGAGTGGCGAAGCGTCCGGTGAGCGCCGCCGATGCCGACGCCAAACCGGCACTGACCGGCAGCTACGATGTCGATGGCCGCCGCTGCGTGCCGGTGTTCCAGCTCATTGCGGACCGCTATCTCGAGGAGAGGTACGCACCAGATGCGGTCGCGGAGCGTTGCGGCATCTCCGCCGGAACGATCCGCCGGATCGCCGCCGAACTTGCCCATGTCGCCCTCGAACAGGCGATCGAACTGCCGATCGCGTGGACCGACTGGGCCGGGCGCCGGCATGAGACGATCAAGGGACGGCCCGTTTCGATGCACGCGATGCGCGGCATCTCGGCCCATTCCAACGGCTTTCACACCTGCCGTGCCATCCATCTGCTGCAGGTTCTTCTGGGCACGGTGGATGTTCCCGGCGGCTTCCGCTTCAAGCCGCCGTACCCCAGGTCGGCGCCGCCGGGCCCGAAGCCCTGCGGCAAGGACGTAAGGCCGATGACGCCGCTCGACGGCATGCCGCTCGGTTTCGTTTGTGGACCCGACGATCTGCTGGTCGACGAAGCCGGCACGCCGCTGCGCATCGACAAGGCCTATTCCTGGGATTCGCCGCTTGCGGCGCACGGTTTGATGCACACGGTCATCCGCAATGCCTGGGCCGGCGACCCATACCCAATCGACACGCTGATGATGTACATGTCGAACATGGCCTGGAATTCCTCGATGAACACCGTCGAGACCATGGCCATGCTCACGGACCATGACGAAGCGGGCAACTACAGGATCCCCTTCATCATCTATTCCGACGCCTATTATTCCGAGACCGTGCCGTTCGCGGACCTCGTCCTGCCCGACACCACGTATCTCGAGCGTCACGACTGCATCAGCCTGCTCGACCGGCCGATCAGCCATGCCGACGGGCCGGGCGACGCCATTCGCCATCCTGTCGTCGAGCCCGACCGCGACGTGAGGCCGTTCCAGTCGGTGCTGATCGAACTCGGCGCGCGGCTCGCCTTGCCCGGCTTCGTCGATGACGACGGCTCGGCGAAGTACCGCGACTATGCCGACTACATCGTCAATCATGAACGCACGCCCGGCATCGGCCCGCTCGCCGGCTGGCGCGGCAAGGACGAAACCTCGATCGGCAAGGGCGACGTCAACCCCAACCAGTTGCAACGCTACATCGACAATGGCGGTTTCTGGCACCACGACTTCGCCGACGACCAGCGCTACTACAAGATGGCCAACCGCTCCTATCTCGATTTCGCGGTGCAACTGGGCTTCATCCCCCAGGCCGAGCCGATCGTCTTCCAGCTCTATTGCGAACCATTGCAACGCTTCCGCCTCGCCGCGCGCGGCCATGGTCCGGTGCAACCACCCGAGACAGAGCGCAACCGCATCGAGACCTACATGGACCCGCTGCCGTTCTGGTACGTGCCCTTCGAGGAAGCGGCCGTCGATCTGCAGAAATATCCGCTGCATGCGCTGACGCAGCGGCCGATGCACATGTACCATGCCTGGGGTTCGCAGAACGCGTGGTTGCGGCAGATCACCAGCCAGAACCGCCTGTTCGTACATCACCGGACGGCGGCCGGCCTCGGCCTAGCCGACGACGACTGGGTGTGGATCGAGAGCGTCAACGGCAAGGTGAAGGGGCAGATCAAGCTGGTCGACGGGGTGAACGAGAGCACGGTCTGGACCTGGAACGCGATCGGCAAAAGGCGCGGCAGCTGGGGGCTGAAGGACGATGCCGCCGAGAGCAATCGCGGCTTCCTGCTCAACCACATCATCGGTGACCAGACTTCTGCTGACGCCAGCGGCAAACGCTATTCGAATTCCGATCCGGTCACGGGACAAGCCGCGTGGTTCGATCTGCGCGTCCGCATCGTCAAATGCGCGGCTGAAGAGGCCGGCTTCACCGAACCGCAATTCGAGCGTTTTCACCAGCCGCCGCATTTCGAACCCTCGCCCGACAAGCTCACTTTCGGCGCCGGGTTCCGGCAGGCAAGAGAGGCGGCCGAATGACCTGTCTTCCCAGTCCAGGCGGCAAGAAGCTTGGCCTCGTCATCGACCTCGACACCTGTGTCGGCTGCCAGGCCTGCGTCACCGCCTGCAAGGAGTGGAACACCGGCGGCCACATGGCGCCGCTGACCGACATCCACCCTTATGGCAGCCATGTCGACGGGGTCTGGTTCAACCGCGTGCACAGCTACGAGCACATCACCGAGATGGGAGGGCGCACGGTGAACTTCCCGCGCTCCTGCCTGCATTGCGAGACGCCGGCCTGCGTCACCGTCTGCCCGACGGGCGCCTCCTACAAACGCGCCTCCGACGGCATCGTGCTGATCGACGAGGACAAGTGCATCGGTTGCAAACTGTGCAGCTGGGCCTGCCCTTACGGCGCGCGCGAGTTCGATACGGATGTCGGCGTGATGAAGAAATGCACGCTCTGCGTCGACCGCATCTACAACGACAATCTGGCCGAAGAGGACCGCGTGCCGGCCTGCGTCGCCGCCTGCCCGACCAGCGCCCGGCATTTCGGCGACCTCGGCGATCCCCAATCCCCCGTTTCGCAACTGGTGGCGGAGCGGGGCGGTGTCGACCTGATGCCCGAACTCGGCTATCACCCGACCAACAAATACCTGCCACCGCGCGCTCACACGCAACGCGCCGCATCGGTGCCCGCGAAGGCATTGGAGCCGGTGCGGGCCGAAGGCGGTCTCCTGGGCTGGGTCGACCGCATGCTTTCGAGCTGACCATCCATGCATCCAGCTTTTTCGGTCGTCTTCTTCACCACCGCCACGGGTGCCGGCTATGGGCTGCTCGCACTGCTCGGCGTGCTCGGCCCGCTCGGCTTCATCGCCCCTGATTTCTGGTTGGGCTTCGTCGGAATGGGACTGGCGCTCGGCATGATCGCGGCCGGCCTGTTGTCGTCGACCGGCCATCTCGGCCGACCCGAACGTGCCTGGCGGGCGTTCTCGCAATGGCGCAGTTCGTGGCTGGCGCGCGAAGGTATCGCCTCGGTCGCTACCTTCATTCCCGCAGGCCTTTTCGGTGTGGGCTGGATCTTCCTTGGCCGGCTCGACGGCTGGGTGGCGGCCGCGGGGCTTCTGTCCACCTTCGGCGCCATCGCTACGGTCTGCATGACCGGCATGATCTATGCCTCGCTGAAGCCGATTGCGCAGTGGCACAGTCCCTATACCTTGCCCGGCTATCTTATCTTCTCGGCGATGAGCGGCTGCGTGCTAGTGAATGCCCTGCTGCAAGGCTTTGCGCTCGGCTCGACTATTCTCCTCGCCGCTTCCGTACTGCTCACCTTGCTTGGCTTGGGCTGGAAGCTGGCGACCTGGCGCCACAATGACCTGCTTGAAATCCAAACCAACGCCAACACCGCGACCGGGCTCGCCGGCGGGATGGTGCAATCCCTGGAATGGCCGCATACCGAGGAGAACTACCTGCTCAAGGAAATGGGCTTCCGCATCGCGCGCAAGCATAGCGCGAAGCTGCGCCGGATCGCGCAGGCACTGGCCTTCGGTTTGCCGATCCTGTTGCTGATCGCCGCCTTCGCCTTGCCGTGGCCGTTTGCGGCGTTGTTGTCGGCGCTCGCCGCGATCGTCCAGTTCGCCGGCATGCTGGTCGAGCGCTGGCTGTTCTTCGCCGAAGCGAAGCACACGGTCATGCTCTATTATGGACGATAGATCTCAGCCTGGCCGCAGCATCGAGCGGGAGATGGCGAAGATGCGGTCGGTGCCCAGCATGTAGGCCATCAACGATTCCAGCCGGAACAGGCCGGCATAGGCTTGGTCGAGGACGTTGAGCGAACCGGTATAGGCGCCGAAGGCCGGCATGATCATGCGGCCGCCGTCGCTGGCAAAGCAGCGCCGCCGCACCGAACGGCCTTGCTGCACGATGCGGGCGCAGGGATGCAGATGGCCCGATATTTCGCCTTCTACCCGCACCTTCGATGGCTCGTGCCGGAACAGCAGCGAACCTATGGCCAGTTCCCGCACGGTGTCGCCGGGCAGGTCCGCGGGCGCTTCGGGGTCATGATTGCCGGCGACCCAGAACCAGTCACGGCCTGCCATCAGCGCTTCCAGCCGTTCGCGAAAACTTTGATGCATGCGTTTGGCGCCGCCGCCGTCGTGAAAGGAGTCGCCCAGGCTGATGACGATCGAGGGCTGGTAGTCTGATATCACCGCCTGCAGCCGCAGCAGGGTCGTGCCGGTATCGTAGGGCGGGATCAGCGTGCCGCGCCTTGCCAGCGACGACCCCTTCTCCAGATGCAGGTCCGATACCGTCAGCAGCCTGAGACCGGGAAAATAGAGCACGCCGCGCGGATCGCAGACTGCGCGCTCGCCCGCGATGCCGACAAGGTCGGCCTCGCCGATCAGCGATGCGCGCGCCAGCGAAAAGTTCATTCGTCAACCATCCCCGGGCCCATGGCCTCTTCGACCAGCGTCGCCGCGTCCATCAGCAGCGTTTCATCGGCCTCGCCATTGACCGGCATCTTGCCGATCTCGAGCATGATCGGCACGGCAAGCGGCGAAATCTGTTCGAGCGCCTTATGCATGATTCGACCCTGGATGCGCGAGAGCATGTCGGCAAGTCTGCTGACATCGAGCAGGCCGGTCGCCGCGTCGGCACGCGTCGCCTGAAGCAGGATGTGGTCCGGCTCATGGCTGCGCAGCACATCGTAGATCAGGTCGGTCGACACAGTGACCTGCCGGCCGCTCTTCTCCTGGCCGGGGTGGCGTTTTTCGATCAGGCCGGAGATCAGCGCGCAATTGCGGAAAGTGCGCTTGAGAAGCCAGCTGTCGGCCAGCCAGGCTTCGAGATCGTCGCCCAGCATATCCTGGTCGAACAGCGCGCCGAGCGACGGTTTCCTCGCTTTGAACATCGCGCCCATGTCGCCCAGTGACCATATGGCGAGCGCATAGTCGGTGGCGACGAAGCCGAGCGGCCTGGCGCCGGCCCTGTCGAGGCGACGGGTGAGCAGCATGCCAAGCGTCTGGTGCGCGAGCCTGCCCTCGAAGGGATAGGCGACCAGATAGTGGCGGTTGCCCCGCGGAAAGGTCTCGATCAGCAAATCGTCGCGCTTGGGCAGCATCGATTTGTCCGACTGGAACCGCAGCCAGTCGGCCACCTGCTCCGGCAGCTTCTTCCAGCGCTGCGGATCGTCCAGCATGATGCGGACCTGCTCGGCCAGGTAGGTCGAGAGCGGAAACTTGCCGCCGCCATAATAGGGCACCTTGGCGTCACTGCCCGGCGCGTTCGAGACGAAGCATTCATTTTCGCGGATGCCTTCGAAGCGCAGCACCTTGCCGGCGAACATGAAGGTATCGCCATGTGTCAAGGTTTCGAGGAACGCCTCCTCGATCTTGCCGAGCACGCGGCCGCCGTGCGACGCCGAGCCTTTGCTGCCGGCCTTGACGTAACGGACGTTGAGCGCCGGCACCTCGATGATGGTGCCGACATTCAGCCTGTATTGCTGGGCGACACGCGGATTGGATACGCGCCACAGTCCATCCTTGTTCAGGCGGATGCGTGCATAGCGCTCGTAATTCTTCAGCGCGTAACCGCCGGTGGCGACGAAATCGACCACGCGGTCGAATGTCGGACGATCGAGGCCGGCATAGGGTGCCGCCGTTCGCACCTCTTCATACAGGCCATCGGCGCGGAATGGCGCCCCGCAGGCACAACCCAGGACATGCTGGGCCAGCACGTCGAGCCCGCCATCGACCAGCGGCGGCGTATCCTGCGCGCCGAGATAATTGGCGTCGAGCGCGGCCCGGCATTCCAGCACCTCGAAACGGTTGGCGGGGATCAGGATCGCCTTCGACGGCTCATCCATGCGGTGGTTGGCACGGCCGATGCGCTGCGCCAGCCGGCTGGCGCCCTTCGGCGCACCGACATGCACGACCAGATCGACATCGCCCCAGTCGATGCCGAGATCGAGCGTCGAGGTGGCGACGATGGCGCGCAGCGCGTTCTCGCCCATCGCCTTCTCGACGCGCCGGCGCTGGGCGACATCGAGCGAGCCGTGATGCAGGGCGATCGGCAAGGTGTCCTCGTTGACCCGCCACAACTCCTGGAACAGCAGCTCCGCCTGGCTGCGTGTGTTGACGAACAGCAAGGTCGTCTTGTGGCGCTTGATCTCGCGGTAGATTTCCGGCGTGGCGTAGCGCGCCGAGTGCCCCGCCCAAGGTACCCGCTCCTCGGAATCGAGGATCGAGATTTCGGGCTTCGCGCCGCCCGTCACAATGATCAATTCCGCCATGCCACCCGGCGGGTTCTGGCTGACCAGCCAGCGCCGCAATTCGTCCGGCTCGGCCACAGTCGCCGACAGCCCGATCGTCTGAAGGCCAGGGACAAAGCTGCGCAGTCGCGCCAGCCCAAGCGCCAGCAGATGGCCGCGCTTCGATGTCACCAGCGAATGCAATTCGTCGAGCACGACATAGCGCAGATCCTCGAAGAAGCGTCTGGCATCGCCTGCCGCGATCAGCAGCGCCAGTTGCTCGGGCGTGGTGAGCAGGATATCGGGCGGCGCAAGTTTCTGGCGCTGGCGCTTGTGGGCGGGGGTGTCGCCGGTGCGTGTTTCGATGGACACGGGCAGGCCGATCTCCTCGACTGGCTTGCCGAGATTGCGCTCGATGTCGACGGCCAGTGCCTTCAACGGCGAAATGTACAGCGTGTGGATGCCGCGCCGCGCCTGGCCTGGTTTTCGCCTTGGCCTGACGGCCAGTTCGGTCAGCGACGGCAGGAAGCCGGCCAGCGTCTTGCCGGCGCCGGTCGGCGCGATCAACAGCACCGATTGCCCGGCTTGGGCCTTCGCCAGGAGTTCGATCTGATGGGCGCGCGGCGACCAGCCTTTCTCGCCGAACCATTTTACGAATGGCTCGGGCAGGACGACGGCGGCATTCTGGTCGGCGAGGCGAGGCAGCTCGGTCACGCGTCAGAGGTAGCGCGGCGGCAGGCAATCGCCAAGCGGAATCGGAACAAAAGGGGACCGAAAAGCCTTACGGGCGCCGGAACCCCGTCGGCGCGCCATAGAGATAGCCGATGCGGGCGATGGCTTCCTTCAGCCCTTCGCGCGACACAAGCATGGTGTGGCCGTTGGCGTGGATCATGGTTTCGGCGTCGGTCATGATGGCGACGTGACCTTTCCAGAACACCAGGTCACCGCGTCGCAGCCCCGAAAAATCAGGACCCGGCTGAAGCGGCTCGCCGATCGAAGCGGCCTGCATGTCGGTATCGCGCAACACCTCCCTGCCGGCCATGCGCATGGCCAGTTGCACCAGGCCGGAGCAATCGATGCCGAAGCCGGAAACACCGCCCCACAGATAGGGCGTGCCGAGAAACGTCTCGGCCACGGACACATAGTCGCCAGCCACTTCGCCGATCGGCCGCAGATGGCCAGCGATCATGGCTTCACCGGAGGGCAGCAGCGCATAGTGCGTACCGCGTGTTTCGGCGGCACCCGTCACGGTTGTCGTCGATCCCATCGACAGTTGCCCGGCGATCGGAAAGCGCAGATCCGGGCCGGGATAAAGGAACGTACGCGGCACCGAGACGATATGGGTGGGCGCACGGTCCCGCCTGCCCAGCATAACGTCGGCGACATAGCCGACATAGCCGTCTCGCTCGGTCTGGATCCAGGCCCAGCCTTCTCTATCCTCGAAAACCAGGACATCGTCGCCGAACAGAGCTTGCGTGTTGATGCCCGAATCCAGCGTCGGCGCCTTGCGGATATCGGCCACCGGGACCGAAATCCGCGCTGGCCGACCCGCTACGAAACGGTCGGCAACGACCTCTCCTTTCAACCTGGCATCGGCCAGATCGGAGCGGAAGGCATGAAGGCGTGCGTCGTGGGCGGTCAAATCGGCAACCTTGTTGAATGGGCACTACAGTCAGATCGGCAGGTCGTGGGCCTTGGCAATGATACCATCGCCGAAGCGCTCGACAAATAGCGCGCCTTCGACGGTGCGCTTGATCAGGACATTGCGCTTGTCGAGCTCGTCGCGATGGCGCGACACCAGTTTCAGCGCGCCCATCGTGTCGAGCGCGCGCGTGATGACCGGCTTGGTGACGTTGAGGCGGGCGGCAAGCCCGCGTACGGTGTGCGGCGGCGGATCGAGATAGATGGTGAACAGGATCGCCGTCTGGCGCATGGTGAGATCAGGCGCGTCCTCGCGAACCTGCGACAGCATCACCTGCTGCCACAGTCGCAAGGCTTGGCTCGGGCGCATCGCAATCGACATCGCGCCATGATGACGGCAAATTGTTTCGGTTCCGTTTCAGTTTCTGCAATTTGCCGGCTCTGCTTGCGCATCAGCCATGGCGCGTCGAGATGATCCGCTCCAGCGCCCGGATCCCTTGCGCCTCGCCACCGGCGGGGCCGTAGGGGCGATCGGCGGGGTTCCAGGCGAAGATGTCGAAATGCGCCCAGCTTGCCGACTTTTCGACGAAGCGCTTGAGGAACAGCGCTGCGGTGATCGAGCCGGCGAAACCATCCGTGGTAACGTTGTTGATGTCGGCGATCTTCGACGACAATTTCGCATCGTAGGGCCGCCATAGCGGCATGCGCCACAGCGGATCCTCGACTGCCAGCGATGCCGCTGCCAGCTCCGAGGCAAGCGCCTCGTCATCGGTGTAGAAGGGCGGCAGGTCGGGGCCAAGCGCGACGCGGGCTGCTCCGGTCAGGGTCGCCATGTCGATCAGAAGCCGCGGTTCCTCCTCGTCGGCCAGCGCCAGCGCATCGCCCAGCACCAGCCTCCCTTCCGCGTCCGTATTGCCGATCTCGACCGAGATGCCCTTTCGGCTCGCCAGCACGTCGCCCGGGCGAAAGGCGTTGCCGGCAATCGAATTCTCGACCGCGGGGATCAGCACCCGCAGCCGCACCTTGAGCCCAGCCGCCATGATCATCGAGGCCAGGCCAAGCACATTGGCCGCGCCGCCCATGTCCTTCTTCATCAGCAGCATGCCCGAAGAAGGCTTGATGTCGAGGCCGCCCGTGTCGAAGCAGACACCCTTGCCGACCAGCGTCACCTTCGGCGCGCCTTGCTGCCCCCATGTCATGTCGATCAGGCGCGGCGCATCGGACGAGGCGCGACCGACGGCGTGAATCATCGGGAAATTCTGTGTGAGCAGGTCGTCGCCCTTGATGACGGAGACTTCGGCCTTGTGGGTCCCAGCCAGGGTCCGCACCGCCCTCTCCAGATCGTCCGGCCCCATGTCGCTGGTCGGCGTGTTGACAAGGTCGCGAGCCAGGAAGACGCCGTCGGCTATACTACGAACACGTTTTGCGTCGGCGCCGGCAGGCAGGTCGAAGCGCAGCGCCTTGCCCGGCTTCTTGCCGTAGCGGGTAAAGACATAACCGCCGAGCACGATTGCAAGAGCCGCCAATTCCGGCTGGGCCGGCTTGGACGCGAAATGCCAGTCGCCCTCCGGCAAGGTTTTCGCCAGGGCGCCGATGGCAAGCGCGCCCTCGCCGTCACCAAGACCGAACAGGGCGCCCGCGAGCACTCCGTTCTCACCGGGCACGACCAGCGTCCTGCCGGCCTCGCCGGAAAAGCCGTTTGCCTTGGCCCAGGCGACAATGGACGGCGACAGACCGGCCACCTCCAGGCCGTCCCTGGCGACCAGATGGATCGGCAGCGGGTTCTTCAGCTTGTTCTCGACCAGTTCTACGGACATCAGATGTTTCTCCTGCCGAGCTCGCCCGAGTCGGCGCTTCTTAACCCTCCGTTAGGGTTAACAGAATATTTCTGCTGGAGGGAAGATGGCCACGCAATGGCCACACGTATGAATGGAGGCCCAGGGTGCCGATGCCGACCAACCGCACGATAAACATCCGGGGAAAGCGGCTCATCACCACGGCGTTCATGCTGGCGCTCGCGGCAGGTGTCGCGGGATGCGCAACCGACAAGCTCACCACCGGCTCGATCGGACGCACCAGCGGCAAGCCGCTGGAGACGATGTCGGCGGGAGAACTACACAATGCCACGGCAGCACTCGGCCAATCCTACGCCAGGAGTCCCAACGACAAGCGTATCGCGACCAACTTCGCGGCCGCGCTGCAGATGGATGGCGATGCCGACCAGTCACTCGCCGTGATGCGCAAGCTGGCGATCGCCTATCCCAAGGACCGCGACGTACTCGCCGCCTACGGCAAGGCACTGGCCGCCAACGGCCAGTTCGAGGCGGCGCTCGATGCGGTGCGCCGCGCACAGACGCCGGAATATCCCGACTGGAGGCTGGTCTCCGCCGAAGGAGCCATACTTGATCAGCTCAACCAGAAGGATGAAGCGCGCCAGCTTTACCGCAAGGCCCTCGAACTCAAGCCCAACGAGCCTTCGATCCTTTCCAATCTCGGCATGTCCTATGTGCTGGAAGGGGATCTGCGCACCGCCGAAACCTATATGCGGTCGGCGGCCCAGCAGCCGAACGCCGATAGCCGGGTGCGCCAGAACCTGGCGCTCGTCGTCGGCCTGCAGGGCCGTTTCGACGAAGCCGAAAAGATCGCCTCGCAGGAACTTTCGCCCGATCAGGCACAGGCCAACGTCGCCTATCTCAGGCAGATGCTGGCCCAGCAGAACGCCTGGAGCCAGCTGAAGGATCAGGACAAGGCGAAACCGGCGAAAACCGCCACCAACTGATCGCCGCGCTTGCCGTAAATCGTAAAAAGCCGCGCTCGATTGCAGCGCGGCTTTTGTTTCCGCGGACGGATTCTGCGTTGGTTTACTGGCTGGTCGACGCGGCCGCCCCGGAATGATCGCCGAAGATGCCGCGCTGGCTGACCTGGATGCCCGCCGGCCCCAGGATGATGGCGAACAGCACCGGCAGGAAGAACAAGATCATCGGCACGGTGAGTTTGGGCGGCAGGGCGGCCGCCTTTTTCTCGGCGGCGTTCATGCGCATGTCGCGGCTTTCCGCGGCAAGCACGCGCAGCGCGTGCGCCACCGGCGTGCCGTAGCGCTCGGCCTGGACAAGCGCCTGCGATACCGACTTGACCGATTCCAGCCCCGTGCGACTGGCCAGGTTTTCATAAGCCTGCTTGCGCTCCTGCAGATAGGAGAGCTCGGCATTGGTCAGGATGAATTCTTCCGCCAGGGCCACCGACTGCGCGCCGATCTCGTCGGCGACCTTGCGCAGTGCGGCTTCCACCGACATACCGGATTCCACGCAGATCAGCATCAGGTCGAGCGCATCCGGCCACGCCATCTGGATCGACTGCTTGCGCTTGGTCGCACGGTTGTTGACGTAGAGGACCGGCGTGTAGAAGCCGCCATAGGCAACCAGGATGCATACGAACAGCCGGACCACCAACGGCTTGTCGGGCAATCCTCCGAGCACGAAAATATAGATCAGACCGAGCGCGAAGCCGACAAAAGGAAGCACCAGCCGGAAGAACAGAAAACGCGTCAGCGGGTTCTGTCCGCGAAAGCCGGCAACCTTGAGCTTCTGCAAGGTGGCCTCGTCGGCCAACGCACGCCGTAGATCGAGCCGGTCGACAATGTTGCGCATGCCGACCGACTGTTGCTCGCGCAGACCCTTGCGGCGGCGATCGGCCTCGGTCGCTAGCCGCGCGCGCTGCTTGGCGCGAAGCTCATCACGCTCCAGCGCGACCGACTTCATGCGCGCCTTGAGCGGGTTTCCGCCAAACGCCGGCAGCAACGTAAAGACGGTTGCGAATACGGCGATGGCAACCAGCAGCGCAATCAGGAAGCTGGGATCCGTCAGTGATTTGATGGCTTGTTCGGTCATGCCACGGCCCTAGACTTCAAAGTTCATCATCTTGCGCATCACGAAGATGCCGATCGACATCCAGACGGCGGCGAAACCGAGTATCAAATGGCCGACGCTGGTCGTGAACAGCGGCATCAGATAGTTGGGACTGGAGAGATAGACGAGAAAGGCGACGATGAAAGGCAAGGCGCCGATGATGGCGGCGGATGCTTTCGCTTCCATCGACAGTGCCGCGACCTTGGCCTTCATCTTCTTGCGGTCGCGCAACACGCGCGAAAGGTTGCCCAGCGCCTCGGAGAGATTGCCGCCGGCCTGCGACTGGATCTGGATGACGATGCCGAAGAAACTCGCCTCTGTGCATGGCATGGTTTCGGGCATGCGCAAGGTCGCGTCGGGGATCGACATTCCCATCTGCTGCGAATCGACTATCCGGCGAAACTCGGTCTTCACGGGCTCAGGCGATTCATTGGCGATCAGGCGTATGGCGTCGTTCAGCGGCAGGCCGGACTTGACCGCCCGCACGATGATGTCGAGCGCATTTGGAAATTCGTTGAGGAATGCCTTGACGCGGCGAATGCGACGAAAAGAAACGAACCAACGCGGCAGGCCGAGCGCTCCGGCGAGCAGCACTCCGGGCAAGACAATCATCGGCGCACCAGCCACGAACGCGACGATTGCCAGCGCGAGGCCGCATATGGCCGAATAGATATAGAACCGCTCGATCGGCACCTTCATCCCAGCCTGGCGAAGCTGGGCTTTCAGCGGCGGCTTCTTGACGGCGTTGTCCTTGGTCTTCTGCTTCTCGTCGAGTTCCTTCAGCGAATCCTGCACCGATTTACGGCGCTTGGCCGCGTCCGCCGCGCGGTCGCGCGTCGCCTTGACGACAGAACGGTCCGTCTCGGCGGCCTTGATCGTTTCAAGCCGCTTTCCGGCCTGTTTCTCATTGCTGATCTGGGTGAACAGGAATGCATAGGCGACCGCGCCGGCGCTGAAGCCGGCGAGCACGACAAACGCCAATACGGTGCCGTCAATTCCAAACATCGACCAGAACCTTCACGCCTGCGGATGCGTCAGTCAGCACGTTTCTCCATAGCCTCGAGCGCTGTGGCGAGACGCTGCTCCTCGCCATAGTATCGAGCCCGCTCCCAGAAGTGGGGGCGGCCGATGCCGGTCGAGACGTGCTCACCCAGCAGCCTGCCGTTGGCGTCTTCGCCCTTGATATTGTAGAGGACGATATCCTGCGTGATGATGACGTCGCCCTCCATCCCGATCACTTCGGTGATATGGGTGATGCGGCGCGATCCATCGCGCAGGCGCGCCGCCTGGATGATCACGTCGATGGAGCCGACGACGATTTCGCGCACCGTTTTCTGCGGCAGCGAATAGCCGCCCATGGCGATCATGGATTCGATACGGTTCAGGCATTCGCGCGGGCTGTTGGAGTGGATCGTCCCCATCGAGCCGTCATGGCCGGTATTCATCGCCTGCAGAAGGTCGAAGACCTCGGGTCCGCGCACTTCGCCGACGATGATGCGTTCGGGCCGCATGCGCAGGCAGTTCTTGACCAGGTCGCGCATCGTCACCTCGCCCTCGCCCTCGAGGTTGGGCGGACGCGTTTCCAGGCGCACGACATGCGGCTGCTGCAGCTGCAGTTCGGCCGAATCCTCGCAGGTGATGACGCGCTCGTCACGGTCGATGTAGTTGGTCAGGCAGTTGAGCAACGTCGTCTTGCCGGAGCCGGTGCCGCCCGAGATGACGATGTTGCAGCGAACACGGCCGATGATCTTGAGAACTTCGGCCCCTTGCGGAGAGATGGCGCCGAACTTGACCAGCTGATCGAGCGTCAGCTTGTCCTTCTTGAATTTGCGGATGGTGAGCGCGGTGCCGTCGATGGCCAGCGGCGGCGCAATGACGTTGACGCGCGACCCGTCGGGAAGACGGGCGTCGCAGATCGGGCTGGATTCGTCGACGCGGCGGCCGACCTGGCTGACGATGCGCTGGCAGATGTTGAGCAGCTGCTGGTTGTCGCGGAAGCGGATGCTGGTCTGTTCGACCTTGCCGTTGACTTCGATGTAGACGTTCTTGGACCCGTTGACCATGATGTCGGCGATGTCGTCGCGCGCGAGCAACGGCTCGAGCGGCCCATAGCCAAGCACGTCATTGCAGATGTCCTCGAGCAGTTCTTCCTGCTCGGCGATCGACATCGCGAAGTTCTTGATCGCGATGATGTCGTTGACGATGTCGCGGATTTCCTCGCGGGCGGTTTCGGGATCGAGCTTGGCGAGTTGCGACAGGTCGATCGTATCGATGAGGGCCGAGAAAACCTGGCTCTTGGTATCGTAGTAGGTTTCGCTCTTTTCGCGGCCTTTCCTCGGTTCCGGCGCCATCGGTGGCGCCTCGACCGCGCGCCTGGCCGATGGCGCGACAGGCGCGCTCGGCTGAGGCGTGGGCGCGGGCCGGGCAAGAATCGCGGTGTCCGCCGAAACCGCGGCGGCCGGCGCGACCGGTGCCGGCTGGCGAAATTCCGGCGTGAACCGGTTGCCGTCGTCGTTGCCTCTTTTACCGAACATGACCGACTACCGACCCCATTGCGTCACTTCTTGTTGCGCGAGAGCTTGCCGAGCAGACTGCCCAGGCCAGCCTTCTTTTTCGCCCGGATTTCGCTGCGGCCGGTCAGCACATGAGCAATTTCGTTGATGGTGGCCACAACCGGGTTCTTGGCATCCATCTCGCCCAGCATGCGTCCGTTGTTCGCGGCATTGCCGAACAGCACGGGATCAAAGCCGATGACCGACATCGGTGTCAGGCCGAGCGGCTCGGCGAAATCGGATGGCGATATCTCCGGCCGCTTGGGCACGCCGGCCTGGTTGATGATCAATTTCGGCGGCGGGTCGTTCGGGCGAAGCCGCTTCAACATGTCGACCAGGTTCTTGGTGTTGCGCAGATTGGCCAGTTCCGGCGTTGCCGTGATGACGATCTCGTCGGCCTTGACCAGCGTGTTCTTGGCCCACCCGGTCCAGATATGGGGCACGTCGAGCACAAGGAGCGGCACGCTGCGCTGCGCGGTATCGACAAGTTGCACGAAGGCATCGGGATCGAAATCGTAGACGCGATCCAGCGTCGAGGGCGCCGCGAGCAGCGACAGATGCTCGGCGCATTGGGTCAGCAGCCGGTCGAGATAGACTTCGTCGATGCGCTCGGGCGAGAACACAGCCTCGGCGATGCCCTGCGCCGGATCCTGATCGAAATTGATGTTGGCGGTGCCGAAGGCGAGATCGAGGTCGGCCACAACGACCTCGGATTTGAACAGGGAGGACATTGCCCAGGCGACATTGTGGGCGATCGTGGAAGAACCGACGCCGCCCTTGGCGCCGACGAAGGCGACCGAGCGGCCGAGCGGTTCAGCTTCCGGATCGACGAAGATCGACGACACGACACTGACGACGTCGGCCATCGACACCGGCGCGATGACATATTCCGAGATGCCGGAGCGGATGAGTTCGCGATAGAGACCAACGTCGTTGTAGTGGCCGATCACCACCACTTTCGAGGATGGATCGCAATATTCCGAGAGCTGGGCGAGTTGCTCCAGCAGTTGCTTGGGTTCGCTGCGTGATTCCAGCAGAATCAGGTTCGGTGTCGGCGCCGACTGGTAGAACTCGATGGCGGTGGGAACACCGCCCATATGAACCTTGAGATGCGCCTTGGTCATGCGGCGGTCCTCGCCGGCGCGCTGGACCGGATTGGCAACGCCCTCCGTTTCGCAGAATGCCTGGATCGAAATACGTGGAACCGGCCGCAATGCCTGCATCGCGGCGACGTCCTGCAGCGAGGTATCACCGCCCTCCACGGTGGCGTCATAGGCAAGGTTGCTCATGGTCATGCTCTTTCCGTGGCCTGTTCGTGGCGTCGCTTCTTTCCGAGGGCGGCTTAGTAAGTCACTTCCGAGTTGCCGAGGAATTCAGTCGAAATGCCCCTGCTTCGGTACACGTCTATAACCGCACCACGATTTTCCGCGTCGATGGTGGTCTGCTTGCGGGGCCCGAGAAGATCATTTGGATTGGCCATCTGGGCGGCAAGATTGTTCTGGTAGGAGCAGCCGAAGTCGGCGTAGTGCTTGTTCTCAGACGTTTCCACCAGGTCAGCGGGCCAGCGTCCGCATTTGTCGGTCTGTGCCCTCACCGCGATATAAGAGACGCGAACGGGGGCCGATGCCTCGCTCGATCCAGCCTGATAGGGGACCACGACGATCCGGTTGCGCTTGACGCCGGCGGCGACCGCGAGCCGGGCGAAATCACGGCCGGCCGCTGTCGCGGCGACCTCATTGGCCGACCCGCTTGGAACCTGGATCGTCAATGCCGGAGCCGCGCTCTTGTCGTAGCCATCGAGGAAGCCAAGAAGCGTGTCGCGCTGCGAGCCGGTCATGCCACGGTCGCCGGCGCCGACAGGAAGATCGATCTTCTGGTTCTTCTCCGCGATGACGATCGGATGATTGGTGCGATAGTCATCGGGGATGGCGCCGACGGTAACGCTGTCGCGCTGGGCACAACCGGCCAGCAGAGCCGACAGCGCCACCGCCATGATCGGAAGCGCCCGCAGGCTCCGAGAACGGCCGGAGCACATCGCCATGGTCCTTGCCTTCAATGCTGACTGAGACATGTGTGCTTTCCCGTTCACTTGTAGATGAAGCCGACAACGCCGTGATAGCGGCCGTTGGGCCTGTCGGTCTGCATGGTGCCGTAGACGCGATTGACCTTGCCCAAGAACATGCCGGCGCCGTCGCTCGGCGGGTTGAAATTGTCGTCCGGCTTGGCGAGATCATTGCGTGCTACCGGCCGAGCCAGATAGGGCGTGATGATGATGACGAGCTCGCTTTCGTTGCGGACGAAGTCCCTGCTGCGGAAGAGCGCACCAAGGACGGGAATCTTTGTCAACCCGGGCAAGCCGTTGACGGCCTGCCTGACATCGTCGCGAACCAAGCCGGCGATCATCATGGAACCGCCTGAGGGCAGTTCGACCGTCGTATCGGCAAGGCGCTTGCGCAGCGATAGGAGATTCGTACCTGGGCTCGTCACACCATTGGAAAGCGGCACGGATCCTTCAGTCGTTGGCTCCGAAACCGAGGTTCTGACCTTCAGGCTGATGCGGCCGGGAGACAGCACGACCGGCTGGAATTCCAGGCCGATGCCATACTCGATCTTGTCGATGGAATAGGTTGTCAGGCCAGTCTGGTTGTCGGTGGATACGTTCTGGGAGACCCCGGTCACCATGTTGTATTCGCCACCGACCTTGAAGGTCGCCTTCTCGCCGGATACGGCGGTCAAGGTCGGCTCTGCCAGCGTCTTCATGACCCCGGACTCCTCCATGGCGTTGATATAGGCCATCAGTGCCGAGTTGCCGATGCTGAGACCTGAATGCGACAGCTGCTTACCCAATCCCGAGAAATTGTCGCTGATCGCACCATAGCTGATGCCATTGCTGCCGCCGTTGCCGATCAAGTTGACGCCGAGCTGCTTCATCACGGAACGGCTGACTTCGGCCACTGTCACCTTGAGCGTTACCTGATCGTCGCCGATGATCTGCAAGAGATTGACAATTTTCGAGGTACGGCGCTGCTGGTCCGGGTTGTTGATGTCGACGCCGCTCTGGGCCGAGCCGCCGGCAGCGGTCTGCGAATATTGTCCTGTCGTCGCTTCACCGCCGGAGACGAAGATCGTCGCCAGGTCGACGGCGCGTTTCGCGTCAAGCGGCGTGTCGACGGTGCCGGTCAGGATAACGTTGTCATTCAGCAGTTCCACCTTGACGGCCGAGGTCGGAAGGAAGCGCTTGATATAATCCTCCAGGCCGGCGACGTCGCGCTCGATGGCCAGGTCCAGGCTGGCGATCTGTTCGCCGTTCGGCCCAAAGACGAAGATGTTGGTTTCGCCGACGGCCTTGCCGAAGAGGTAGATACGCCTTGCGGTGCGGGTCACCGCGTCGGCAACGGAGGGGTTGGCGACAAGAATGTCATAGGCATCGCTCGGCAGGTCTATGACCACCGACTTGTTGAGGCCGAGCTTGACGCGCTGGGTGGCTGTCGTAGCCGATACCTGCGTGCTCTTCGCCTCGACGCCCTGCACATTCGCTCCAACGAGCAGCAGGCCGAATGCCGTGGCGACGATTGCCGGCAGTTTAGCGATTAGCCTCATTTCCTTGCCCCTACTTCGGAGACTTCGCCCGACTTGATCAATCTCACTGTCCCCTTGCGGCCATTGCCGGAAACGAGATAGTCGGCCTCGCCCACATTCTTTTCCTGGGTGTCCGTAATCGCCCGCAGCGCCAGTGTCAGGCGATCCGCCATCTGCTGGGCGACGGTGATGATCTCCGCCTGTTTGGGCGTCAGCTCCAGCGTGGCTGTCTGGCCCACCTTGGTCTTCTTGCCCTCCTCGTCCTCCTGGATGGTCTGGTCGATTGCCAGGACGCGGATATTCTTGAGGATGGTCTCGGTGTTGAAGCCGGCGCCGCCGCTGTTGGCATCGGCCCTGCGGGTCATGATGACGTCGACGAAATCGTTTGGAAGAATGAAGCCGCCGGCCGAAGTGTCCGCCGATATCGTCGTTGCGACCGCCCGCATGCCGGAAGGCAGGATGGACGACATGAAGCTTTGTCCCTCGCCGATCAGCTTGGAGCGCCGCACGGGCTCGCCCGCATACATCGCCACGCGGGCAATCGACCCCTTCAATTTCTCCAAAGCGTCGGGAGCGGTGGCCTTGGTGATGAAATTCGCGTTGATGCCGTCAGCGGGCCAGGATTGCCAGGTTATGTTGTTCTCGAGCGCGTTGCCCATTGCGACATCGCCCGAGAGCACAAGCACGTCCTGCAGGGACACCGCGGGCGCCTGTGGGCCAGCATCGACGACGACCTGGGGCGGCGGAGCGACCATGTTTTTCGCGACATAGCCGGCACCGCCCGCCGCGGCCACCGCCACGCTCAGAATAATCAATCGGGATGCTGGCATCTGTCCGAACCCTCGCCCTTGGCAAACCACCTAGCCAAGCCGGACTTTGCAGCGGCAATCGTCAAAACAAGGTTAATGCAATGCTTACGATCGTGATTAATTTAAGGTTTATATAAATTAGAATGGATCGCGCCGCGAGGCGCGGAAAAGCTGGGCTGCCGCTCCGCAAAGCCGGCGTGCAAGGCATGTCAGCCGAAGAAATTTAATGAATTCAGCTCGCCAGCCTTGCCAGCGCCCACACCATCAAAGGCGAATCCGGGTAGGTCAGCAGGCCACCCAGGCCCAGCGCGATCCCGTAGGGAACACCGGCTGACTCTTCCGCGAAATGACGCAGGAATGGATTGCGTCCGGTGAAAACCGCCAGCGGCGATTTCCGGTAAAGCAGGATCGCGATTGTCAGAAGGCCGCCGATGATTGTCGAGGCGACAAGATATTCGACGAGATTTACGTTGAACCCCATCCAAACGGCCGTGGCTGCCAGCAGCTTGGCATCGCCACCGCCCATGCCACCCAAGGCGAACAGACCGAACGTGACGGCCAGGACGATTGCGCCGGCGGCGAAATGCCAGCCGTAGGCCGCCCATTCCATGCCCGTCAGCGGCGCCACCAGCGCGAAGACGACGACAAGCAGCACCGGCACGCGATTGGCGATCGTCATCGACAGCATGTCGGAAATCGCGGCAAACAGCATGCAGAACGGAAAGACGACGAAGATCAGGGCTTCAAGCATCGGCGATTGTGCCTATTGTGCGGATTCCACAGAAACTCAATCTAGGCTGGTTCGATTAACGATTGATGAGGTCCGTAGTGAAAAGACGACCGTTTCCGCTGCGCCCCCGAGACAGGTAAAACAAGACAGGGGCCGCCATGGGGCGGCCCCTGTCCAGAATGCAATCCGAGCGATCAGCAATAAGCAGATTAGCTGCCGCTGCTGTTCAGCGTGCTTCCGATCGAGGTGAACTTGGCGTTGATGGCATTGCCGAGTGCGCCGGCGCCGGTGATGATGGCGAGCGCGATGAGAGCGGCGATCAGACCATATTCGATAGCGGTCGCGCCGGATTCGTCCTTCACGAAACGTGCAAAAAGGTTAGACATTCGAGAGCTCCTACTCCACGTGTTACAGCACTTCCGTCAACTTCTGTGATGGTTGATCGGATGCTGCCAATCTAGGGAGAAGCTCTTTCGATCGGCTTAATAAACAGCCTTACCGATTCCTTTCCCGCCCCGAACCAAGTGCGTGGTTAACTCCATACTAAGCGCTGGCTAATATCCCGCTTCGCGGGTCAACGCCGCAAAAGGCAAGGGCTTGGGGAAGCTTGCGGCCCCTGCGCGGATCCGGCCATGGGGGCAGCCATGCCGACCACTATATACGGCGGCGGCGAGCCGACTTAACCGTTGGTTCACCAATCTCGTTCATGTTCCGTTGAACAGTCCGCTTGCGTGGAGCGCCTTGATGGCCGTGCCGAGATCCTCAATCCTGATTGCCGCGCTTCTTGCCGCCGCCAGCTCGATCACACCCGCCAGGGCTGGCGCCGACATCGAGGTCACCATGAATCAGGCCAAGATCGTGAAACTGTCACGCCCCGCCGACACGATCGTCGTGGGCAACCCGGCAATCGCCGACGCTTCCGTCCAGGATGCCTCGACGGTCGTGCTCACCGGCAAGGGTTTCGGTGTCACCAATCTCGTGGTTCTCGACCAGGACGGCAGCCCGATCGTCGACGCACAGGTAACCGTGGTCCGCCAGGCAGCCTCGTCGGTTCGCATTTACCGGCGCGCGGAAGTCCAGACCATGTCGTGCACGCCCTATTGCGAAAGCTCCTACAAGAGCGAGGCGGAGAAATCGTCCGAAGCCGAGATGAGCGCCAGCAAATAGGCTGCACGGAGCGCGCCCATGGCCCAGGTTACCGCCTGGTTAAAACGCCCGCGCCGACTTTAACGATCATTCAAACCGGACCTCAATTGGTTTGCGCTAACAGACCTGTCAGCACCGTCCAGGGATGGCAGGAACATCGCATGAGCAAGCAGTTCAGCTCTACAGGTCAGCACAAGGTGGAGCGCGCCAGGTCTTTTCAACGCTTTGTGCGCGACCGGCGCGGCAGTACGGCGCTGGAGTTCGCGCTGCTTGCCATGCCATTTGCGCTCCTCGTTTTCGCCATCCTCGAAAGCTGCATCTCGTTTGCCAGCCAGGAGGTGATGGCCAACATCACCGACGATGTCGCGCGCCGGCTGCGCACCGGTCAGTTGACGGCCGCCGACGTCGCCGGAGACAATTTGAAGAACATGATCTGCGACAAGCTGGAAATCATCGTTTCCCAGGATTGTCCCAATCAGTTGAGCGTCGATCTTCGCCAATACACGACATTCGCCGACGCGGCCCTGGCCGGCTTCAGGATTCAGGCCGGTGACATCAAGCTGACGAAGAACGGTGCCGATGTGCCCTTTACCGTCACGCGGGGTGCGGCGGAATCAAGGAACATGCTGCGGGTCTTTTACAAATGGCCCATCATGACCGATTTGATGGCGCAGTCGATGGGAGGCAACAAGACCCTGCATTTCGCGTCGGTGACCTGGCAGAACGAGCCGTTCGACAATTGAGACCACCACGGAAGCAACAACAAGAAAAAAGGCAATGAGTATGATGCGTGCGGGGGCACATCTGGGAATTGCAGGGCTCTGGGGCAAATCGGTCCGGTTCTGGTCCAATCGCCGCGGCGTCGCGGCGGTCGAGTTCGCGCTTATCGCGCCTATCCTGCTGGTCATGTATTTCATGACCATGGAGGCTTCGCAGGCCATAGAGACGAGCAAGAAGGTAAGCCGCGTCGGCAGCATGGTCGCCGATCTCGTGACGCAACAGCCGACGATCGTCAAGGCGGACCTCGATGCCATCATGAAGATCGGCAGCGTAACCCTTCAACCCTACAACCGCTCGACGCCGAACATCACCATCACGGCCATACAGGTCACCACCGATGCCACGCCGAGGGTGCTGGTGGTGTGGTCGCGCAAGGTGGTCAACGGTGTGAACGGCGTCGGAGCCACCGCCGGCACCGCTACCACGGTTCCGGCAACCCTCACGGTAGCCGGGACCTTCCTGATCCGCGTGGAAAGCAATCTGAACTATACGCCGATCATCGGCTGGACGACGGACAGCCCGCAGAAGCTTGGAATGACTCCATCTCTCACAACGACGATCCCGATGGGCGAAACCTATTATCTGCGCCCCCGCAGGAGCGCCACGATTCCTTGCAGCGACTGCTGAAAACCTTATCGCCGACCGCCATCGGCCGACACCAGGCGCACGATGGCTTCCGCCGTCGCATAATCCTTTGAAGCCACAGGCATAAAGCCGCCGGTATGCTTCGATTCCAGAAGATCGTAGACATCCGGCGTCGTCGATTTGAGGTTGGTGAGAAACACGGTCAGCCGACGCTTGGCTTCCGGATCGAGATCGCTGCGCACTGCATGGGGACCGTATCTCAGCAGACCCGATATCCACACCACCTGAAGGGCCGAAAGGCCTGATGCCTCGAGCCTTGCCTGCGTGCCCCCGGCCACTCGCGGCTGTCCGTCGGCCGCTGCCTTCACCCAGCCGAACATGGCGTCGGCTTGACCGTCGACGAGCATGGTTTCGGCCGCCGACGCCGAGGGGGCATGGACAAGGAACGGTGCATCTTCGGCGATCTCGACGTGTTCGGCGGCCAACCCGGCCAAGGGCAGAAGCGAACCGCCGACGCTGTCCGGCGGCGGCATGGCGATCCGATGGGTCTCCAAGTCAGCCAGCCCGGGCAGTTTGCCATTCCTGGTCAGCAGCACCGAGCGGATGCCGGCCGCACCGTCGGAGTCGACCGGAGCCACGAGCGGCTCGATGCATCCGCAGCGTTGCAGCGCCGTGGCGTAGGCGGTCGCCGAATAGATGGCGTATTCGATCCGCGCATTGGCCTGTCCCTCGATCAGTGCCGCATAATCGCGGGCAACGACGAATTCGACCTTCATGCCGAGTGCATTGGTAAAGGCTTGCGTCAACACCGCCAGCCCCGGAACGGTGTTGCCAGCGCCAGGCTCGGCGACGATGCCGATGCGAAATGTGCCGATATCGTCGCGCCAGTCCGCCCATGCCGGTCCACACCAGAACGCGCCGTTCACAGCCATGAGGGCAATCCATGCCTTGAGCGCAACCTTCATGACAAAACCGCCTTTGCCCTTTGTTCGTCCATGGACATGCCCAACTCGTCTCGACACCTGATCTTTCGTGCTTGTATCTCGTTGTCCCAAAACCGCTGCGCACTTTTGGGCGACATGGACTTGACTATCGCGCCAAGCCGTTGCCGTTTGGTTTCCGAATTGCCAAGGCCGCCGTGGAACCCTATGTCTGGGCGTCCACACTGGCAACAAACGACCCGATGGCGCGTGCTTTTCTCTTCGTCCTGGATTCCTTCGGCATCGGCGGCGCGGCCGACGCCGAAAGCTATGGCGACGCCGGCGCCAATACGCTGGCGCACATCGCCGAAGCTTGCGCGGAAGGGCGCGCGGATCGCGAAGGGCTCCGTCAGGGACCACTGTTCGTCCCCCATATGGCATCGCTGGGACTTGGCAAGGCAGCCGAGACGGCGACAGCACTGGGTTTTACGCATTTCGGGACGGACCTGCTCGCCAATGCCTTCCATGGCGCGGCGCAAGAGATTTCGACCGGCAAGGACACGCCCTCCGGCCACTGGGAGATCGCAGGCCTGCCGGTGCGCTTCGACTGGGGCTATTTCCCCGACACGGTTCCCGCCTTTCCGGCCGACCTGACCGAGGCGATCATCCGCGAGGGCAAGGTGCCCGGCATCCTCGGCAATTGCCATGCTCCAGGGACCGAGATCATCGAGCGCTTCGGCGAGGAACACATCCGCACCGGCAAGCCGATTTGCTACACGTCGGTCGATTCCGTCCTGCAGATCGCCGCACATGAGACCCATTTCGGTCTGCAGCGGCTCTATGAATTCTGCCAGGTGGTGCGCCGGCTGGTCGACCCGCTGAGGATCGGACGGGTGATCGCACGTCCGTTCGTCGGCGAGACATCAGCCACCTTCGAGCGGACGTACAACCGCCGCGACTACGCCGTGCCGCCACCCGAGCCGACATTGCTCGACCGGGTGACGGCGCGCGGCAGCCGCGTCATCGCCGTCGGCAAGATCGGCGACATCTTCGCTCATCGCGGGATCTCGCAAGTCCGCAAGGCTGCGGGCAACATGGCCATGTTCGATCAGGCGCTGCTCGCCATGGACGAGGCCGGCGACGGCGACCTCGTCTTCGCCAATTTCGTCGATTTCGATACCGAATTCGGCCATCGCCGCGACGTCGCCGGTTATGCCGCCGCGCTCGAGGCCTTCGACCGGAGGCTTCCGGAGGCATTTGCGAAGCTGAAGCAGGGCGACCTTCTCATCCTGACCGCCGATCATGGCAACGATCCGACCTGGCGCGGCACCGATCATACCCGCGAACGCATTCCGGTCATCGGCACTGGACCTGGCCTCAAAGGCGGCGACATAGGGCTTAGGGCGACATTCGCCGATATCGGCGAGACGGTTGCCGAACATCTCGCGCTGAGGCGCGGCCGCAACGGCATATCCTTCCATGCCTCGATTGGCGGCCATGCCTGAGCTACCCGAAGTCGAAACGGTCCGGCGCGGTCTGCAGCCGGTCCTGGAAGGTGCCCATCTGGCCAAGGTCGAGATGAGACGGCCCGATCTGCGCTTCCCCTTCCCCGATCGGTTTTCGGAGCGGCTGACCGGCAGGACGATCACGGCGCTTGGACGGCGGGCCAAATACCTGACCATGCATATTCAGGGCGGTCCGGTGCTGATCTGCCATCTCGGCATGTCCGGCTCCTTTCGCATCGAGACCGGCGACGACGGCGAGACACCGGGCGTGTTCCACCATGAACGCTCGAAGAGCGCGGCGCACGATCATGTCGTGTTCCATGTCGTTTCCGCGTCCGGCGGGCGGTCACTTGTGATCTTCAACGACCCGCGCCGCTTCGGTTTCATGCTGTTTGGTGAAGAGCCGCCGGAGACGCATCCGATGCTCGCCGGACTGGGCGTCGAACCCACCGGCAATGCGCTGGACGGCGTTCTGCTTGCCTCGTTGCTGAAAGGCCGCAGGTCGCCGCTCAAGGCAGCGCTTCTCGACCAGAGGCTGATCGCCGGTCTAGGCAATATATATGTCTCGGAGGCACTCTGGCGCGCCGGCCTGTCACCGCTGCGCGAGGCGGGCACCATCGCCAGGACGGGCAAGAAGGCCAGGGAACAAAGCGAACGCCTCGCCGCGGCGATCCGCTCGGTCATATCAGATGCCATCGCGGCAGGCGGGTCTTCGCTGCGCGACTACGTGCACACCGATGGATCGCTGGGTTATTTCCAGCATTCCTTCGCCGTCTACGACCGCGAAGGCGAGCCTTGCCCGAAGCCCGGCTGCGGCGGCCATGTCGAACGGATCGTGCAGAGCGGGCGCTCGACCTTCTATTGCCGGACGTGTCAGACGTGAGCTAGACCGATGTCGAGCAAGGAGGAACAGCCAATGGCCTATGAGACGATCATCATCGAGAGGCGCGGCAAGGTCGGGTTGATCACGCTGAACCGGCCAAAGGCGCTCAACGCGTTGAATTCCCAGATTCTTGCCGAACTCGTCGCAGCCGTGAACGTTTTCTGCGCCGATACTGGCATCGGCGCCATGGTCGTTACCGGTTCCGACAAGGCCTTTGCCGCAGGTGCCGACATCAAGGAAATGCAGGCAATCTCCTATGCGGATGCCTACAGCCAGGACTTCTTCGTCGGCTGGGAAGAGTTCACGCGGGCGCGAAAGCCGATCATCGCGGCGGTGGCCGGTTATGCGCTCGGTGGCGGCTGCGAACTTGCCATGATGTGCGATTTCATCATTGCCGCCGACACCGCGAAATTCGGCCAGCCCGAGATCACGCTCGGTGTCATTCCCGGCATGGGTGGGTCGCAACGCCTGACCCGGTTCGTCGGCAAATCGAAGGCGATGGACATGTGCCTGACCGGACGCATGATGGATGCCGCCGAGGCCGAACGTTCGGGCCTCGTGTCGCGGGTCGTCCCGGCCGGCGAGCTGGTCCAGGAGGCGGTCAAGGCGGCGGCCAAAATCGCCGATTTCTCCCTGCCGTCGGTGATGATGGCCAAGGAAGCCGTCAACCGGGCCTATGAGACGACGCTTGCCGAGGGATTGCGCTTCGAACGCCGCCTTTTCCATTCGCTTTTCGCGCTCGAAGACCAGAAGGAAGGCATGGCGGCGTTCGCCGAAAAACGGAAGCCGAATTTCACCAACCGGTAGGGCATTGCGGTCCAGCGACCGAAACCCGTTGCATCGACCAAAAAGAACGCCAGGCGGCGTTGACGCGCCGGAAAAGCTGAACTATAAGCCGCACCAACCGAGGCGGCCCCGTGGCTGCCCGTTTGTTTTTTGCGCCCTGCGGCACGCCGCGTGCGCCGACCAGATCAGAAGAGAGGCATCATGGCCAACACATCCTCGGCCAAAAAGGCAACGCGCAAGATCGCTCGCCGCGCAGCGATCAACAAGAACCGCCGCTCGCGCGTCCGCACCTACGTCCGCCAGGTCGAGGAGGCACTCGCCTCGGGCGACAAGGCTGCCGCACAGGCCGCCTTCAAGGCAGCCGAGCCGGAATTGATGCGCGCCGCGACCAAGGGCGTGATCCACAAGAACACGGCCTCACGCAAGGTGTCGCGTCTCGCCCAGCGCCTCAAGGTGCTGTCGGCCTGACATCGCCTTCTCAGGACGATCTTCTTCGAACCCGGCCGATCGTGCCGGGTTTTTTCGTTTGCCGGCAAGTACTTAAAAAGAATAGCCGAAAACAGCTGCAAATGCAGATTCAACAGTTTGAAATGGTTTGCCGGCACATTCATGCCCACTGATGATCGATACGCATGAAAAGCGTCGACTTAAAAAACCATGCCCTGCAGAAATAGCTGCAGCTTTTCAAATGGTTAGCGACAGTCATCCACAACTTGTCCACAACGCGCCGAAGGGACGGGAGGACAACCGGCTGTCAAGAGAATTATTTCAGAAAATTTCACGCCGGCCCGGCTTTTTCATATTCGTCGGAAAAGGGTTTGAATCACAATGGCTTTGTCAAAATACGCCACTGCGGCATGGCGCTCCGACGCGCCCGAGGTAACCAGATTCCTTAAAAATCCGTTAGACGTGGCCTTGCCCTATCCACAGCGATTTCGGTAATGTCGATCTATCGAAAGGGACGGGCCTCTGGCCCTAACCCAGCCTGACGCGGCAAGCTTAAATTGGCGGGATTTGCGACGCGGATCAAGTCCGCGGACGGGTATGGTTTGCTCTTTTTCGATACGGTAGGGGACTGGCGTAACTAGACATGGCAGGTAGACGGCGCGCCGGCGCTCTTTCGCCGGACGGTGTCGTATTGCCCTGACATACCCGACGCGGACTGGCTTCCATGGGCCGGCACCGGTTCCCTTGGATGGTGGGCGACGTTCATTGCCGGCGGCGGCAACGGGCATCGTAGCGAAGACACGGTCGCTGGAAGAAGATGCAGGAGGCGCATCGCCGGCGAAAAACAGGTACAGAAAGGCAAGGAACTCGATCATGCAGAGCGGCATCGAAAGGGAGCTTACGGGCGACCTCCCATTTCCTGGAACTTTGGTCGGAGCAAACGAG